>NZ_CP058348.1:304714-609428 GCF_013752535.1 Bdellovibrio sp. KM01
AGTTAAACTTGTAACCTTGCGCGAGCAGTTTGATACCACGACGGCTGCTGGTGAGCTGATGATGTTTAACCTCGTGAACTTCAATCAATTTGAACGCAAGCAAACTGGCGAGCGCATCACCGCCAACTTTACTAGCCGTGCGGAACGAGGCCTTTGGAATGGCGGCGTGATTCCGCTTGGGTACAAGCGCAATCCAGAAAATCCAGGAAATCTTTTGATAAATGAAGAAGAGTCATCGTCGATTAAGATGATTTTCCAAGTGTTCTTAGAAACGAAGAACCTTCGTCAGACTTGTTTGAAGTTGAATGCAATGGGCGTGCGCACGAAGGCCTATATTAATTCAAAAGGTGAATCACGAGGCGGAAACAAGTTTACGGTGGCAAGTCTTCATCATCTTTTAACCAACGCGACCCTTATAGGCATGAGAGAGATCAATAAGAAGCGTGGTGATATACGCCAAGTGAAAGCATCATGGTCCGCAATTATTAATGCCGAAGACTTTGAGGTTGTGCAAAAGATACTCGAGTCCAATAGAAGAAGATTCAAGCCGAACGATTGGAAGACTTATCCCTATCCGTTAACGGGAAAGATCATTTGTGGCGATTGTGGTCGTCACTTGAATGGCAAGAGTGCTCATGGAAAAACTCAAAAGCACCACTACTATGATCACAATAGAACTTTAAATGCCGTCGGAGCACCGAAACACAAGTGTCAGATCCAGAGAGTTCGAGCTGGTAAGTTCGAAGATATGATTTTGGCATCGCTCAAAAGTATTTTGAGTCAGCCCTCACTAATTAAAAGTGCTATTGCTGCGTATGAGATTTCCAATAACAAAGAGCTGCCTTTGGTGGAATCAAGACTTAAAGCTGTTTCCTCTGAGATAAAAAGCCATGACAAGAAGGCTCAGAACATCATGCAAAGAATAGAAGAGTTACCGCCGGATCTATCTGCGGAATTGTTCTATAAACGTCTAACGGAAATAAATAGAAAGATTCAGGAACTCAAAGCACAGCATTTGGAGTTGGAGTCTCAAAAAAGAAAAACAAGTTTGCAGGGGGTTTCAGGGAGCTCGATCAAGGCTCGGATTGAATATGCGATTAAACATCTCGCCGAAGCACCCAAGGAAAAACACCGTGAGGTGTTTGAGAATGTTCTGCAGTTCGCAGAGATTCATCCGACTAAAATTAAAATGGGTATTTATGGAGGTCACCCTATCGAGGGTTCGACTACTATCAAAATTGGCGGACAGGGAGAGATTCGAACTCTCGGTAGGCTTTTGACCTACACACGCGTTCCAGGCGTGCGCCTTCAGCCACTCGGCCACCTGTCCATTCGGGAAAGTTCTGAAGAGGTGACAACATAACAATTGCCCCCTGGGAAATCAAGGACGTGGTTTAGGAATATCTGGGTGATATTCGGCTCTTGATTTGATGCGTTAACATTTGGATTGGTCTAAAACCCGGACCGAGGTCGAGTCATCAAAAACCCTCTGATTGCCGAATAATATTAATCACTTCGGAGGATTTTATATGAATAAATTGGTCACGATTGCGACGGCAGCGGTGATGGGATTGATCTCGGCTTGTACCAGCAGCTCAACCAAGCCAATGGAACCACGGTCTTATCGCAATCCAGCCAGTACGGGTGAGTTGATCACAGGTAGCCAAAAGGTTTTGGCTGATATCAACAATGCTCAAATTTTCAATCCGCAAACTTGTGTGATGTTCGTGAACAATGTGACGGACTATCTTTATTATCTGCCAGCCGATCACTTCGTTCCAAAATCTTCTACGGAGCAAGAGAGCTTGCGAAAATATGGCCCGGAAGTTCTAGATACGATTTTCCAAATCCGCGTTTCTTTGCATGAGAAACTTCAGGAGTTCGATACACGCAGTGAGCTTAGCAAAGACTGCGCAACTAAAGCGCGTGAGGGATTTCAGTACGCACGTTTTGCTGAAGAGTATTTGTTGGATTGGTTGTATGCACAGAAAGTTTATAACTTTAAAGCAGCTCCGATCCTGACAAATCAAAAACCAAGTACTTGGACCAATCCAAAATTTGAAGGTTTTGAATTGCAAGCCGGTGACGTCATGATCATTCGCGGGAAGTCCTATGTCTCTGCGATGATCGCGCGTATCGCCGACGAAGAAGGAAATTTTTCGCATCTTGCAGTCGTGGGCGAAGATAAAGCTGGCAAGAAATATGTAGTTGAAGCCCTTATTCAGTACGGTACGATTGTTACTCCGCTGGAAAAATGGCGTCAGTCTGCAGATGCCCGTGTGGCTTTGTTCCGTCACCCAGATCAAACGCTTGCAAAAAAAGCTTCTCGTTATATTTATGATTATGCCCAAGGAGCCTTGGACAAAGGCCAGGGTATCAAGTACGACTTTTCGATGAATGATGACGACTATTCGACAATGTTTTGTTCTGAAGTCGTCAGAATGGCTTATGACAAGGCATCAAATGGTCAGCTGATCATTCCAAAATTTCGTAGCACCGTCAGTAAATTCAAAGGCAATGCTTATCCACGCTCATTGGGTGTGACAAAAACTTCGTTGTTCGCCCCCTATGATGTGGAAGTCGATCCACGCTTTGATTTCGTCGCCGAGTTCAGACATATGCCACTTCTCCGTCAGGTCCGTATGCAAGACGCTGTTTTGCAAAGTGTTTACGGTTGGATGATCACGAAGGGCTATAACTTCCACTGGGAGCCCAAGCATGCAGGCAAAGCATATCTTGCAAAAATGGTTCGTCAGTTCGGTGTCGCCAAAGACACTCTGCCGAAATATATGCCAGTCGATAGCATCAAAACAAATGTGCAATTTGAAGTTGTGGCCAGTGCCTTGGAAAAGAATATTTATGCGAAAGAAGCTGAGTTCTATAAAAAGAACGGTTACCTTCCTTCATTTCAGGATCTATTGATTATCAATGAGGCTTATCGACGTAAGGACTGTACAGACGATAAAGCTCTTCATATCCCGGGTTTCGGCGGGTCACAGTTCCACTGGTTTTTCTATGACGATAACCACAAGTGCGACTAAAGAAATAAAGCATCGAGTTGCTTAAAATACCACTCCTGAAGAGATTTTCTTAAAGGAAGGGAATTAAGCATCTCGGTTTTATTTTGCACATTTCCAGTTCGCGCCGAGAGATCTTTTTCCGAGCAGTATTTGATCCATTCATCCGTCGCTTCCGGATGAAATTGAGTGGCAACGATATTTTTGCCAACTCGATATGCCTGATTCTTACAAAAATCATTCGTCGCGAAAAGCTCGGCCCCTTTTGGTAAATCAAAAGTGCAAAGGTGAGATTGGAATACCTGCAACGTCTCGCCCGTTGACATTTTCACTGGGACGAAACCAGATTCCCAACCAGCTGGATGAATAAAAACTTTTTCTCCCAAGACATCCGCCAGGAGCTGGGCACCCAAACACAAACCAAAAACTTTCTGGTCGTTCTTAACCAATTTTTTAAGGAAGGCTTTTTCCGTCTGCAGCCACGGAAATTTGTCTTCTTCAAACGCGTTTGCCGTTCCGCCACAAATCACAACCCCCAGATAGGGTTTAAAATCTGGAGCCGGGGTCCCGTCAGCAGGATGCCAATACTCCACCTGAATACCATTCTTTTTTGCCCACTCAAGTGTCGAACCAGGAGGAACCGATTGCTGATGTTGGATAATTAAAAGCTTTTGCATACTTAAAAATGCTATCTGCGGATTGCTATTTTGGCAACGATGAGTTTAGTGGTTCAATCTCAAAATGAGATACATTAAGTAATGGTGAAGTTGTTCCGAAATATAAACAATGAAAAGTTTTGCAAAAAAATATAAATGGATGATCATTGTGTTCCTTTCGCTATCGGCATCAATCTGTTACTTTCAGTTCAATCAAGAGTTAAGTCCTAAAGATTTGGAAGTTAGCAGAATAGATTTCAGTGACAGGAAGGAAGTCCTAACGTCGAAAGATATCGACAAGGAAATAAAGTATCTTCTGTATGCGTTTGATCATGCATACTCTGCGAAATCTATTTATCCGGATCAGTATCAGCGAATGATAGATGAGCTCCAGCTGTTGAGCGCTACCAAGAATATGGCTATGGATGAATATCTAAATAAGCTACAGAAAATATTTTCAATTATTCCAGATGGTCATCTGCGTGTATCTCGGATCGAATCAGATGACTCCTCTTTAGAGTCTGCGCGCGCACCTAGCAGTGTATTCTCTGATCCCGTACTTTCATTAGACCCTCACAAAGTTGCTGTAAAACAAATACCCTCTTTCATTATGGAAGAAAAAGACATTCGCGACCTCATCGGTGAAGTTGAGAAAGATATGCAAAAGTCCAAAGCATTGGTATTTGACCTTCGGGGAAATAGTGGTGGGTATGTTGAGGTGCCACTGAAAATAGCCGCACTCTTGTGGGGTGAGCAATATCGAGAGGGAAGTGAAATTCAATACTTTCCGATGCCTATAAAAAGAAATGGAAAGATTGGTCACCCTGTTATTCACGCCTTAGGTAAGAATCATCTAATATTATTTCAAACAGAACGAGGAAAAAGAATCGATGCGGAAGCGAGAAGGGGAATGCTTCAAAAAATACTTGATTACAATGAGTACGAATACGGTGGCACAGTTAAGAAGTTGGTCTATGACGAGTATGCCTTTCAGCCGACGAACGAATATGAAGACAATAATTTGACCTATGAGAATTCCCATCTGAAAGATCGTGGATACAATCGTCCTATTTATATAGTGATTGATGAAACTTGCGCTTCAGCTTGCGAGAGATTCTTGGAGGCAATGGAGGAGCATCCTCATGCTAAAACTATTGGAAGTAGGAATACGCGTGGCTGTGTTCAGTTTGGTAATGTGGGTTTGTTAGTTCTGCCTGAGAGTCATCTTGCTGTCAGTATTTCCGCCAACTACATCAGTTATAAAGATGGGCGCATAGTGGAAAATATAGGGTATAAACCACAACTTTTGTTAAAAGATTCAGAAGATCCATTTCAGAGAATATCCACTTTAATAAAGTGATGAATTTTTTGTTCAAATTGTCTTGAGTAATACTGAAGGACTTGTCAGTATTTAGCCATGAAAACAATTATGCGTTCTTTTAAAGCTTTGGTGTTTTTGGGTGTGATCTTGAATAGCGGTCTTGCTTTAGCGGAAGGCATGGGTAAGTTGGGCCTATTGTATATGAGCTCTTCTTCCGAGGAATCAGGAGCTGAAAGTAAATCGACTCGTACTTTGTACGACGTCGCTCTTTACTATAAATTTCAAGGTTCGCCTTGGGTGCTGGGTGGACTTTATCAAAATGACGCTCAAGCATCTGATTCGGCAACGGTGAATCGCACTTCTTATGGCGTCAGCGGTGGTGTCATGACTCGTAAAGAAAGTGGTGGATATCTTTTGGCCACATACTTTGTTTCATCGACATATGGAGATTACAAAGAGGGTTCAGGATTCCAGTTGGATTTCGGTTATAAAGTTCCGACGAAAATTCCTTTGGCGTTTCAGCTGAGCTATAAAAGCTATGACTATTCCAAATACAATCATAAGGACACAAAACTTGATCCTTACTTTGTAGTGATCGCGGATTTCTAGTGGAAAAACAAATCGGCAGTTGTCACTGTGGCGAAGTAAAATACGAAGCTACAGGCAACTTCACAGAAGTTATCAGTTGCAATTGTTCAATGTGCAGAAGAAAAGGCACCTTGCTGGCATTTGTACCAGTTGAGAATTTCAAAATGCTTTCCGGGGCTGAAGAGCTCGTCGACTATCAATTCGGCAAAAAGCAAATTCATCATACCTTTTGTGGTGAGTGTGGCGTGACTCCATTTGCACATGGCACGGCTCCAAATGGTGCAAAAATGGTAGCGATCAATGTACGTTGTTTGGAAGACGTTGATCTGGATAGTCTGAAAATCACTAAAGTGGACGGAAAATCATTCCCGATCTAGGCACCAGACGATAAACGCGTCCTCGAAATGACTTATATCAAAGCCGGCTCTCTGATCTTGAAATACAGGGAGAGGGTGTTTGAAATAGAGTTTCGAGGTGTGCCATGAATAAATACCTGAAAATTCAACTTTCCATTTTGATTCTTTTTGCTTGTTCGCTCGGATCGTCCCAGATCAAAATGTTCAAAAACGTGGTTCGCCCCAGCAAAGGATTAGCCGTGACTTATCCCGCAAAACAAATAAGCATTTCAATTGGGAAAAACGTGAATGAAGTTTATCAGTTTATTTCCACGCCGGAAAATATGCCTCGCTGGGCCGCGGGATTAAGCCAGGCCGAACTGGTTAAGTCCGGAGATGATTGGATAGCTGATTCTCCGATGGGAAAAGTGAAAGTTCGCTTTGTTGAAAAGAACAAATTCGGTGTCGTCGATCATGACGTCATTCTTCCGTCTGGAGAAGTGAATCACAATCCCTTAAGAGTAGTTAAGAACGCTGATGGCAGTGAAGTGATTTTTACTTTATATCGTCGTCCTAAAATGTCTGATGCGGATTTTGAGAACGATGCAAGGGCAGTCACCAAGGATTTGCAGAAGTTGAAACAGATACTGGAGAAATAGGAACAGCGAATGGTTAATGCCTTTACGTCTTATCTTAGAAAAAGGGGATCTAACACTCCAGGCTGGCTTGTAAAGTACATGATCAGCTTTTGGACGCCTTATCTGGGGGCGGGGATCAAGATTGAAGAGATATCTTCTGATTATCGCTACATCAAAGTATGTCTGAAGCAAACATGGTACAATCGCAATTACGTGGGCACTCAATTCGGCGGATCTCTTTATGCCATGACGGACCCTTTTTACATGCTGATGCTGATCAATAACTTGGGGCAGGATTATTATGTTTGGGATAAAGGTGCCACCATAGACTTCGTAGCACCCGGAAAGACCAATGTTACGGCCGAATTTAGAATCAATGATGAAATCATCGAGAAAGTTCTTAAAGAAACCGCGTCTGGTGATAAGTACATCTTTGATCTGCCAGTACAGGTGATTGATGCGAACGGGGAGTTGGTCGCGTCCGTTCTTAAAAAACTTTACGTTCGTAAGAAGAAAAAAGAACGCTCTTAGAAAGAAATTTTAAAACTGATATCGATATTATTGGGAATGAATCCTGCCCGGTGACTGATCATATCTGTCGCATTAACTTCATTCGCAGTATATGTATCGTATGCACCTTTTAACATGCTGGCGACTACACTTGAAGCGACACCAATCCAGTAAGCTTGTTTCTTGGTGATATTAAGTCCTTTATAGGCAAGCGCGGCACTTGAAACGGCAACCAAACTTCCCGCAACAGAATTGATGATCTTATCATTATGTTCAATGCTGTCTTGATCTTTAGCCAACAATCCTTGCATCAGCGTTCCTGCGCCGACCTCTAGCAGAATGTCACTTGGATCATCGGTTTTAATATTCGCCGGCTTCGAAATATCAGTTGCGAACTGCACAACCTGCAAGTCAGCCAAAATTTCGTGTTGATCTAAGGTTGCGATAAATTGAATCGTTTCTGGAATAGCGTGATAGTCGCTTTTGTTATCACACTGAAAATTTAAAACTGTGAAATTTCCAGTCTTCTGCACGGTCATCGTTTTCGCGTAGCGGTCGTTGCGCACGCTGGGAACGCAGGCCTTTACGAAAAGCTTCCACACGGCAACCGCGGTGCTGGGAATCCTTTCATTGGTGACTTGCAGCTGGCCCGAGTTCAGTTGCAATGCGCGATCCAGTTTGGAGGAATGAGTGAAGTATTCTTTGTCTTGAGGAGTATAGATTTTCGTTGCTGCCAAAGACATGCTTGAAAGCAGAGTGATCGTGCAAACCATTACGAATTTCATGGATTTTTGAAGCATCCCCGTTCCCCTTGTCGCTGGTTCGTTTCTGAATAGCGAAAGATATGCCACAGCTTCGGTTTATATAGCTGGGTTGGGGTCGTGAACGTTGAAATTAGGTAAAAAAGGTGACCAAAATTTGGTCACTCTTAGAAGGGAAGGTCTTTGTTTGGAAAGGTGTATCCCAGAGCAAAACCCGCTGCCACAAAGGCTGCCGAGTCCACAGTTGTGGGAGTGTTAGTAACGTCAGAAATGATATTGCTCCACATACCTTCGGGCACAGTCGCACTTCGGCTGAAGACCTGAATACTCCAACGCTCTTTAAAAAATAACATCGCGCCAACTTCAAGGCCTACCGTCACGCCAAGACTGTCCTCGCGATAATCGCGCCCTTGTTTTTCGGTTGTGATCGAGTCATAGCCCACGGTCGGAAAGATATTTAGATACAGATTGTAACGATTGTTCCCGTAATTAAAGCTCGGGCCCCACCCCGCATCCGTGTGAAAGCGTTTAAACTGAACGTCTTTCAATGCCGGAATGTCGTTAAACTGCTCGCGGGCGTAAGAAAAACTTAAACTCGGAGTTAACCGAAAGTGATAGCGCCATTCCTTTCGTTTCGAAGGAGGTAAAAAGTTTTTTAAACTGATGGCTGCCAGGTACTGCGTGGTCTTTTCCACAAAACCTTCAGAGCTGACTTCCTCGGCGCTGACGTTTTGTTCATTGATAGTCAGGCTGGTTCTGCCCGAGGCGGGAATAATAAAAATAGAATTAGGCAAAAGACTTATGACTTCAGAACTTCTGTCTGTCCATCCAACCTCGTAAATGGAGGGTGTCAGAGATTTATCAAATGCAAAGTCCATGCTTTTTGATTCTGCAGGATTTAAGACATCTTGAAGCTGTCCCTTAACTAAAACGTTTTGTGAATCTGAAGATATATCGACTGTGCCCAGATATATCTTTGAAGCCTTTAGGTGATAAGCCGCCTCGTAACGATCCGACTTAACGCCTTGGTCATCATTATCCATATCATGATCATTAAAAACCGAAAGTGTCTGATTGTATGGCAGAACCGTCGTCGAGGTTTGTTTGGTACTTAAATCGGCGCTGATAAGTCTTCCGACTTCGTCAGCAATATTCGGATGAGTAGCGATCGGGGGAGCGATCGCAATAAAAACGGCTGGTTGGTAATTGCCTTGTTGTGATTCAGAAAAATCAAGATTGACGTCGTCTTGATACTCCCAAGCAGCACCCGTCAGTAAATCTGTTGCCCAACCAACCGGTGCCCAGCTTAGAAACCCCAGATTACCTGCAAAGCTTCGTCCCCAGCGATAGTGGCCATCGAGTTCTGTCGATGCTTTGGATTTACCATCCACGGCATTCAGTTGTAGGGAGCTTTTACGGGGAATTTCTGCAAGAAGGGGAGCTTGACCCAGGAGTTGATCGTCTAGAAAGACCTTGGCCCCTGGGGAGTTTGAACGAATTTGAATGATTTGGCGTCGTCCGCCGCTGGTTGCGCAGGCTGAAAGAATCAAGCTGAGTGTAAGTGCTGCGCAAATTCTGAATTTCATTCCGTCGTTTTACTTTTTCTTCCACTTCGCTTTTTTAGGATTTGCAAACAGATCTTCGCTATCAAGCAAAGCTTGAAGGCTTTTATCGATATCTGAAGTTTCCGGTTGCGAAGCGATAATTTTATAGTCGGCTTTGTTTACTTTAATAACTTCGACCGGCTTGGTCAACAGAGCCTCGATATTTGCAAGTTGTTCTTTTTCTTCCGTAGCACAGAAGGAAACTGCGATACCTTTGTTAAAACCGCGGCCTGTACGACCGATACGATGAACGTAGTTCTCAGGTTTTTCCGGCAAGTCATAGTTAATGACATGTGTAACGTCAGGGATATCTATACCACGAGCACTTACATCAGTCGCGATCATGATTTTGCAATCGCCTTTACGGAAGGCTGCCATCACGTCAGCACGGTCGACTTGGTCTTTTTCCCCGTGCAAAGTCAAAGAGGCGATGTTCACGCGCTCCAGAGCTTTAGCAACTCGTTCAGCACGTACACGCGTGCGAACGAAGACGATGAATTTACCATCTGCATTTTGATTGATGTACTCTGCCAAGAAGAAACGCTTGTCGTCCATTTCGACAAACATCACAAAGTGTTTCACGTTTTTTGAAACAGGATCTTCCGGCGAAATTTCGATTCGGATCGCGTTACTGCGAACTTGAGAGTATGCAAGCTTTTTGATCTCAGGATTGATTGTCGCAGAGAAAAATAAAGTCTGGTGGCGACGGTTTAATTTCCTTTTGATGTCTTCGATATCGTCAATGAATCCCAAATCCAACATCTGATCGGCTTCATCCAAAACCAGGTGTTCGATAAAATTCAGATTAATGAAGCCTTGAGAAATCAAGTCAAACATACGGCCTGGAGTTGCGATCAATACGTCGATGCCGTCTTGAAGTTTTTTGATCTGTGCGTCTTGTTCGATACCACCAAACAAGGCGAAGGGTTTTACCTTTGTGTGTTTGGAAAGTTTATTAAACACTTCACCGATTTGCTGAGCCAACTCACGAGTCGGAACAAGTACCAGGCATTTGATGCCGATTGCACGTTTGCTGCTTTTTTCGGAGTGGATCATGTTGATCAGAGGAATTGCAAAAGCCGCCGTTTTACCGGTGCCGGTTTGGGCAATAGCCAGAACGTCTTCGCCTTTAAGGATGGATGGAATGGCTTTGAACTGAATATCAGTTGTGCGGAAATAGCCGTTGTCTTCAAGATTGCGAAGAAGGTCTTCAGAGAGGTGGAATTTTTCGAATTTCATGAACAGACCTCTACCATGGAGAGGTCTGCCGTGTCCAACTTGCTGAATTATTTACTATTTTTTGTGAAACAAAGCCTTAACTTTAGGAGCGTATGGAGGCGCAAAGAAGGCCAAATAGATCAATAAAGCACCCAGGATCAAAGCTAGGGGCACGCCACTTGGAGCCAGGAACGCATGGATAAAGAAAATATTCAAAACGATCGGCGCCATGATGACCAAGCAAAGTGGCACAAACCAGCCAATCAGAATCAAAAGCCCGCACACGGTTTCCGTGATTTTAAGTAGCGGCATGAAATAAACGGAAGCCATGATACCTTGGAAATAAGTCAACATTGCCGGAGGCATGCCTTCAACTGGTGGAGGTGGCATAAGGCCCATCTGTTGTGCAAGGCCTGCAACTCCCGAAAGAAAGAAGATCAAACCGAAAAGAATGCGCGCGATCATTGGTAGTTTAGCTTTCATGATGAATACCCCTTTTAAATATTGGAGCTTATCTTCAATTTAGTATCAACCAAGAATTATGTCGGCTACTCTTTTCCCTATGAATATACAAAGAATCCAATATCTAGTTTCGATGGCCCTCATTCCATTGCTGGCGGTGGCATGTTTTGTTTTTAGCTTTTCATCAGCGCTTGCATTGGTTCTGGGGTTGGTCGCGGCTGTCACGGTTGGTAATCCCTATATCTCCAAAACACGTAAGTTGACGTCGAATCTTTTAAGCATCGCCGTTGTAGGTTTGGGGGCGGGAATGGATTTGAATGTGGTTGGTCGAGTCGGAGCGCAAGGTGTGGGTTATACAGTCCTGGGTATTTCGTTGACTCTGATCATTGGTTACTTCTTGGGTAAAGTTTTAAAAACTGAGCGCGATACTTCGATTTTGATTTCCGCAGGAACAGCGATTTGTGGAGGCAGTGCCATCGCTGCAGTTTCCTCTTCCATCAAAGCGAAGCCTCATGAAATTTCAGTTTCATTGGGTGTGGTGTTCATGCTGAATGCCTTGGCATTGATTGTTTTCCCATTTGTGGGTCATCACTTTAGTTTGACTGAAGGTCAATTCGGTCTGTGGAGTGCGCTGGCGATTCATGACACGAGTTCTGTTGTGGGGGCGTCCATGCAATATGGTGCTCACGCTTTGGAAGTGGGAACAACAGTGAAACTGGCAAGAGCATTGTGGATTGTTCCAGTGACGTTGTTTTTTGGATACTTGGTTTCACGCAAGCAAGAATCTACGGCGGGCAAAACAAAATTTCCCTGGTTTATTCTTGGGTTTTTATTAGCAGCAGCTTTGGTTACTTGGATCCCTCAGCTTCAGGGAGCAGGAAAAGTCGTTAACGAACTTGCCAAAAAACTTTTAGTGGTCACGTTGTTCCTGATCGGCGCGAATTTGACTCGCGACACATTACGCAGTGTCGGCGTGCGACCATTGATCCAAGGTGTTTTACTATGGGTTATTGTTGGCGGACTGACATTAACGGCAATTTTAGCGGGCTGGATCGGGCTCGCGTAATCCTCGAAAGCAAAGGAATATCCATGGCATTCAAATCAGCAGTTACGTTAAGAGATGGCACCCACATGCCTCAATTGGGCTTCGGCGTTTGGCAAGTGCCGGATGATGGTGCCGAGGCAGCCGTCAGTGAAGCTTTCAAAGTTGGTTACCGTTCGATTGATACTGCAGCCATTTATCGCAACGAAACGGGGGTAGGTCAGGCAATTAAAAACAGTGGACTTGCCCGCAACGAGATATTCATCACCACAAAACTTTGGAATGACGATCAAGGATATGACAAATCGATGAAAGCGATTGATTCGAGTTTGAAAAAGCTGGGAATCGAACAAGTTGATTTGTATTTGGTGCATTGGCCTTCTCCCCATCGTGGTCTTTATCTTGAAACGTGGAAAGCCATGGTGGAGATTAAGAAACAGGGTAAGGCAAAATCAATCGGTGTATCTAACTTCATGCCCGAGCATCTGACTCGTATTATCGATGCGACGGGGGAAATTCCAGTCCTCAATCAAATTGAACTTCATCCAAAATTCCAACAAAAGAATTTGCGTGAGTTCCATCAAAAACACGGCATCTTCACTGAATGCTGGAGTCCCTTGGGTCAAGGTAAGCTTTTAGATGATTCCCATCTGAAAGAAATCGCGGCAAAACATGGCAAGTCCACAGCACAGGTTATTTTGCGCTGGCATTTGCAGAATAATTTTATCGTGATTCCAAAATCCGTGACACCTTCACGCATTAAAGAAAACTTTGATGTCTCTGATTTCAAATTAAGTGCCGACGATATGGCTAAGATAGAGAAAATGGACAGCAAAGACGGTCGCATAGGGCCAAACCCAATGACGGCAGAGTTCTAAATTTATTCGCGAAAATAGTCATAGCGATCCTCTTGGGAAAGATCGCGGTAAAGGGCGGCCCTGCGCCGCTCTTGCAATCGATAATCTATAAAGTTCCAATACACAACTTGATAGACCCCAAAGACCACAACCCCCGCAGCAGTCATTAAAACCATTTGTTGATGCGACTCCCAGACATATACTGCCGAAAACAATAGCAACGGATGGACCACAAAAAGAAGCGCGTGTAGCCACATCTCCATTGCGGAACAAAACTTACGATGAACCCATTCGTCCTTGGTTATGAAGACGCAGGAAAATATCGCCATCGAATAGTAAATGGTTTCATTGGTGACGTTTTTCGGTGCAAGTCCAATGAATAGTAGACATGACAGTACAGTTGCCGTGTCTAAGGGGTGTCCTATTCTTTCCCAGCGGGGTAATCCTCGTTTGTGATGAAAAAAGACCTCATCCACAAAAATCAGAATCCCTTGTAAGACAGTCAGAACCAGGAAGGCACTCATAACTTCTCCATCAGTCCTCCGCAAACAGTCAGTCCGGGTCCGAATGCGTAACTAATGATCTGAGTGCCCGATGGCACGTTGTCGTCATGAAGAATGGATTCCCACAAGTGGGGGAGAGTCGCCGAAGACATGTTGCCCCGTCTATGCAAAAGTCGCCGACTGGCTTCAACTTGCGAGTCTTTTAATTCTAAATGATGCGCAACTTGATCAATAATTTTTGGTCCACCAGGATGAACAGCGAAGAGTGCATTTTTTTGAAGTTTAGAAAGATCATAGCCGCGCGTTTTCAACCAGCGTTCGGTGAATTCGCGAATCTTTGTTCCCACCATCGAGGGAACGTCTTTCGAAAGAGTCATTTTCATTCCCCAATCAGAAACCATCCACTCCATCGCATCAGCGGTATCAGGAATTATTTCTTCATAAAGCGAAAGAATTTTGAAACCCGCGTCCGGTTGAGCGTGACTCATGCGGTACGCGATACAACCATCAGCGAACAGGCTTTGAATTACCATCTGTTCCAGCGACGATTCTTCGGGATTTAAATGCAGACTGCATAATTCGGTGTGAACCAAATCTACGCTGCGCTTTTCCCCTAAGATAGATTCATTCGCTAAAAATCCCGCTGCCATTCTTAACGCCGGAAAAGCTCCATAGCAGCCCATGTGATAGGAATGCGTGACGGTGACGGGTTTTGGAGACTTTAGGGCAATAAGCTGTGCGGCGCTCGGCGAGACATATCCCGTGCAACTGACGTGAATCATATCGTCCGGATAAGCCCGGGTATCATAAATCTGTTTGAACAGATCTTGCACGATCTTGTGATAGTACTCGTGGCGATGGTGCATGCTGACGCCACGCTTGCTTACGGGAATTGGATAAATTTTATTTTGAGACCAATCGTGCTCGCCGACATCAGGTACGAAAAAATATCTCTGCTGAATTTGTTGAGACGAACAACCCACCCGATGGAGCATTTTTAAATACTCTTCCTTCGTGTGGGATTGTTCATTTTGTGCAAGATGATGAGCTGTCGAAAGCCAATCAAGACTGGCATCCTGGGAAACCTGATATGGAGGCTCAATGGAGTGAAACTTTCCTAGATACATGACTCCATGCTAAGGGCCCGCGTACACCTCTTGTAGATCCAGTGTGAACATACACCGGGAGGCTAACAATTCTTAAGAATCAAGAGCCTCATCTGTGTGATACTTCTTCATGCCTATAAGCATGAGCAATCCCGGAATTGCAATCAAGGCGCAGGCATAAAAGAAATTTGCCCAACCCAATTGCTTAACTAAATCACCTGTGAAGCCCGAGAAGAAAGTTCTTCCCAAAGTCGCAACACTTGAAAGAATCGCGTACTGCGTCGCTGTGTATTTCTTGTTGCTAAGTGCGGCCATGAAAGCCACGAAGGCAGCGGTTGCCATACCTGTGCTGATATCTTCAAACACGATCACCGCTGCAAAAGGCACCAATGCATTGCCGGTAAATGTGAGAACAGCGAAAGCTGCAGTGGAGATTGCTTGTAATATTCCAAAGACCCATAGACTGCGATAAATGCCGATGTAGTAAATTGCGATACCGCCAAAAAACAATCCCACTAGCGACGAAGCGGTTCCGAAGACTTTTGCCACCAATCCAATGTCGGCGTTCGTGAAGCCCATTTGCACATAGAAAGGCTGCAGCAAAGCTCCGGCAAGGGCGTCACCGAGTTTAAACAGTAACACAAACAAAAGAATATACGCGGCCCCTGGTCTTCTTAAGAACTCTGCAAAGGGCTCAACTGCGGCCTGATACAATGATTTCGGGGGAGGGGAATCCAGTTTTGGCTCTGGTGCAAAGAATGTCGTTAAAAGTCCGATACCCATTATCGCAGCCATCAGGAAATACAACTGCCCCCAGGTAATTGGCCAGAACTCGTTGCCGACCATACCGATACCCAACCCACCCGATACCAGCATCGCAATTCTGTATCCGTAGATATTAAGTGAGGATCCCAAGCCCAATTCTTGGTTTGTCAGAATCTCGCGGCGATAAGCATCAATCGCAATATCTTGAGTGGCACTAAAGAAAGCAATCAACACGGCCATGATCGCCATCAAGCTTAAGTTATTCATGGGACTTAAAGTTCCCAGGAATAACAACGATGCCATGATCGCAACCTGTGTTGCCATCATCCAGCTGCGACGACGACCTACTTTAAATAAAGTATAGCGATCCAACAGGGGCGACCATAAAAACTTCAAAGAGTAAGACAGTCCCACCCAGCTAAAATAACCGATAGTGCTGATATCAACTTGCTCGCGGGCCAACCACGTTTTTAAAGTCCCGCCGGTCAAAGCCAGCGGCAAGCCGCTGGCGAAACCCAAAAACAGGATGATAAGCATGTGTTTGCTAAATAAGTCTTTAAGGATGTTTTTCTTAGCTGCCATTACTGTGATGTCTTTCTTTGTATTACTTAGTCAGGTTCTTAAGTCTTTTGCGCATCGTCCACAACAGGTGACTGATGTAAGGTCTGCGGCTTTCTCCGGTAGTAACCATCAAAAGTTTTGTGATCTTTAAATTGACGGAATCGGTGTAAAGCAAGATCAGCATTTCATAAATAAAGTTGGTATTTAACGTCACGTGATTATCCGTGCCCACACCCAACTGCACACCTTTTTTCTCCCACCACGAGAACGGGTGGTCCTTATAATCCTCGAATTTTCCAGTGAGTTTGTTGTTTGAAGAGGGAAGTGAAACTAACGTGACACCTTTTTGAATCATGCGATTTAAAACGTCATGTTGATAGTGTTCAACTTCGCGGGCAGTATGGAACTTCGCTTTGACCAACAGAACTTTTTCCGCGTCGTCTAAACGCTCGCCCTTTAAAAGTTTTTCCAGGACGTGGCGGTTGTCAGCCCAATCAAGTTCCGTTAACTCACGGTATAAAGGATCTTTTTCAGTGAAGCCCTTGCCATCATTATTGCGCTTAATGAAATCCTGATACAGGCGGTGGAAGTATTTATTGGGATTAATTCCTAAACTGATTCCGTGCTCAAGTGTATCGATGTGCCAGATGTTCATGGCATTATCCACAGCTTGAATACCTTTTTTCAATGTGTGCCAGGTTTCCCCATGATGCGAGCGGATTTTAAAACCACGATACTGCAGTTTTCTAAACCCCATCTTCATTTCATTGAAGTGTTCTTTACGGTAAAGTTCACGCTCGTCACCCACCGTATCAGCATCCGTCATCACTTTTTGTAAGAAAGGATATTTATCCAACATCTGAACCAGCTCGTCGATCTGGGACATGAAATGTTCTTTTCGGGTTTTAAAGTTTTCCGCGTCAAAGTGATTGGCTTCCTTACGGAAGGAAGGGGATAGGATAAAGCGGAACTCACTGTGCTCATCCTGGAATTTTTTAAAACCGTCGTACAACCCTAGAACAACATCCTCGGGCGTGACGTCGTCAATACCTGGAATTTGTTCTGATGAGCTGGAAGTCGAACGCGACAAGGAAAACTTAAGTCGAATAGAACCGACGTTAAAATTTTTCCAAAGGTCACTTGCCAGATGATATGCGGCTTCCGCATGGACTTCGCGATTCAAAAAAATCAATTTGGGAAGATATAGAATTTTAAGGTAACGGGCGAAGCCTTCGTTTTCCTGCAGACGAATCAGTTTATCGACGTCCTCAACACTGCGAATTGGTAATGCCTGGGGACCGTAAACTTCAGAAATCTTTTGTTCATAGATCGCTTTGTCAGGACCTTCCAAAAGTTTTTTCAAACGGGGATATATGAAATCTGCAGAAATCGCACCGGTCAGATGAATGTGCTCTTCGTGATACTTAAGTGGAAAATTTTTAAAGAAGTCAAACAAGGCTGCCGAAATCGGATGCTTCAGCAAAGTCGTGATCGTGATTTCATTAATTTGAAAGCGGTTCAAAAGATTGCGGAAGTCCGCGACCAATTTATAAGCTTCGGGATTTTTGTCATTTAAATCAGATGAAAGCAATAAATCCAATGTATCGGATAATGAAATCCCATTGGTTTCACTGATGATAGTAGTCAGAGCTGCGACCAGCTGATTGTGAATGTCCTTATTCACGCAAGCCCCCTTTGTAAAAGGTTAGCTGGGAATAAGGACGATGTACACGACTATCCCGTTTTTAGGATAAGGTAGGGTGCCCAGTCAGGCGGAACGTGATCGGCACTAATTTCCAACTGTAAAGTTGGTAGCCAATTCGGTGCACGCGGTTCTGTCAGCAAAGGCATATTCGCAGTTCTTGGAGTGCGATTTGCTTTTCTTTGGTTGCATTCGCGGCAGGCTGAAACAACGTTAGTCCAATTTTTCGGTCCATTATGAGAGGCGGGTACGACGTGATCAAGAGTGAGCTGTTTGGCGTTGAGTTTTTCGCCACAGTATTGGCAGGTATAGTTATCGCGGATATAAACGTTTTCTCGACAGAAGCGGACGGCATGGCTTCCCCTCGGTTTTACGTATGATTTAAGTCTCAATACGCTGGGGAGCTGAAACCTTCGCTGAAAAGACCGGGCGAAAGTCTGGTGATACTCAAGTATCTCCACTTTGTCCTGAAACCACAATATTAAGGCCTTTTGCCAACTTACAACCCGCATGGGTTCGTAGCTTGAGTTAAGCAGTAAGGACCTCAGTGAGGTCATGTGCTGCATGTATCCCCCGTTCTGGTGCGTTCCTATACTCAAGTATATCTAATATTGAGCCGGAAATTCAAGCTCTACGCCAATTGTGTCGCAGATGAGGGCTTTTATATTGCCAAAAGGCTAGGAAAAGTGGGATACGGACGTATCAAATAAGGAGACTCATTATGAGAAGAGTATTGGCATTTAACTACGTTCTAAAAGGCCCAGATGGTCAAATCCTTGATAAATCTGAAAAGGGTCATCCATTGCCATACCTTGAAGGTGCAGGACAAATCCTTCCTAAACTTGAAGAAGAAATTAAAGACATGAAAGAAGGCGACAAGAAAAATGTTAAGCTTGCCGCTAAAGATGGTTACGGAGAAATCCGCGACAACATGTTCATGGATGTTCCTAAAGAAGAACTAGCACACCTTCCACAATTGGAAATCGGTGCACACCTTCGTTTGGAATTGGGCGAAGGACAACACATCGTTCGCGTAACAAAAATTTCTGACTCTCACGTTACTCTAGATGGCAACCATCCTTTGGCTGGCCAAAATCTTGAGTTTGATATTGAAATGGCGTTGATCAGACCAGCCACGCCAGAAGAAGAACAACACGGCCATCCACATGGACTACACGGCGACGCCGGCCACCACCACTAAGAGTTGGTGAAAACGGCCCGACTGCTGCGTTGTCGGGCCATCTCCTCGCTCCGACGTGCCTGGAGCACGCCTGCGCTGTGGGGATGACCCTCCGCCTTGCATTCGGACCCTTTTGACCAACTCTACTTCTGCGACGTTTGTTGGGGAGGGGAGTTGGTCTTTTAGTTTTGGGAATTTGAACTTCAATTTTCGATTGTCGACTTTTCGATTTTCGAAAAAATTTCGGAGAAATTTTTTATGCCTTCGTTTGATATTGTTTCTGAGTTGAATCTTCAGGAAGTGGATAATGGGATTAATCAGGCTCGTAAAGAGGTTGAGGGTCGTTATGACTTTAAGGGGAGTAAAGCTGAGATTGGTTGGGACAAAGATAAAAAAGAAATTAGTTTGTCTGCCGAAGATGAATATAAAATCGAACAAATGGGCAGTATCCTTCAGACGAAATTGCATCGTCGTGGAGTAGATATCAAAGCTACTAAGTTCGATAAAATTGAACCTGTTGGGGGAAGAATGCTCCGCCAGAAGGTCACTTTACAGCAAGGTATTGACCGCGAAGTTGCTAAGGAAATTATTAAGGCGATTAAAGATGCTAAACTTAAAGTTCAGCCTCAAATTGCGGATGATAAAGTTAAAGTGACTGGAAAAAGTATAGATGAATTACAAGAGTGTATTGCTCTAATACGCTCTGGTAGTTACGCAGTTCCATTGCAGTTTAATAATATGAGATCCTAAAATTGGGCTTGCACGGAAATTGGGCTATGCTAGCCTTAATCTAGTTTACCCAAGTTTCCCGTGTGAGTATCGATTTTAAGTTGTTCGAAGGCTTCCTCGGGTTTTTAAAAACGACCACAGGAGGTCTTTCGTGGCTAAGAAGTTATACGTAGGCAATTTGCCTTACTCTGTAGACGATGAAACTCTACACAATCATTTTGCACAATTCGGTGCAGTTGATTCCGCAAAAGTTATCATGGATCGCGAAACAGGTCGCTCTAAAGGCTTCGGCTTTGTTGAGATGACTGATGATACTGCAGCTGATGCAGCTATCGAAAAAGGCAATGGCATTGAAATGAACGGCCGTGCTTTGAATGTTTCTGAGGCTCGTCCTCAAGCTCCTCGTGAGGGTGGTCCTCGTCGTGGTGGCTTCAACAACAACAACCGTGGTAACGGTGGTGGCGGTCGTCGCGAGTACGGTAATCGCTAATTGATTTGATCACTATTGTTAATAGTAATTTAGAGCCCTGAGGAAAACTCCTTGGGGCTTTTTCGTTCTGGTCTTGAACAAAGTTCCGTAAAGATGTCTGATAGTTCTCTATGAGAACTCTAATTATCACGTTTCTGCTTTTATTCTCGTCGCTTTCGTTCGCTCAAAAAAAACTAATCGTCTTAGGTGACTCTATCACTGAGGGCTACGGTGTTTCTAAGGAAGCGGCCTATCCGGCTTTGCTTGAAAAGAAGTTGCATGATGCTGGCAAGAAAGAATGGTCCATCATCAATGCCGGTGTCAGCGGCTCGACGACGGCTTCCGGAATTTCGCGCATGAAGTGGCTGTTTAAATCAAAACCTGATGTCGTTTTTTTGGCTTTGGGAGCAAACGATGGTTTGCGTGGATTAAAAGTTGAAGAGAGTCAGAAAAATCTGGCCACCGCGATCGAATATGCCCAGAAAGAAAAAGTCGAAGTGATTTTGGGTGGACTTTATATGCCACCTAATTACGGCGCGGATTACACGTCGAAGTTTAAAAAGATGTACGAGGATTTGGCTAAGAAATACAAACTGACATTTATTCCGTTCATTCTGGATAAAGTTGCTGGAAATCCGAAATATAATCTCGCTGATGGCATTCATCCCAACGAGGAAGGCCATAAAATTATCGCAGACACGATCTTTAATGCGTTGAAAGGCAAATTATGAGCTTAACCCTGAACGACATCCGTAAAAGTTTTCATCAAGGCGATGCTGAAGTCGCAGTCCTAAAAGGGTTGAACGTCACGATCGAACCAGGACAGATAGTTTCCATCGTTGGGCAGTCGGGAAGTGGTAAATCGACTTTGCTTTCTATTCTGGCTGGCCTGGAACGCGCAGACCATGGGGAAATTCTTGTGGATAAGGTGAATTTATCTCCGATGACGGAGCAACAGCTAACTTTGTTTCGCGCGCAGAATATTTCCATCGTGTTTCAGCAGTATCATTTGATTGCGCATTTAACGGCTTTGGAAAATGTGGCTCTTGCTTTGGAAATTTTGAAAATGGAAAATCCAAAACAAAGAGCCGAAGAGGCTCTGCGTGAGCTGGGATTGGGACATCGCCTGGATCATTTCCCCAGCCAGCTGAGCGGTGGAGAATGCCAGCGCGTTGCGATTGCCCGGGCCCTGGTGGTGAAGCCACGTATTTTGCTGGCCGATGAACCAAGTGGAAATCTGGATACGCATACGGGAGATAAAGTGATGGATGTGTTTTTCGAAGTTGTTCGTAAGCACAAAATCACGACTATTCTGGTTACTCACAGTGAAACCTTGGCTCGCCGTTGTCAGCGCATTCTTCGTTTGGAAGAAGGCGTATTAAAGGATCAGTAAAATGATTTTTCGTCTGGCCGTAAGAGAGCTGATTCGCAGCTGGCGATTTGGTTTGTTTTTTATTTTCAATTTAAGTCTGGGGCTGACTGGATTTGTGTCGCTGCAGGCATTCAACGTCACCTTACAAGATGAACTTGCAAGAAATGCTAAAAACATTTTATCAGCGGATCTATCTGTTTCAGCCCGCAGAGAACTGACCGAAGCAGAGCAATCTGCCATGAAGTCGGTTTTGCCGCCCGGAACGGAAACGGGTCGCATTTATGAATTCTTTGCGATGATGAGTTCATCCAAAGGTTCACGACTGGTGATGGTGAAAGCCATCGACAGCAGTTATCCTTTTTATGGTGCATTGGAGATGCACAGTGGAAAAAGGATCGGTCCAGGCAGTGAAAAGGAAATTTTAGGTTCCCACAAAGTCTGGATTTATCCAGAACTTCAACAGCAGATGAATCTGCAAACTGGCGATCGTATACAGATCGGAAAACTTGATTTAGAGATTTCCGACGTTGTTGACCGTGATGAAACGCAGACATTTCGTATGGCTTCGCTTGCACCACGAGTTTACGTCGATTTGAAACTTCTGCCAGAATCTGGATTGATTCAGTTCGGAAGTACTTTCACTCAAGCTTACCAATTTAGATTTCCGTCCGGGACTGATGAAAATAAAGTTAAGGAAAATATCTTTCAAAAACTTCCAGACCCGGCGATATCAGTGGACACTCCTACTTCCGCCGGTGAAGACTCTGGCCGCCAGCTAGGGTACTTGTCTGATTATTTGGGATTAGTCGCGATCATCGCGCTTTTTATGTCAGCATTAGGTGCGGCGTATATCTATCGAATGTTCCTGTACAGCCGTATGAAAGAGATCGCGATTCTGCGAACTCTTGGTTTGCAAAGTATCCAGGCGGTTGGCGTTTATGTTCTTCAAGCCTCGCTTTTGGGGTTACTTGCCACCTTGCCGACAGTTGCTTTCAGTGAAATCGTATTGCCAGTCCTTACTAAAGTTTTAGGAAGCTTCACTCCGTTTGACTTAAAGCCATCGGTCACCATGGAAGCCTGGGGCCTTTGCCTGTTGATGGCGGTTCTGGGAAGCTTTGTCGTCAGTCTTCCGTTCCTAATGAAGATCTATGACTTAAAGGCTGCAAAACTATTTAGTGAAGAAAAATTTGCGGTGAATGAAGGTAAGTTCCGTGTTTGGCCGTTTATTCCTGCGATCCTGGTATTCTATGGACTGTCCGTGCATCAGGCACACTCCTGGAAGATCGGCTCTGCTTTTGCTGGATCTTTGGTTGCGACAATTGCGATTTTGCTGGTGGCTGGATACTTCGTTCTGAAATTTGCAGGAACTCTTAAGAATCTTCGTCAGTGGACAATGAAGTTCAGCTTCCTGGGGCTGTCCCGTCGTGCGGGCGCAAGTCTGGCTGTATTCGTGGCGTTGGGTTTGGGTGCTTTGCTGATCAATATCCTTCCTCAGCTTAAGAACTCTTTGCAATCTGACTTGCAGGTTGATCAAAAGACAAGTCTGCCTTCTTTGTTCATGTTTGATATTCAAGATGAACAAGTTACGGGCATTCAAAAAGTTTTGGCCGACAATGAAATTAAGACTCTTTCTTTGGCGCCAATGGTGCGCGCCCGGGTTTTGAAAGTAAATGGCGTCGATTATGAACGAAAAATCGAAGGCCAAGGATTTAAAACCCGCGAAGAAGAACGCGAAGCCCGTTTCCGCAATCGCGGAATGAATTTGTCTTATCGTGATCATTTGTCAGACAGCGAAGAAATCATCGAAGGCCGCCCAATGGCTGCGATGTTTGATCCAGAAAAACAAAAGATTGCCGAACTTTCCGTGGAAGAAAGATTTGCGGATCGAATGAACTTTAAACTTGGCGACAAAATAATCTTTGACGTGCAAGGTGTGGAAGTCGAAGGCGAGATCGTGAACTTCCGTAAAGTGAAATGGACGACCTTTCAGCCGAATTTCTTTGTCTTGGTTCAGAATGGGGTTTTGAACGATGCTCCTAAAACATTTATCTCGGCATTACCCGCTGTAAGCGCTGAAAAAAGAGCTGCCCTTCAAGATGAGCTCGCTAAAAAGTTTGCGAACGTTTCCGTAATCGATGTCGTGCGAACGGTGGATGACGCACTTAAGACAGCAGACAAAATGAGTTGGTCGTTGGAGCTTATGGCATACCTGGCTTTGTTCACCGGATATATTGTGCTCTTTTCTATCGTGCGCAGTCAGATCAAGCTTCGCCGGTGGGAAATGAACATGCTGAAAATCCTGGGAGCAAGTCACCGCGAAGTGGCGGGCTTTATTCTGACGGAGTTCGCGTTTCTTGCCTTCGTTAGCTCATTCTTGGGGTCTTTCCTTAGTGTTGGTGTCAGTTATGGATTAAACCGGATCATTTTTGAGGGCGGATTTCAGTTTTCTCTGACTCAACCACTGCTTTCTGTGGCGATAATTACTGCCTTAAGCTTATTGATCTCTTTCCTTGCCAGCGCAGATATTGTAAAAGAAAGTGCTTTAAGTATTCTACGCGAGGAAAAGTAATTCATGATGTCGAACAACGAGGCTTTAAAAAAAGCTCAACAGATCCTTGAAGAAGGGGGAGTCATCGGACTTCCCACGGAGACTGTTTACGGTTTGGCCGCTCGTATCGACATTCCCTCTGCGATTGAAAAGATCTTTACCACCAAAGAGCGTCCTTTCTTTGATCCTTTGATCGTGCACGTGTCGTCGATCGAAATGGCTAAAAAGGTGACGGCTTATTGGGGACCTGCTTCTCAGGCTTTGGCTGAGGTTTTCTGGCCGGGGCCTTTGACGCTGATTTTGCCTAAGGATAACTCTATCAATTCTATGATCACTTCAGGCTTAGAGTCTGTGGGGATTCGTATGCCCAACCATCCTTTGGCTTTGGCACTGATTCAGGAAGTGAATGTCCCCCTGGCGGCGCCAAGTGCGAACAAGTTCGGTCGTACTTCTCCGACATCAGCGACTCACGTACGTGTTGAGTTTAAAAACGAAAACGTTTTTGTGATGGATGGTGGGGATTGCCAGATCGGTATCGAATCCACGGTTTTGTTGGTTCGTCATCGCCCGGAAAAGGTTGAGCTTTCGATTCTTCGCCGCGGGCATATTTTGAAATCTGATTTGGAAAAAGTGCTTCAGGGAAAGGGCTTTACGTTTGAGTTTATCGAACAAGTCGATAAGCGCGAATCCCCGGGCCATATGAAACACCATTACATGCCGCCGATCCCGTTGATCGTAAGCACCGACGCCCAGCGCCCAGTGGATGATATTCTTAAAGAAGTGAATCAAAAACTATCTTTGCTGCCGGATGAAATCGAAAGCATCAAGATCATTAAACCCCAAAATGGAATTGCGAAAGCTGAAATTTTAAAACTTTCCCAGGATCCGTTGCTGGCGACGCGCGAATTTTACGGAAAGCTTCGCGAAGCAGCTCAAAATGGTGCTGACTGCATCTTGTTTTACAAAGAATCACATCAAGTGGGCGAGCGTTGGGAATCCCTCTTTGACCGTCTGAACAAAGCCGCATCTTTGGTCCTGTAAGCACCTTCGTCCAAACAGAATCCTAAAGATCCTCTGTTCTTCTTCTGACAATGTTAAGACAAATAGTTCGTTAAGCTGTTCTTGGATTCAACGGAGGAGTTCAAGATGTTTACGGCACTTCAATCCTTTTATCAGCTACGCACTCACAAACTTCACAAGTTCAAATCTAAAGTTAATATCAATGTGGAAGTTGGACCGTTTGTCCTAAAAACCGTAACCGACACGGAAGAGCTTCGGGAAGCTTTAAGCCTGCGCTGGGAAGTCTTTCACTCTGAAATGCTGGGCAAAAAACCGGGTCGCCTGGATATCGATGCCTATGACTATGATTGCGATCACTTGATTATCAAAGAAAAGCGCTCAGGGAAAATCATCGGGACTTATCGTATCCGCTGCTCTCTTCATACAAATAACTTTTACTCTGCCAACGAATTCAATATCGAAACCTTGTTGCAACAGCCGGGAGTTAAAATTGAATTGGGCCGTGCTTGCATCGAAAAAGAATTTCGCAGGGGTGCGGTGATCTCGATGCTTTGGCGCGGGATTGCAGAATACATGAATGCGACGGATGCAAAGATCTTGTTCGGTTGCGCCACGGTGATGACGGAAAATCCAGAAGAAGCCGCGTTGTTGCAGGCGTACTTTGAAAATGAAGGCCGCGTGGCTGAAGCTTTCAAAGTTCAGCCCACTGCAGACTATTCCATGCCGGAAATTAGAAAGGCTAAAGCTCAGTATCAAGACTCTCTTACGGAGACTCAAAGGGAGACGGCTGAAGCTTTGATGCCACCGTTGTGTCGCGCTTACTTGAAGGCTGGCGCGTTCATCGGTGGTGAGCCTGCCTGGGATCGTGATTTCCGTTGTGTGGATTTCTTGACGATCCTTCAGCGCGAAGATTTGAACAGCACGCTGTGGAAGCGTTTTAAGATGGGGTCTTAACCAACTTTAGTTTAGCTAAAGATCCGAGGATCCCTGCGATATGAAACGTGACTTGACGGTTTTGCCGGTTAACACCTTATAATAGACAACGTGGAATCTATTACGTCGACAATTCGTGGTCTTATTAAAG
Organism: Bdellovibrio sp. KM01; assembly: GCF_013752535.1. Taxonomy (NCBI): domain Bacteria; kingdom Pseudomonadati; phylum Bdellovibrionota; class Bdellovibrionia; order Bdellovibrionales; family Pseudobdellovibrionaceae; genus Bdellovibrio; species Bdellovibrio sp. KM01. The sequence continues at coordinate 330,763 of NZ_CP058348.1, forward strand.
CCGTATTCTTTTTGTTCTATTTGAGCGTGTACGTTATCACGTCGCTATTCATTGCTGCCACAACTCGTGATCGCAGTAAACGTCGTCGCAGATTCTCTGCCAACGCCAGCCGTTATTGCGGTTTGATCGCGCGCAATGCTTTAGGAATTAAACTGACAGTCATTAACAAGCCCGCTGCGAAACATGCGGGAAGTTTGTTAGTCGCAAATCACATGGGCTTTGTGGATATCCTTTTACTAGCGGGTATCGAGCCAATGTCTTTTATTACTTCCAATGAAATGCGTGAAACTCCATTGCTGGGGCCTGTCACCGAGCTTGCGGGTTGTTTCTATGTTGAGCGTCGCAGTCGCACTAAAATCCTAAGTGAGATGAAGCGCCTGGCGGAGTCTTTGAAAGACGGACTGAATATCGTTCTGTATCCCGAGGCGACTTCGACTAATGGAGAAAAAGTTTTACCTTTTAAACGTACTTTGATGATGGCCGCAGCAGAGGCAGGGGTTCCTGTTCAGCCGGTGGTTATTAATTTTAGAAGTATCAATGGTGAGGCTTTCAATACCAAATGGCGCGATGCTGTTTGCTGGTATGGTGATGCCACTTTCGTGGAGTACTTCTGGAAGACCTTGCGTTTAAAGTCCGTTACTGCCGAAATTGAATACCTGGAAATCCTGCACGCCAAGCCCGAAGACGAGCGTGGCGCTTTGGCTGATAAGGCGCACGCCATGATTTCAGCGAAGTTTGTGCCGGTTCAGCAGGTCCCTCCTGCTGCAGAGCAATTCCCTACGGACCTTGAGACAGACCCCACTTGACGTCCTGATTTCGATATGTAAATAATGTGTAAATGAAGAAGATTATCCATGTGGATATGGACTGCTTTTACGCAGCCGTCGAGGTGAAATACAATCCGGAGCTTAAGGGGAAACCTTTGGGTATCGGGGGGCCTCCCAATACTCGCAGTGTTCTTTGTACTGCAAGTTACGAGGCTCGTAAGTTTGGCGTGCGCTCAGCAATGCCATCCTCACAAGCTGTGCGTTTGTGCCCACAGTTGATTTTGATTCCTCCACACTTCGATCTTTATAAAGAGGAAAGCCGTAAGGTGCGGGAGATCTTCGAGCGCTTCACCAAGAAAATTGAACCATTGTCTTTGGATGAGGCCTATCTTGATGTCACAGATTGCAAAGAGTTCGGTGGCAGCGCCACTCTGATCGCGCAAGAAATTCGTCGTCTGATCTATACAGAACTTAATCTCACAGCCTCGGCCGGTATTGCTCCGAATAAGTTCTTGGCGAAAATTGCCAGTGACTGGAAAAAACCTAACGGACAATTCGTGGTTCGTCCTCAGGATATCGAGGGCTTCGTGAAAGAACTTCCGGTGGAAAAAATTTTCGGCGTGGGTAAAGTCACAGCTCAGAAAATGCACGACGTGGGACTTCACACTTTAGGTGATGTCCAAAAGTATTCTGTGCCAGAGCTTCATCGCTGGTTTGGATCCCGAGCTCAGGATTTATACGACTATGCTCGCGGAATCGATAACCGTGAAGTTATCACGGAATGGGAGCGCAAATCCCTGACCGTCGAAGAGACATACAATAAGGACCTTATGACCTTTGAAGAATGCAAAGCCCGCATTCCAGGTTTGTATGAAGACTTTATGGAGCGCTTGGAGCGCGGTCAGTATCAGGACCGAGTCAAAGGCATGGTCGTAAAGCTTAAATTCTTTGATTTCAAATCCACCACTCACGAAGAAGTGGTTCATACACTGCCCACACAAGAGGATTTTGAACGCCTGCTGGATAAAGCTTGGCATCGTCGGGCAGTCGCGGTTCGTCTGATTGGTTTGGGAGTTCGCCTGGGCTCTGAAAAAAAGAAGGATGAGTCAATTCACTCATCCCAACTTAAATTCGCTATTTAATATTAATGCGATATTGTTGTGTTCTGTGGGCGTGGCTCAAATTCTTCAGCTAACTTTTCTTTTTGTATGCTGATGACCGTCGTATTTATCACGGTGTACTTTGGTGAGCTCTTCGCCTTTATTAAATTTTATTATCATCCACAGTGCTCCAATGATTGCTACCATGGTGATTATCACTACTGAGAGGCTGATCATATAACCTCCTCTATTCATGAACTCATTATGGCACAGATAATTGCGAAGATACTCGCTTAGGGATCAAAGGCTAGTAGGTACGGACACACTTTTGGTGGCAGCACTACGCCAGCCTGTGTCCGTACTTTTTAGAAAACTTTTTTCCATTCGTCTTCTTTGAAGCCGACCAGGGCCACGTCATCGCTTAATACGAAGGGACGCTTTACCAGTTTGCCGTTTTCAGACAAGAGTTTGATCGCTTCAGCTTCTGTCATGGAAGGAAGCTTGTCAGAAAGCTTCATTTCTTTGTAAACCAAACCGGAAGTATTGAAGAGATTTTTCAAGCTGCCGCCGCGTTCTTTCAAAGCGGCGAGCATTTTCTTAAGTTCCGTTTGTGATGGAGCTTTCTCGACGATCGGAAGTTTTTGGTATGATACTTTTTTGCTATCCAAAAACTTCAGCGCTTTTACACATGTCGAGCATTTCGCGTATTCGTAAACCTTAAGCATTTGATTTCACCAACCAGCCGCACATTTTATACAGAATACGGGCGCCCACATTGCCGTCCCACTCAACTTCATGAGGCTCCAAGCCGCCAGTGGATACTTCGTTCAAGTCAAACGCGATGATCTTGCGACCTGAGTTGTGGATTTCGCGGAACAAGAAGAAAATTTGGTCAACACTCATGCCGCCGGGAACTGGAGTTCCTGTGTGAGGGCAGAACGCTGGATCCAAACCGTCGATATCAAAAGAAATGTAAACGTTTTGCGGAAGTTCTTTCAGGATGTCCTGGCAAATTTTTTCCCAAGTTTCGCCCTTTAACATGCGACGCTTAAGTTCCAAATCATAAAATGTTTTGATGTCTGGACGAGATTCGCTGAAATCGTATTCTTCTTCACAGAAATCACGGATGCCGACTTGGACCAATTTTTTTGGTTTCTTCGCATCAGTCATCACGTTGTACATGATCGAAGCGTGAGATTGTTTAAAGCCTTGATAAGCCACGCGAAGATCGGCGTGAGCATCAATATGCAAAACACCAAAGTCGCCTTTGAACTTATCGCTCACCGCACGAATCGCCCCCAACGGAGTGGAGTGGTCGCCACCGACCATGCCCAAAAGTTTGCCTTTGTTCAAAACGTCAGAGCACTGATCGTAAACCCATTGTGACATTTTTTCGCATGCTGCGTTCACTTCAGCTGCCAATTTATCCATTTTGGCTGTGTCATCGCTCATGCTTGTGCGCATGCTGATTAATTCTTGGGCAACAGCTTTGTACTTGTCGTTTTGTTTTAGCAAATCTTCTGACAACTCGCGCATGTGGTATCCCACTTCGTAAGCTTTGCCGACTTCGATATCAAAGAGATCGATTTGCTCGCTGGCGTCACGGATAATCTGTGGACCACGAGACGCTCCCTCGCCGTATGAGGTTGTTACTTCCCAGGGAACTGGGACAAGAACGACTTTGGATTCCTCTTCTGTCATTGGGATTCCGAAGATTCCAAACTCTGCAGAAATGGTTGTCGTTGGATCAAATTTTGGTGCCGTTTTTTCTGTCTTTTCAGACATTGCTTATCTCCTTGAAAATGCGCTAGAATTTATAGCATTTAAACAATGTGTCAATCGAGCAATAACTTGATTATTTTTGGCGCATAACCCATTTTAAGCCCACTTTGGGAACTATACAATTTCCCAGCGAAATTCTTTGGAGGAAACACAATGAATATGAAGGCTCTTTTGCTGCTCATCTTGAGTTCAGCTTTGACCGCTCCCGCTTTCGCGACTGCACCAAATGCATCTGCACCACAAGGCGGAAATTTCGTTTACAACCTTGGTGGCGAACCACCTACGGTTCACCCGATCACATCAACTGACATTTATTCAAGATATGTTCAGAACTACGTGTGCGAAGGGTTGTTGTCTCGTGATTCAGAAACTTACGACTGGAAACCTCGTTTGGCTGAAAAGTGGGAAGTCTCCAAAGATAATAAAGTATTCACATTCCACTTGCGCAAGAACGCAGTCTTCCACGATGGTAAACCAGTTACTGCGGAAGACGTAAAATTCTCTTTCGACGCTATTTTCAACCCAGTATACGAAGCTGCTCACTTGCGCCCGTACTACGAAGGTTTGGCAAAAGTTGAAGTTGTAGATCCTCACACTGTGAAATTCTACGCTAAAGACTCTTACTTCAAAAACTTCGACTCTGCTGCAGAGTTGACGGTTATCCCAAAAGATATCTACAGCGATGTTAACAAATCTAAAAAAATGAACCGCGAGTTGATCTGTGCGGGTCCATACAAACTGATGAAGTTCGACCGTGGTCAAATGATCCAGTTGAAAAAATTCGACAAATGGTATGGCAACACTGATCCAGCTTTCAAGGGCTACTTCAACTTCGACACAATCACTCTTCGCTTCTTCAAAGACGAAAACGTAACTTTGGTAAGAGCTGAAAAAGGTGAGTTGGATTACATCGATCTTCGTATCGAATCATTCATGAAGAAAACTTCTGCTCCAGCTTGGGGTAAAACAATCATCAAGCACAAAGTTGCGAATGATGCTCCAAAATCTTACGGCTTCGTAGGTTGGAACCAACGTAAAGAAATTTTCCAAGACAAAAATGTTCGTATCGCTTTGGCTCACTTGTTGAACCGTGAAGAGATGAACAAAAAATTCCGTTACGGCATGTCTGATCTTGCTAACGGTGCTGTTTACATTAAGTCTGAATACAATCCAGGCAACAAAGCTATCGAGTACAACCCTAAGAAAGCTCAAGAGCTTTTGAGTAAAGCTGGCTGGACAGACGCTGATAAAAACGGTGTGCTTGAAAAAACAATGAACGGCAAAAAAGTAGAATTCAAATTCTCTCTTCTTTACGCAAATAAAGACGTTGAGAAATATTGGACTATGTACCGCGAAGATTTGAAAAAAGCCGGCATCGACATGGAATTGAAATACCTTGAGTGGAATTCATTCTTGAAATTGGTTGATGAAGGTAACTTCGACGCAGTGACTATGGGTTGGGGCGGCGGTTCCGTTGATCCAGATCCAAAACAAATCTGGCACTCTTCTAACGCGATTCCAGGTGGTTCAAACTTCATCGCTTACAAAAGCCCTGAAGTTGACAAGCTAATTGACGACGCTCGTGTTGAGCCGAACAAAGCTAAACGTGTTGCTATGCTGAAAAAAGTATACGCAAAGATCGCTGAAGACGCTCCCTACGCGTTCCTTTTCAACGATAAGTATGAATTTTATGCAAATTCATCACGTATGGGCATGCCTGCAGAGACATTCAAATACGAAGTTGGTAAAGACTACTGGTGGGTTAAACCTTAATAGTTACTTCTCGGGAGTAGGACCTTGTTCGTATACCTGATCCGTCGACTTTTTCTAATGATCCCGACTTTTTTCGGGATCACTGTTGTTACTTTTGTGCTCATCAATTTGGCTCCTGGCAGCCCTATTGAGCAAAAGCTACAAGCTATCCGTTTCGGTTCCGGAGCGGCTGGTGGTGGCGGTGGAGCATCCAGCGTAGGCGGCCGTGGCGACACGGGCGTCAACGAGGAAGTTATCGAGGCTTTGAAGAAACAGTATGGTTTCGATAAGCCTCTTCACATGCGCTACCTTATCTGGCTTAAAAATATCTCTCGCCTGGATTTCGGCGAAAGCTTCACTTATCAAGAGCCAGTTATCGATGTAATCAAAAGTAAACTTCCAGTCTCAATGATCTTTGGATTGTTCACTTTGATTCTCACTTATATTGTGTGTATTCCGCTGGGAGTTCGAAAGGCCATCAAGGCCGGGCAGGGCTTCGACAAGGTGTCGACATTGCTTCTGAACTTTACCTACGCAATTCCGCCTCTTATTCTTGGTATCGCATTGATTTACTTTGCTAGCCGTTCAAACTGGTTCCCATTAGGGGGCTTGCAGTCTGATGACTACGAATCTATGTCCACTTGGAACAGATTCTTGGATCGTGCTCACCATATGGTTCTTCCATTGATCTGTTACACGATTGGTGGTTTCACTGAGCTTTCTATCCTTATGAGAAACTCCATGCTCGACATTATTAAGTCGGACTTTGTTCGTACGGCTCGTGCAAAAGGTCTTTCTGAAAAGGTTGTCGTTTATAAACATGCTCTTAGAAATGCTTTGATCCCAATCGCTACTGGTTTGGGTGGTTTCTTGGGTGTGTTCTTGGCTGGTTCTTTGATTATCGAGCAGATGTTCAACCTTGATGGTATGGGCTTGCTTGGTTACCAATCGGTTTTGGCTCGTGATTACAATGTTATCATGGGTATTACTTTTATCTCGGCGATGCTGATGATGGTGGGTCGTATTCTGAGCGACGTCATCTACGTACTTGTTGACCCAAGGATTGATTTCAAATGATGGATCCAATTCAGAAATATCTTATTAAAAATGAGCTTACGCTTAAACGCTATAAACGCTTTAAGCGCGACCGTGTCGCTGTTATTTCCGTTTGGATCTTGCTTGCGATGTTCTTTTTCAGCTTCACTGCGGAGCTATGGGCGAACAGTCACCCTCATATTCTTCACTACAATGGTCAGACTTACTTCCCATTGTTCAAAGAATACCATCCGTCTCAACTGGGCCGCGATGATATCTATGTGATGGATTACCGCGCTCTTGAATTGAAAGAGGGCGATTGGGCCGTGTGGCCATTGATTCAATGGAATCCATACGAAAGTAACCGTACTGTGGAAACTTATCCTTCTCCTCCGACTAAGTACAACTGGTTGGGTACGGATGAATCCGGTCGTGACGTGATGACACGTCTTCTTTACGGTTTCCGTTACACGATGATTTTCGCTATCGGTGCATGGATCTTTACTTACCTTATCGGTATCACGATGGGTTCAGTAATGGGTTATGTCGGCGGGCGCGTGGACCTTGTGGGTCAGCGTATCGTAGAGGTTGTCGAATCCGTTCCTTATTTGTTCGTATTGATCACGATCATCTCGATCTTCACTCCGAACATCGTGGTATTGGCAGGTTTGACGGCGCTATTGGGTTGGACTGGTATTTCTGCTTACATGCGTGCGCAGTTCCTATCATTGCGTAAGCGTGAATACGTAGAAGCAGCAGCAGCTATCGGTGCGACTCATACTCGTATCATCTCAAGCCACATCCTTCCGAATGCTTTGACTCCGATCATTACGTTCGCACCGTTTGCTATCTCTGCAAACGTGTACGCTCTTTCGATCCTGGATTACTTGGGTCTGGGATTGGTTCCACCAACTCCTTCTTGGGGTGAGTTGATGGCGCAAGCACAAAAGTGGGCGACTATTGCCGGCTGGCTTGTATGGGGTCCATTGATCGCGATGGTTGTGACATTAACGCTTCTGAATAATATCGGTAAAGCAGTTCGCGACGCCTTCGATTCTAAAATGTAGATCCCTCCTTCGCTGAAGTTTCGGCGAACGAGTTCTGAAAATTTAAACCCGCCATAGCTTTCGCGACGGCGGGTTTTTTGTTTTTGAGACATCGTCTGTTTTAGGGGCGATGTCCAAACGTCCTTCTTCCGCCAAAGCGAGCTTCGGCTTCTGAAGTGCGGCTTACTATGAGTTGATTGGTCACATCAATCACACCATAGCAATCAATTGAAATATCTTCGGCCAAATAGCGCATTCTTCGTTCCGGCACAAATCCAGTCAGTGTCACGATGCCGTCGGTGACCTGAACGTCAATATCACGGGCGTCGATTCCCCGGTGTTGCGCCAGTACATGGGAAATCTCAGTTTGCAAAGTTTTATCATTGCGTCTGCGTCGATGTCGCTCGGGTTGGAAATCTCTTTCTGTCCAGTCTTCCTGGTTCATCTCTTTCATGCGTTTTTCAGATTCATAATCAGAGTGGGCTATAAAATCCCGTGGCAGCGGTCGATTCGCATCATGACCATATCCCGTATTAAAATCGGGGGAGGCGTAACGAAGATGTTCGCGATTGCGCTCGTAATCGTAAAAGTTTGAATCAGATTCCGAGCTGTCGCGTTCGTTGCGATTTGAGAAACGCTGTTGTTGGCGTTGAAGTTCTTCGGGGGAATATTGAATTTCTCGACGCTCTCTTTGGATGGCACGCAGTTCATTGTCGCGACGTCTGGGAGGGCGGTAATTTGAACTTTGCATCTTAAACTCCTGGTATGATTGAGTTTAGGATGGCATGAATGGCAGGGATCCCCGAATACTGAGTTGGTAATATTTCAGAATACAAATCAGGGTCGGTACTGATGGCCAGCGAAAGCTGGCCGAAAATTCAGCTTAAGGATGGCGAAGCATCTTGCAGAATACAGCAGAGGATACGTTTCCGCCTTTATCTGACGTTGTGCCGATGACGAATACGTTCTTTTTAGAAACATCACTACGATAAGAATATCGGATGTCTGTTTCATCATAGATATGCGCCAGTTGGACTTCGGTTGCAGTTTCAGTTCCTGGGCTAAGCTTTGAACCGTTTTCGGCAAAACGTTGTTTCATCTCTTGCGCTGTCATGTCTTGATAAGGATCTTCTGAATAGAAGAAATTAAACATCCCACTGATCGCGATCTGGTTTTCAGATTTTTCAAAAATGAACCCGCCGTGATGTGCATAGTTCGGATCGAACTGTGAGCTTAAATGAAAGCACTTGCCAGAATAACCCGTTAAACCTTGATTGGCGAAACCAGAAACGCCTTGGGCGTAACCCTCTACGATGTTTTGCATCGGCTCAGAGCAAACGCCACCATCACAGATGGTCGTTGGATCAACAATCGGACCGGGTGCCGGTTCTGCTTTCGCAGTTCCAGTGATAGCGCTTACGAAAATAACCAAAGAAGAAAAGATATATCTCATCATAGAAGACGGTCTCCAAAATGTGCCTTCTAAGAGCTTTTCAATCCGTTCACAGACGGTCAAAAGGTACAGCAGAGTGTTTCACCGAATTGGTATATGGTCGTGGAAAGAAGCTGGCTGTAGGGATAGGTAGAAGGCTCCAGCTGCTGCTTCGCCTTATGGAGAAAGAAAGAGAACCTTATAAGTCTAGCAAAGCAAAAAGGTACGGACACACTTTCTCCAATGCAACATTGGAGAAAGTGTGTCCGTACCTTTTGAGCATTAAAAAAGCCGATTCATTTTTGGTGAATCGGCTTTTCATTTTTAACTTTTTGAATTCAAATTACTCAGCTTCTTCTAGGTAAGTGTAGCCTGAAAGACCTTCTTCGTAGTGCTTGATCAGAAGTTTTGCTTCTTGTTTTGTGATCGAGCCTTTTTGGATAGAGTCTTCAGTGGCTTGACGAACGTTATCGACCATTTCTGATCTGCCGTACTGAACGTATGACAATACTTCAGTCACCGTGTCGCCTGGAACATAGTGATCAATTGTATAACCAACGCCATTCAAAGAGATATGAACTGCATCTGTATCGCCAAATAGATTGTGTAAGTCGCCCAAGATCTCTTGGTAAGCTCCCGTCAAGAACACGCCCAAGTAGTATTGTTCGCCATCAGTATACTTGTGCAAACGGATGGTTTCTTTCGCTTCGCCAGAATCTGTATCGATGAATTTTTCGATCACACCGTCAGAGTCGCAAGTTAAATCCGCCAAAGTCGCTTCACGCGTAGGCTCTTCGCCCAGGCGGTGAATCGGCAATACCGGGAACAACTGACCAACCGCCCAAGAATCTGGAAGAGATTGGAACAAAGAGAAGTTCGAGTAGTAAGTGTCACACAACTCTTTAGAAAGAGCGGCGATGATGTCTTCAGTGTCTGGAACTGTCTTCGCCAATTTCACCATCTTAGTAGCGATAGTGAAGTACATGGATTCACACCATGCACGTTGTTCTAAGGAAAGAACGCCGTAAGTGAAAAGCTGCAAAGTTTCATTCTTGGATTGCTCAAGGTCATTGAAGCACTCATTGATGTTATCTTTGTTCACTTTTTCATAGATGTACTGCATGTCTTGCATGATCGAAGGATCAGACTTAGTCGCCGGACGAGGTGGTTCGTTACGGTGAAGGTCATTCATACCCAATACATTGAAAACAAGCACGGAGTGATGGGCCACCAGGAAGCGACCTGACTCAGTTACGATATTTGGATGAGGAATGTTTTTTTCATCACAAAGAGTTTGAACAGTTGAAACGATGTCGTTCGCGTATTCTTGCTCAGAGTAGTTTACAGAGCTGTCAGAGTGACCGGAACCGTCATAGTCGATACCAAGACCGCCGCCGACATCCAGATACTTAAGGCCCGCGCCCATTTTATGAAGCTCTACGTAGAAGCGAATGCCTTCTTTAAGAGAAGACTTGATAGATTGGATCGCCGGAACTTGGGAGCCGATGTGATAGTGCATCAGTTCCAAGCAATCAAGCATGCCTTCAGCTTTAAGGTACTCTACGCCATCAACGATTTCAGATGCCGTCAAACCGAATTTAGAGCGAGCACCAGAAGAATCAACCCATTTACCCGCACCTTGAGTGTTCAATTTTGCGCGGAAACCGATTTTTGGACGAGTGTTGAATTTCTTCGCCACGTCCACGATCATTTTCAATTCTTCTTTACGATCCACAACGATGATTGTGTTGCGACCTAGCTTTTGCGAAAGGATTGCTGTCTCAATGTACTCAGCATCTTTAAATCCGTTACAGATGATCAACGCATTTTCAGTGTTCATCAAAGCAAGAACCACAAGAAGTTCTGGCTTAGAACCGCACTCCAGACCCATGTTGAAGTCTTTGCCGTATTTTACAATTTCTTGAACCAAGTGACGTTGTTGATTCACTTTGATCGGGTAGACGCCGTTATAGTTACCTTTGTAACCATGGTCGGCGAATGCTTTTTTAAAGCAACCGTTCAAAAGCTCAACGCGAGATTTGATGATGTCAGGGAATCTGATCATGATTGGAACGCGGATACCACGGTCCAAAAGATCTTGAGTCAATTCGTGAAGGTCAACAGAGGGGCCGTTGGCACCCATTGGAGTAATCGAAACAGTACCCGTTGAATTAATTCTGAAATAACCGTTGCCCCAGTTGTTGATACCGTAAAGCGCCGCGCTTTTTTCAGGACTCCAATTTGACATCGTAGTTGCCCTCACTTGCTTGTAAGCACTCCGGCTTGGCCGGAGTAGTTACGCCAGGGCCAACTAATAGGCCCTATGCTTTGATTATAAGATTCAAAATCTTTCCAGCTTTGTAAATCACCTTATCAGGTTCTTTGCCAGAAAGTGCAGAATTAACACCGGGCACGGCTTTCGCCGCAGTCAGTGCTTCCTCTTCAGAAGCAGCAACTCCAATTTCGATCGTGCCGCGCATTTTTCCATTCACCTGCACGCCGATTGTCACAGTGTCATCAGCGCAAAGGTTACTATCATAATTCGGCCATGGAGCCAAAGAGCAAAGTCCCCGACCGCCCATTTTTTCCCACAATTCTTCAGCCAAATGCGGAGCAAAAGGCGCCAAGATTTGCGCGAGTGGTTTTAGAGCCAGTTCAGAGCGGCACTCAGCCTTGTAAAGGTCATTTACCAGGATCATCATCGCCGCAATCGCTGTGTTAAAGCTCATCGACTCGATGTCGTCAGTGACTTTTTTTATCGTTTTATGAAGTAATTTCTCAATAGCCGGTGGCAAAGCGTCCTTCGTGGCAACGTACTTGCCGTCGTCAGAAACAACCAGACGGCCTACGCGATCCAAGAAGCGCTTCACACCGTCGATTCCAGTTGGAGACCACGGTTTATCGGCGTTCAAAGGACCCATGAAGCTGATAAACATACGGATCGAGTCAGCCCCGTGAGTTTTTGCGATCTCCTCCGGAGAAATCACGTTTCCACGAGATTTTGACATCTTTTGGCCATCTGGGCCCAAGATCATCCCCTGGTGCGCCAGTTTTTGGAATGGTTCGTCGTGAGTCACAAGACCGCAATCGAAAAGAACCTTCATCCAGAAACGTGAATACAACAAGTGACCCACCGTGTGCTCCGGTCCGCCCACGTAAAGATCCACTGGCATCCAGTACTTTTCAGCCTTTGGATCAAATGGAGCTGCGTCATTGTTAGGATCGATGTAACGAAGGAAATACCAAGAAGAACCAGCGGCGCCTGGCATCGTGTCTGTCTCGCGACGACCGGCCTCGCCATTTTTCCCTTGGTAATTCACCCACTCGTGAATTTTCGCAAGAGGGGCTTCCCCAGTTTCAGATGGCTCATAGTCTGCCACTTCCGGCAACATCACAGGAAGTTCGTTGTAGGGAACTCCCATTTGTTTGCCACCAGCAAGGTTGACGATCGGGAACGGCTCGCCCCAATAACGTTGGCGAGAAAACAACCAGTCACGAAGTTTGTATTGAACTTCGCGAGTACCCAGTTTTCTGTCTTCCAGGTGTGCGATCATTTTGCTGATCGCTTCGTTTTTTGAAAGGCCATTTAGGAAATCAGAATTTACCAATTTTCCGTCGCCTTCGAATGGCAAAGTCTCGCCGCCTTCAAGTACGCGTTTAACTGGTAGATTGAATTTCGTCGCAAACTCGTGATCGCGAGCATCGTGCCCCGGAACCGCCATGATGGCACCTGTTCCATAGTCAGTCAGAACGTAATCAGCAATCCAGATCTCAATTTTTTCACCGCTAATTGGATTGATCGCATGTGCGCCTGTGAATACACCTGTTTTTTCAGTCGTCGCTTTACGCTCAACTTCAGATTTGCGAGAAGTCGCAAGCACATAGTCCTCAACCGCAGAGTGTTGAGGTTGAGTCGTGATTCTTTTAACCAACGGATGTTCCGGAGCCATCACCATGAAAGTCACGCCAAACAAGGTGTCAGGGCGGGTCGTGAAGACTTCAAAAGACAAGTCCGCTTCGTCTTTAACTTTGAAAGTAACGCGTGCGCCTTCGGATTTACCAATCCAATTGCGTTGGCCTTCCTTGGTGCGCTCTGGCCAATCCAATTTATCCAGGTCGTTCAAAAGACGTTCAGCATAATCTGTGATTTTAAGCATCCACTGTTTCATCGGAACACGAATAACCGGGTGACCACCGCGCTCTGACTTACCATCGATAACTTCGTCGTTTGCCAAAACTGTTTTAAGTTCTGGGCACCAGTTCACAGGAACTTCTTTTTGGTAAGCAAGTCCACGCTCGAACAGTTTCAAGAAAATGAATTGAGTCCACTTGTAATATTTAGGCTCGGCCGTGGAAATCTCGCGACTCCAGTCAAAGCTGAATCCGAATGATTGAAGAGTTTTACGGAAGCTCTCGATCGCTTTTTCAGTCGTGATCGCAGGATGAATTCCCGTTTGAATAGCATATTGCTCCGCTGGCAAACCAAATGCATCGTAACCCATCGGATGAAGAACGTTGAAGCCCTTCGCACGTTTGTAGCGAGAAACGATATCACCCGGTGTATAAGAAGCCATGTGCCCAATATGCAAACCCGATCCAGAAGGATAAGGAAACATATCCAACGCATAGTACTTTGGCTTAGAAGAAGTCGCCTCAGCCTTAAAAGCCTCAGCATCCGCCCACTTTTTCTGCCACTTCTTCTCAATCTCACTAAAATTCAAACTCATAAAAACACTCCAAAGAAGTCAATTTAGATCAACCATAACTATCGAAGAACCCTCAACAATTCAACGAGAAACCCGCAATGACCGATACCCCCAGGACTGCACCAATCCTCGAATAAACCTCAGGCATCTTCAACTGCATTTCTCTTAGGTATTTTTAGCCCGAACTGAATCCTATTGAGTCTAATAACTAGTAAATTCGCACCCTCCCCAAATTTCTTGTGGAGCCTGGCGGGTGGGATGGGGGAGCTAGTTGCAAGTTCCGCAGCGAGCCAAAAGTCAGAGTTCAAGAGCCCTTGATTAAATCGAGGGAGGACCTGTCCGAAGCAAATAACTCCCCCATCCCACCCGACAGGCGACCCCACGAAAGCCTAGGGAAAAGGGGGCAAATTTAACCCAGTACATAAGACTGAATTTTGGACTCAACTCGAGCCAGAACTAAACCGAAGAGAACGTCAAAGTTATACTGGTGTGTAGATGAGTGGTTTTGAAACTGGTAGCAATAAACATCCTAAAAGTCGCCGTATCCTTGTGATTGACGACGATCCAGACAGTTTAGAAATACTGTTGGAGCCTCTCCGTTGGGAGGGTTACGATGCGCGTGGTGTGACGACGGAAGGTGAAGCTCACAAGCTGATCGAGTCGTGGATTCCTCACGTCGTTATCTTGGATTGGATGGCACAATCGATGGCGGGCTTGCGTGTGTTACGCGCAATCCGTGAACGTTTGTCACATGTTTCCTGCGTTTTCGTATCTGAAAACTCTCGTCAGTTACTACAAACCTGATGAAGCCAAAGTGGTGGAAATCCTTCCGCCATCCCTTGCTCGTAAAAAGTCAGCCAGCTAGCTTGGCACCCTGTCAGCAGAGCTGATTCATAAGTAATTATTAATTCATTGACTGTTGAGGTGGGATTTATGAAAACCCTCTTATGGTCACTACTTCATCCTTTCAATCAGACAAGGTCCGCAATAAAGCCGCATTGATTTCTGCGATCGCAAGTTTTTTGATTTTTGTGATGAAGGTTGTCGCGTACCGTTTGACGGGATCGGCAGCGGTTCTTTCCGACGCCTTGGAAAGTATTGTGAATGTGGTGGCGTCTTTGGTTGCCCTTTATGTGATCTGGTTTTCTGCGCAGCCAGCCGACCGTGAACATCCTTACGGACACGGCAAAGCTGAATACTTCTCGGCGGCGTTCGAGGGTGGTCTGATATTTTCCGCCGCTATTTTGATTATCTATGAATCGGTTAAGGCGTTGCTTTTTCCTCACCCTCCGCAAAAGTTGGAAATTGGTATCGCTATTGTTTCCGGAGCAGCATTTTTAAATCTTTTATTGGGTTTGTATTTGAAGCGTGTCGGCAGAACTCATCATTCAGAAGCTTTGCAGGCAAGTGGCGCCCACGTTATTTCTGATGTTGTTACCACGGTTGGGGTTATCCTCGGTTTGGGGTTGGTATTGCTCACAGATATTCAGTGGCTTGACCCTGTGATTGCCATTTTAATCGGTTTGCAACTGGCTTACTCGGGATACAATATTGTTCGTGAATCCATGGGTGGTTTGTTGGATGAAATCAGTGAAACATCACTGACGGATTTGTGTGATGCTTTAGAAAAAAACCGTCGTCCTGGCATCATCAATATTCATCAGCTGCGTATCATGCGCAACGGCCGCTTTCACCACGTGGATGCCCATTTGGTGGTGCCGGAATACTGGGATGTTGCCAAAGTTCATAGTGAGTCTCAGGATTTTGAAAAAGCCGTCGTCGCGGATTATATCTTTGACGGGGAACTGGCTTTCCATTTGGACCCTTGTAAAAAATCCTACTGTTCTGAGTGTGATATGCCTGATTGCCCAATTCGTTTGCAGCCGTTCCAGGCACGTCGTCCTTTCACAGTGAAAAGCTTGACCGAAGGGCCCCCAGAGTCTAACTAGTGGGGCATGACAGACGCTCCTATTTCCACTAAACGCAGAATCAATGTAACCACGGATCTTCCTCACCAAACTGACTATACGTTGGCTTTGAACGGTGAGTATTCTCACATCGCATTTGATGAAACGCGCGTTCTTGCGAATAAAGGTAAATGGCGTTCTGACGTTTTCAAAACCGATGCGTCTGTTCCAATGGATTTGGAAGTTGGTACTGGCAACGGAACTCACTTCGCTCACTATGCTCAAAAAAATCCAAATCGTATGGTTGTGGGTTTGGAGCTAAAATATAAACCGTTGATCCAAACAATTCGCCGCGCTGATAAAGCGGGCTGCAGAAACGCTGCTGTGGCTCGTTTCCACGCATTCAATCTGACGGATATTTTTGTTCCTGGTGAAATTGATAATGTGTTCATTCATTTCCCGGATCCATGGACTTCCCCTAAGAAGCCTAAAAATCGTTTTGTACAAAAATTGAATTTGGATATCTTGTTCGATTTGCAAAAACCAGGATCGATCATTGAATTCAAAACAGATTCCTTGGTTTATTTTGACTGGGCGATGGATGAAATCCGTCAGAGCAAATACAATGTCTTGTATGAGACTCGTGACCTGCACAACTCTCCGATTAAGGCAGAAAACTTCGAAACGGCTTTTGAAAAAATCTTTTTACGCGAAGGCATCTTAATCAACTTCGTGCGTTTACAAAAGCCTCACCAATAAGACGCATCGACAGTGATGTCGCCCATGACCTGAGCCTGGCAGCTGATACGGCTGTCAGAGGCGACTTTTTTGGTTTCTCTCAGGAATTTTTCTGTCTCATTCTCGACCGTTAGATTCTCTGCACCCGAAACAATCTGAATACGACATTTTGCGCAAACGCCGTCTCCGGAACAGCTGGAAGCCACGGGGAGCCCGCCATTTAGCAGGGCTTCCATGAGGTTCGCTCCCGTTTCCACCGTCAGGGGAGTTCTATTTTTCTTAAAAGAAATCACAGGCATGTCTCATTGTAGCTGACGCACTCCAAAACAAGCAAAGAAGTAATGAAATGGGTCCTAATTGTGTTAGGCTTTAGGCGTCTATTCTAAGAGGTATTTATGTCTGAAGATCAAAAAGTAGAAAACGTCATCATTATTGGTTCAGGACCTGCGGGTCTAACTTCTGCGGTTTACACGGGTCGTGCAAACTTGGAACCTTTGATGATCGAAGGTGAAGAAGCTGGTGGTCAATTGATGATCACTACTGAAGTTGAAAATTACCCGGGCTTTGAGCACGGTGTAACAGGTCCAGACCTGATCGCCGTGATGAGAAAACAAGCAGAGCGTTTCGGCACTCGCTTTATCACTCGCAATGTAACGAAAGTTGATTTTTCTCAACGTCCATTCAAAGTTTGGATTGGCGAGAAACTTCACTTGGCTAAATCGATCATCATTTCTACAGGTGCAAGCGCTAAGTACTTGGGTTTGCCTTCTGAAAAAACTTATATGAACCGTGGTGTGTCTGCTTGTGCGACTTGCGACGGCGCTTTCTTCCGCAATCAAGAAATTATCGTTGTTGGCGGCGGTGACACAGCAATGGAAGAAGCTCAGTTCCTGACTCGCTTTGCTTCGAAAGTTTACGTGGTTCACAGACGTGACCATTTCCGAGCTTCGAAAATCATGGCTGACAGAACTATGAAGAATCCAAAAATCCAAGTGATCTGGGATTCTGAAGTGACTGAAGTTTTGGGTGACGGTAAATCTATGACAGGTGCCAAAGTTCACAATATCAAAACGGGTGAAACCCAAACTATGAACGTGACTGGTTTGTTCATCGCAATTGGACACAAACCAACGACGGATTTGTTCAAAGGTATCTTGGATATGAATGAAACAGGTTATTTGGTTACTCAACCGAACTCGACCTATACGAATATTCCTGGTGTCTTTGCTGCCGGAGACGTGCAAGATTCAGTATATCGCCAAGCGATCACAGCTGCGGGCACTGGATGTATGGCGGCGATCGACGCTGAACGCTGGTTAGAGTCGGAGTCTCATCACTGAAGTTGGTGAAAATGGCCCATCCGACTGCGTTGTCGGGCTGGGTCCTCTCTCCGACGTGCTTGGAGCACACCTGCGCTGTGGGTCCAACCCTCCGCCTTGCGACTGAACCATTTTGACCAACTTTTATTGCGCGGAGCTTTTTTAAAGGGAATTTATGAAAGACAAAAGAATTAATACCAAGGATTTGGTTAACAAGATTGAGAAGATCACGAAGGCTCGTATTGCGAGTCAGGATGTGGTTGATTTGGATCAATTCCGTGAGGCTAAGAAAAAGCTCGATCCAAAAGTTATCTTGGTTATTGAAGATGACGAAACTATGCGTTCTGCAATGAAAAGAATCCTTGAGAGCGAAGGTTATGTGACGAAGCTTGCAGCTGATGCCACAGAACTTTCTACGGTTTTGGATGATCACCCAGTTGATTTGATTCTTTTGGACGTGGGTCTTCCTTGGGTGAATGGCTTCGAGCTGGCTCAGCTGCTTAAAGAAAACAAAGACCTCAAGAAAATTCCTTTGGTGTTTGTTTCCGGAAAAGCTTCCGAAGAAGACATGAAGCAAGCTTTCGAAATCGGCGCAGACGATTACATTAAGAAACCGTTCGACGTTGATAAGCTTAAGAAGACTGTTGAAACGCTTCTTAAAATGAATCCGTAAACTACAATTCGAATAAAAGTTAGAAAAAGGCCTGCGGAATTCGCGGGCCTTTTTTCTTTGTAAACATGACGTAAACGCGGGCGAATTACACTCGGGAATCGTGGTCCAGATTTGATTCTGGCTCGCTACCGTTTGAATGCTGAACAACATAACCTAATGACTACAAGGAGACATTATGAAGTTAGTGTTCGGTAGTTTATTAGTGGCTGCTATGACGGCAGTTGGTTGTGCTCACACTGAAGTCACAACAATGGAAAACGTTCCCTCTAACAAGCCTGGTATCATTTATCTTAAAGCCGGCGATCGTGCGCCAGCAGGTGCGCCTCAATTGGTTTGGGGTCGTGGCACTGTTAATATCTCTGTGACGGGTGCAAGCCCATCTGGAAGCGCTACAAGTGAAGCAAAAGTAAACCAAGAGATGATCTGGACAGAAACAGAATACTTTACTGATTACCGTGCTGAGTATCAGGAAGTTGTTGTTCCAGGCACTTGTTCTGACTTTCAGTGTACTCAATCTGCAGGTAAGAGTGAATTGTGGGATGCATTCTATTCTGCGAGTGGCGACAGAAAAGCAGCAGCTTTGGATGCAGCTATCTCTGGTATCGGCGAAGTTTCTGCAAAGAATCTAGTGGCTAAAGGTTACTTCAAATCCAAACCAAGATCATGGGCAGAGTTTTCTCGCGAGATCAACATGGCGGCTGATCGCAATGTGATCAAGCGCAGTATTGCGACAATGGTTCTTGAAAACAATCGTTATGAAAATATCACGAAGCTTGGTTATGCAGGAAACACATGTCAGGAAGTAAAAAGATCCTGTGATCTGGTTATCTCTAAACTGGTTCAAGTTCCTTTCCAAAATTCCCGTGACATCCAAAAACGCAGAATTGTTGAGACAAGAACTTTCAATGTCACAGTAAATGTGACAGGCGCTTTGTTGATGCAATCTGAAAAAGATGTGATCACAGTTAAAGTTGATGAAATGGGTAAAGTTGTTGCCGTTGATGGTGAAGGATACAACACCTACGCGATGACGAATTCATCTGCAAACGGTCAGAATGTGGTAGTTGATGTTAAGGCAGTGAATCGTATCTTGCGTCCTTTGCCGAACAACCTGATCCGCCAGGAGTCGTTCGTTCTTGTGGGTGATAAGCCGACGTTCGTTTTAGATGTTGATCCTCAGTTTATCCCGGGAGGTGACGATCCAAATGCGCAACTGGTAATTGATTACACTGTGCAAGTTTGTGAATACGGCTGGACTGGAACTTGTGGCTTTTCATCTTGGAAGAATTTGAAAATGGCGAGCGCCGTAATTACGGGAGCGCGCACGACTCTTCAGATCGAAGTACCTCGTAAAAACAAGTCACAACTTTTGTATCGTGTAACTCGCAAAAACAGTATTTTCTTTGATAGCAAAGGATTGAGCGAAAGAGAATCTGACGAAGTAAAAGCTCCTAAATAAACCTTCCGAAAAGCAAAAAAAAGCCCGGTGATGAGCCGGGCTTTTTCTTTTTAAAGTTGTACTTCTTTGGTGCGTTCAAGAGGGGTCAGCATCAGGTACAGTGCTGGGACCACGAACAAAGTTAACAATGTAGATACGATCGTGCCGCCGATGATCGCAAGACCCATTGGCAGACGAGTCTCCGAACCTATACCTGTTCCGATAATCAACGGAGCCGCAGCTGCAATCGTTGCAACAGATGTCATTAGGATCGGTCTTAAACGCACAGGGCAGGCTTCCAGGATCGCCGAGGCAATGCTTTCTTTGTTGTGCCTGCGAACTTGATTGGTGAATTCCACCAGCAAAATCGAATTCTTTTTCGCAATACCCATTAGCACAATCAACCCGATAAAGCTGAACAGATTCAGGGACACATCAAAGGACCATAGCGCCATCAAAGCTCCGCTTACGCTGAAGGGAAGGGCCACAAGCACTGCGATCGGGTGGATGAATGAGTTGAACTGTACCGCCAGAATCAGATAGGCCACCAAGATACCGATCGCCAAGGCGGAGTAAAGACTTTGGAAGGATTGTGCGAATCCAGCAGAGGCTCCTTCAAGGGCATATGAATATCCTGGGGGAAGGATTTCCTTAGCGATGGTGGCGGTGCGGGCCAGGACCGCCGCCTGAGATTGGCCGGGAGCCAAATTTCCAAATACCGAAATCGCCCTTTGGCGATTCACGCGGCTGATGCTTTGAATAGCACCTTCTTCCTTGATATTTACCAGTTGGGACATTGGAATCAAATTGCCGAAGTTATTTCTGACATACAGTCGTTTGAAATCACTTGGTTTCTGAATTTGGTTTTCGTTAATTTTGAAACGTACATCGTAACGTCGTCCGTCAGCAGTGTAACGACCCTGACGAAGTCCCCCGATGCCTGCTTGTAAAAGCTGGCCCACAGTTTCAATAGAAACTCCGCGATCAGCCATGGCTTTACGATTTGGTGTCAGAATCAGTTCTGGAATCCCCGAGCGGAAATCAGAATCCAAATCCACAGCAAGATTTTCTTTCTCCAAGCGTTCCATTAATTCGATAGATTTATCCTGAAGGACTTTAAGATCAGCACCCCTTAAGTTGATGGCTAAGGGATTCTGACGGCCCGATGAAAGATTTCGAGCGGAAACATCACGCATGGAAATGCGCATGCCTTTGACGGATTTAAATTCTTTGCGCAGTTCATTCATAACCTGCACGTGATTCACTTTGCGGTCTGCTCGCCGAATAAGTGTTACGGGGATAAATGCCTGATTAACGTTGCTGGAACCACCGCCGCCACCAATCGAAGTGACAAAGCCCTGAACATTCGGATTTTTTCGCAAGATATCTTCCAGCAGTTTCGTCATATCGCTGGTTGTCTGTAAGGACGTGCCGGGAGCAGCTTGGGCGTTGATAACGATAAAGTTTTGGTCTTGGGCGGGCACGAACTCCTGACGAACTTTTGTAATCAGGAACATCGATATGGCAAAGAAAATGAAGGAAACAATGACGACTGTGTATTTCCAGTTCAGCGTGACTTTTAAAACCCTTTGATAAGCGTGAGAGAAGTTTTCAAAAACCACATCCAAATAGTGTTCAAGCTTAGAAACTTTCGGTTCGCTGCTTAGGAAGGCAGCAGCACGCATCGGAGTGATCGTGACGGCCTCCAAAAGCGACAGTAATACCGCGGCACTCATAGTGATACCAAATTGGAAAAAGAACTTTCCGATAATTCCATCCATGAACACAACAGGAAGGAAAACCGCCACGACGGCGAGAGTTGCAGCGATAGCGGCAGGTAGAACTTCTTTCGCCCCATCTGAAGCGGCTTTCGCTGAGCCCTTACCCATGCGGTAGTGGCGAATGATGTTTTCCAAAAGCATGATCGCATCGTCGACGACGATCGAAATTGAAAGCGTCAACGCGAGCAGGGTAAAAAGATTTAAGGTGAAGCCCGAGAAATATAGAATCGTAAAGGTTCCGACAATGGAGGTGGGAATAGAAAATAAGATATTGATCGCGGCTGGTATGCTTCCCAGGAATAAAAAGCAAATGACGATGGTGATCAGGGCTGCGACCCAAAGTTTTTCCAAGGTCAAATGCACAGTCGCTTCGGTCGAGCGAGTGTAGTCAACATTTACGCGATAGCTATAACCCTTTGGAAAGCTGTCTTTGATTTCCGCCAGTTTCTTTAAGACGGCGTCCGCCACTTGAACTTCATTGGTGCCCCGTTGCTTGCGGACCTGCATGGCTACTGCTTGGTGTCCTTCAAAGCGGGCAAGACGACGAACATCAGAAAGACCATCTTCCACCCGGGCGACGTCGCGGATAAAGATAGAGCGATCTTGGATGCGTTGACCGCCGCGATTAAGGATTTGAATATCACCAACTTCTTTCACGTTGCTGGCTTCACCCAGCCAGCGGACACGCAATTCGCGGTCTTTCTCGGTGAATTGACCGGCGGCACTTTCCAAGTGCTGACTTGCCAGAGCGGCAACGACGTCATTCACTGTCAAATAGTTCGCTTCAAGCTTGGTGACATCCAGCCAGATGCGCAGATTCCTTTCGCTGAAGCCGCCGATGCTGACTTCGCCGATACCGGGAAGGAAGCGCAATTGATCCAACAGGTAATTGTTGGTCCAGTTCAGCATTTCTTTTAAAGAAGCATCCCCGTAAACAGAGACAATCATGATTGGATCTTCTTCAGGATTTTGTTTTCTGACGACCGCAGGGTCCACACCTTGTGGCAAACGCAATTGGCTTAGGGCTGTTTGTACTTCTTGCAGGACCACATCGACATTGCGATTGATATCAAATTCTAAAGTTACGGTTCCAGCTCCCTGCCGAGCAGAAGAACGCATTTCTTTGATACCTTCGATTGCTAAAAGGCGTTCTTCGATCGGATCGACTAATTCAGCTTCGACAACTTCGGGTGCGGCACCTTCGTAAGTGACAGAGACGCTGACGATGGGAAAGTCTACGTCAGGCAGTTGGCTGATCCCCATGCGGTTTCCGCAGATGGCACCAAAAACAATCAGTGCAAACATGATGACCCAGGCAAAAACGGGACGGCGAATGGAAAGATCAATCAACCCCATGGAATCCTCCGTAAGGTCCTAGCTTCCCTAGGGATTCCCTATAGATCAATCACTTTTACCTTAAAAAAACTTAGGCAATCAAATTGCAACCATCATTCTTCAGAGGAGAATAGGGACCTGAAATGCAATTAAAGGAATTTTGGCTTTCAATTAGAATAGCACTAATTGTCGCTGTCGTTTTGTTAGACAGCGGGCACGCCTTTTCTCAATCCTCATCTTGGTCTTCACAAATGGAAACTGCTCTGCTTCAGGATCAGGGTTTTCAGTCGTGGAAATGGCTGGAGTCGGACTGTGACGACTGTCAAATTATGTTGGTACCAAACTCTGATGAGGTGCAAACTATCCAAGTGCGCCGTTTCATTCAGGCCCTTGCTGTGAATAAGATTGAACTTCAGAAAATGTATAAAGTGAGCGGTGACGAGTACACCTTACTGGCCCAGATGTCTGTGGGTATTTTAGGACGCGAAACTCGCTTTGGAGAAAGTGCGCGGTACAAAGTAAAAGAAACGATGCCTTGGGCCGTGAGCTTAGCGAAAGTTATGCGCTCGGTGACGACAGGTAAAGGGGTTGACCCAAACAGTCGCGGTCTGACGCAGATTAAGTTCTTACCAGCAGCGGTCGTCGAGAAATTTGGAATCACTTCTGAAAACTTGTATATCCCAGAGAATGCTGCGATTGCGACGATGGGTTATTTGATTGAAGCCCTAAAGCAAATGAAAACCAGAATTAAAACATACCATCTAGATCATATTACTCCAGATAAGTATGCTGACTATTTGCCTTATATCTATTTTGGAAGATCAAAAGCTTTAATCGATAAAACAGCTATTCCTGAGCAGAATAGCTATGTGCAAGCTCTAAAAAAATACATGTCGATGATCGATGTCTTTGAAAGACAGCCTTAGTTAGCGACAGTCATTCCCGTGATACATTTCGTGTAAAGACTTGTTCCTGCAAATGGAACTGTACCGTCACGGGTCAGTGTTTTTGAAGTTGCGTCGAAAGTGAAACGTTCAATCCCATTCGCCAAAGTTGTCGATCCATTGGCCACAAAAACTCCGCCACTATTTGAGTCGTAAGTCATCGCAGAGATACCGCGTAGAACGGATGCATTTTCATAGGCCTTCGTTGCGCCAGTAATCGCACCCGTCGTTTCATTCACATCATAAGCATAAATATAGTCTTGAGCGGCCGTACTACTGGAGTAAGAGACCAGCAAGTATCCCGTATTGGCGGTCGTCGTCGAGGGAATATAAACCATCGCTGTTGGGTATGTTGTCGTTGCGGGTGCGGCAACTGCGGTTGTGCAATCTGCGGCGGCCGACCAACCGTTCACATTATTAACGAAGACCACGCGATTGTTGGGTGTCGCGGCGGCATGGGCAAAGATATATTTTGAATTAGAAACGGCCACAACTGCTGTGATCAAGGAATTGTTAGTCGTGCCACAAGAACCACCTGTGGGTGCATTGATAAATGGATTGGCACCGACAGTGACACGTCCTTTGCTGGAACTGATTTTTTCTACGGCAACACTTTTTGAAATCAGCAGACCACCATCTGGTGTCCGAAACATATTGCGAACGATGTGCGCAGCTGTATTCGTCAGAGTCGTACTGTCACTAAAGTAAGTGGAGAATTGGCTGCTCCCTTTCTTTTTAACCAAATCAATCCTGCGAGCATTGCTGGTGGAGTTTTCAACCAAGACTAACAGGTTTGAATCATCTGAGTTTAGAACCGCTTGCGGTCTATCTGTGGAATTCACAGTGTTGTAGTCCATGACGATTTCATCAACCACACCCGTGGATAAATTCAATTTGCTAACAGTGCGTGAAGGTGTTTCTGCTGTAAGACCATTTCCCACATAACAGGTGCCCGAGGTGATATATAAATGAGTTCCTGAGCTTGCCGAGTCTTCAACCTTCGGTTCGCAGGCACTCAGACCAACAGACAGAATCACCATTGAGGAAATAGGAAATAGATTCTTCATGAAATCTCCTTAAACGCGCTTCACTTTGAGATCGGCGAGTTGTTAAGAAATCTTTAATTAAGAATCTTAAATATATTGGATTTTTAACCAGCGGCTTTTTTATTCGCAGCTTGTGCTTTAAGGTAGGACCTAAGTAGGGTGTCGAGTTTTGAAGTCATACCCTCATCTTGTTCGATGAACATTAGTCGCCGAGGATCGGTCATGTCACCAACGATTTTTGCTCTGAAAAGCAGACGACCGCGAGCTGTGTCCTTTTCATAAGGATTCACGATGATCAAATCAAACGGAACATTTAGGAACTCGCGAGGAATTTCTTTTTCCAGCTGCGTACCGCTGATCGAGATGTCTCGAGAGAATGTACGGAAGGATTTGGTTTTTGAAACCAGGATGATTTCAATTTTGAATTCATGACGAGTGTCTTTGCGGCGATCTGAATCTTCGTTGCGAGAATCAGTTTCTTCGTAAACTTTCACTTTCTCAGGAATACCGACTTTATTGATTTTAGAAATATCCAGATCATCACCATTAAAGTCATGGTGATAGTAACCATAGTCGACGGGATTGGAGTTCTTCATGGGCTTACCATCTCGGACTTTAGTAAATAGTCCCGACATTGTAATCATCGTTCCCGAATTGGTTTTTTCTGTTTCCTCTGCGGCAATGACCTGAGTGCTATCTTCACTGGAAGTGTAGTGCTTTTCGGTTTGCTCGCTTTGGTTTGCAGGTTGAGGTGGTTTGGTCATGACGAAATAGCTCTGACCTGACTTCAGGAAATCCTTTACGCAAGTCCAATCGGGCCATCCTGGTGTCCAGATGAAGTATTTAAGATGGTCGTTCTTTTTCAACGACAGCAAAAATACCTGTGCCTGAACCACAGACATTGGCTTGGATTGTTCCTTCTTTTCGGCTTCATAGAAAAGCCAAATTTTCCCCTGAGTCTTCATTACTAAAGTTATCGGTTATTGGGGAACACACTTAAGTAACCTGGACTCACTTTAGTGAACTCAGTGCTCACTCCAAATCCACGAATTTTCTTCGTCTCAGAGTGAGATTCTCAGTCGCACAAATATCAGAAAATTTGTTTCAAAATGTAGGATAAATCCGAATAATTTTTCAGAAATGCTTTTGGTTCGTACTTCATAAGTATGTCGGGAGGGGTGTAGCCAAACTCGATGGCCAGAGACGTTACGCCCGCACGCTGAGCGGAAACCATATCTGGTATACCATCGCCGATCATCACAGTGTTGTGCGGGTGATGGCCTGCAAGTTTCATCATTGTATTCAATGGCAGTGGACTTGGTTTTCTTTCGGTCAAAGTATCTGCTCCAAAGACATTCACCCACGGAAAACGATGCAAACCCAGATGCTGGATGATCAACTTTGCCGGGATTTCGTTTTTGTTGGTGATAATTGCGATCGGGCCTGCATAGCTACCCAGAAAGTTTTCCACTTCGGGATAGATCTGTGTTTTATTCAGCATTTCCTCTTCGTATATTTGCAAAAATTCGGCTTCGAGGTTGATGATCTGTGCCGGCGACAAATTGTCGTTAACGAAAAGATCTGCGAGGAGCTTTTTAAGGCCTTCCCCGATATGCGCGATGATTTCTTTATCACTTAGCGTCTGTTTGCCATGATTTTTCAAAGTGCGGTTGACTGCGACTATGATATCGGGAGCGGAGTCAATCAATGTGCCATCAAGATCAAAAACTAAAAGAGGATTCATGCACCTTATTTAGCCTGTATTTCAGTTATCGCACAATCTCAAAGTCAACGCGGCGGTCAGCGGCGGCTTTGATTTTAGTTCCCGGAATGATTGTATTACTTGCTCCCACGCCGATCGCTTCCACTTTGTTTGCTGGAACACCCTTGGAGATTAGATATCTTCGTACATTTTCGGCTCTTCTTTGCGACAGAAGCATGTTACGAGAATCATCCCCGGTCGCATCGGTAACACCAGTCAGTCGTATGACGTTAAAAGAATTAAGGGACCCGTTAATTTCCGTCGCAATGTGATCTAAGGCATTCTTACTCGCGGGTGTGAGTTCGGCGCTGGCATAGTCAAAACGAATATTTTTTGAAAGAGTTTCATATCGGACACTTTGCCTGAGGTCGTTGCCTGCGTTGCTTAATGCAGATTCGGGTGCTTTTTGTGGACTCGCTTTCACGGGGCGAAGGAGATATTCATCATCACGTTTTGATTTGGAGGAGCAGGAGGCCGTTGCTCCGGCTAAGGCTATGCTTATCAGAAACTGAATCGCCAATTGGGCTCTTTGTTGAGTGACGCCAGAAATCATATGATCCTCCGTGATCAAGTGAGTGCTGCCTGTTTTCAGGCTAAGCTGCAGGATAAGTCGGAGCAAATTAACTTCCTGTTAACTTCTGGATGAAGTCGTGAGAACATTCATCCATGCGTGAATCAGTGCTTTCCAACAAAGAAGAATATCTGGGTGCTCTTTTTAATAAAGAGAATGAGACGAAAAAACTTTCCCGCCAGGCAGCTGAAGAGCTAGGTCTAGCAAGAATTAGCATTTCTCCGGCGGAAGCACAGTTGGCTCACGTCCTGGTGAAAATGCATGGTTGCCGCAAGTTCATAGAGATTGGAACATTGACGGGACTGTCTGCCCAGTATTTTCATGAAGCTTTGCCGGAGGGCGGGGAGTTATGGACTTTAGAGAAAGACCCTGAGCATGCACGTCGTTCGGCGGAAGTGTTTTCTAAAATCGATCAATCGAACAAGAAAATTCATCTGGTGGTCGGTGATGCCCGCGAAGAGTTAGTTAAATTAGAATCGCAAGGTCCATTTGATGGAGTGTTTATCGATGGAAACAAAGCCGCTTATCTGGATTACCTGTTGTGGGCAGAAAAAAACTTACGCAAAGGTGGCTTGGTGCTGGCCGACAATATATTTTTAAGTGGTGCTGTTTGGGGAGAAGCCACAATTCAGAAATTCTCAGAGAAACAGATTCGTATTATGCGTGAATTCAATGAACGTTTGGCGAATCCAGATCTTTACGAGGCGGCTATTGCTCCCACATTTGAAGGATTGTTTGTTGCAATAAAAAAGTAGAACCTTATCTGAAGGAGTGATTTTGAAGTTCTGGCTGGGAATTTTAATTTTTTTATTTTCCTTCGGAGCTTTGGCAAAGATCATCGTCAGCTCGGATCCCTATCCTCCGTTAATTTATCTTAAAAAGGGTGTGCCTGCGGGCACCGTTACAGACATTTTACCGCTTATTTTGGATAAGCCCGCTTCCGAGCTGACCTATCGCTTTTCTCCCTGGAAAAGAGTTTTATTAGATGCTGAAAAGGGTTCGGTCGATATCGTCGGGCCTTTGTTGATTACTGCTGAAAGATCCAGATTCCTGGTATTCACGGAGCCGTTGATTCGCGCGAACATTTCTTTGTGGGTTCGTCGTGATAATCCCAAAGTCAAAGAGCTTATCAAGCGTAATCAACCGATTAAAGACTTCCGAGAGTTGGGCGATCTCACCTTTGGACAAATTCTGGGATATGCGTTCGGTGAAGACTTTGGCGCATTTTTTAATAGACCCGAGGTGCGCAAGGTTGAAGTGGTAGATATGGGCCAGGGCGTGCGGATGCTGACTTCCAAACGCATTGATGTCTTTTTGGCTTACAGTCCCGTGATCGAGTACTATATTGGCGAGCTCAAGCTTAATAAAGGCGATTTTTATGTGCTGGGTGAAGCAAATCGCGAAGTGATGTATGTGATGGGGGTTTCAAAAAAATCTTCTCTGGTTAAGGAGCTTCCGAAAATTAATCAGCGAATTATAGATCTTAAGATTTTGCAGAACTTCGGAAAATAATCCTAACCTTTATAGGCTTCGATTTTCATTTCAATGGAATAGTCTTTAGAGGCTTCTTTGAGGGGAGCGAGCATCCAGTTCCACTCACGCAGTTTTTTGTAACCCGCAAAGTTCACATCATAATGGCCGGTGTACATTAGCTCACCCTGTTTGTCGCGATAGATTACTTCTCGGTCGGAATAAATCAGCTTTGTTCCCGTGCAACCCTTAAGGTTTTTCAAGTGAGTTTCTGCGAACTGCGTGCAGATAGAGTCTTTCTCCGAAAGCTCCAGATTGCGTTTGATTTTCTTTTCGACGGCATCAAGAGGAAGCAAAGCTAATTGCGACATTAGATTTGCGGATACAATCAAATCAGCTTCAAAGTGAAAGATCTTTTCCCCCGCTAATTTTTTGGCCAGGGATTCAAGGTCATCGAGGGTGTTCAGGGATTGAAGCTGATCCAAGGCTTGGGTCAGGTCCATCGTGATAAGTTTTAGACGGGAATATCTTTTTGCCTGCAAGTGATGCTTAAGTGGATGAATGACATCAACCAAAGTCACTTGTTCGAAAGTGTCCATCAAAAGATGCAAGGGAATTTCGTGCAGGTGAGCACTTCCCAAAACCACGACGCTTTTTCTTTGCGGCAGTGATTGCGCGGTTTCCAGGAAAACTTCCTGGCAATTCTTCAGGTGAGGAATCCAGTTCTTTTTCTGACGATGATAACGGTGGCGAAGCGAGATGGACGAGTAAAGAAATCCATACTTGCGGGCCAAGGGGGTCGTCGGTGTTAAAAGAAATTCGAAAGATTCCAAAAGCATGGAATAAACCTACCTGAATTATTATCCTAAAGGAAGAATATTAATGGCGCGGACGTTCGTGATGCTTCCGACTTTTTCTACTTGTCCTTGGACTTCTAAAAGGGAGCGGCTATAAATCACCTCCCGGTCTTTTTGATAAACATCGGGGTGAATAACAATATTCATAAATCCGAATTCATCTTCCAAAGTGATAAAACACATTCCCTTTGCGGTCGGAGGACGTTGTGTGACGGAAACAAGGCCTGCCACGCGAACTTTCTTTTTATGGCTGATTCTTTCCAG
Source organism: Bdellovibrio sp. KM01 (assembly GCF_013752535.1). NCBI lineage: Bacteria > Pseudomonadati > Bdellovibrionota > Bdellovibrionia > Bdellovibrionales > Pseudobdellovibrionaceae > Bdellovibrio > Bdellovibrio sp. KM01. Next base: position 360,488 of record NZ_CP058348.1, read on the forward strand.
ATCCGAAGACGTGGCATAAGGAACATAGCGCTGAGCAATCAAAGCCGCATTCTTGGTTTTCAAATAAGAACGCAGAACTGACAGTGGATGCGAGTCGACTGAGAATCCTTTGGTGTCATACTCGCGGCGCATGCGATCCCAATTGGATTCAAACGGCAGGTTTTCCGAAGAAGATTCTTCCTCGTCGAAAGAACCTTGAGTCATAATTTCTTTTGGTTGTCCCCAAAGAAAACTATTTTGATCAAGGCTAAGCCCTTCAATCAACCAGATAAGTTCTCGCGCATTGGTTTGAAAGCATTCCATCGCCCCCGTTGCAGCAAGAGTAATTAAAACACTGCGCGGAAGCTGTGTGCGTTGAATGAAGTCTTTGATGTCTTGATAAGGACCATGCAGTTTGCGCTGGTCTTCAATTCTGCGCATCAGTTCTTCGGGAAGACCGTAAATCGAGCGCAAGCCCACTCGCATGGTGTGGGTGTTGTTTTCATTTTCTTCTTCTAAAGTATAATCATAGTCAGAATTTTGAATACATAACGGCGCGACTTTAACACCATTTCTTTGGGCTTCAGAAATAATCGTGCGGGGAGCATAAAATCCCATAGGCTGACTGTTTAAAAGCCCACAGGCAAAGACATCCGGGTGGCGGCATTTTAAATAGCAGCTGGCATATGTCAGAACGGCAAAGCTTGCCGCATGACTTTCGGGGAAACCATAATTCGCAAAGCCTTCGATCGTCGCATAAATTTGCTCGGCATATTCCTGGGAGATACCGTGATTTTTAAAGCCGGTCATGATGCGATCACGAATGGCGTCCATGGTGCTGCGTTTTCTCCAGGCCGAGGACATGATCCTGCGCAGCTCATCGGCTTCACCGGGGCTAAAGTTCGCAGCGACGATCACGATTTTCATCACTTGCTCTTGAAAGATCGGAACTCCATGAGTGCGTTTTAAAATCGGTTCTAAATCTTTGTGAGCATAGGTGACGGGTTCCAGTCCCTGTCTGCGACGTAAATAAGGATGAACCATGCCCCCTTGCAAAGGACCGGGACGTACCAATGCCACCTCAACAACCAAGTCGTAAAAATTTCGGGGCAGCATGCGGGGGAGTGTCTGCATCTGCGCGCGGGATTCAATTTGGAAAACCCCCACAGTGTCTGCTTTACAGATCATTTCATAAGTAGGTTTGTCATCTTGGGGAAGAGTCGCCAGATTAAAGCTGATGCCTTTGTGTTTTTTTAAAAGATCAAAACACTTTCTTAAACAAGTCAGCATGCCAAGACTTAGAACGTCGATCTTCATCAGTTTTAAAACGGCGACATCATCTTTGTTCCACTGAATAACATAGCGTCCGTTCATGGTGGCTTTTTCGACCGGTACCATTTCCGTGATGGGATCCTGAGTGATCAGAAAACCACCTGTATGAATACCCAAGTGGCGGGGGAAACCGTGCACCTGTCCTGCCATTTTCAAAAACAGCATCCAAACTTCAGGGCTTTCAACACCAAAGCGTTTGTGAATCGTGGGATCCTCAACCAACCTGCGCATGCCATCGCGGCCCATGAATTTCACCATGGCATTGATGTTTTCTAAAGAAATACCAAAAACTTTGGCGGTTTCACGAATCGCCATGCGCGAACGATAACGAACCACAGTGCAGACCATGGCAGCATGACGCTCGTTGTACTTTTCATAAATATACTGAATCACTTCTTCGCGGCGGCTGTGCTCAAAGTCGATATCGATATCTGGGGGTTCCCGACGCTCGCGGGAAATAAAACGTTCAAACAAAACATCGATGTCCTTGGGATTTACCGAGGTCAGCCCAATACAAAAGCAGACAATGGAGTTCGCGGCAGAGCCCCGGCCTTGATATAAAATCCCCTTACGATCGGCAAACTCACATATTTCACGTAATGTAAGAAAATAGTCTTCGTACTCCAACTCTTTGATCATTTCGAGTTCATGTTCGATGGTATCCAGAATTTTTTTCGTCGGTCCTTCGGGGAATCTCCACTTCAAACCTTCTTCAACTAAGAAGCGTAAATATTCTGTCGGAGTCTTACCTTGTGGCAAATTTGAACGAGGATAACGATAGCGAATCTCGTCCAATGTGAAAGTCACACGTGCGGCGATTTCCACAGTTTTTTCCACAAGATCGACTCGATCGGCCCATCTGGAGCAGATTTGCGGGAGTGAACTGAGTGAACGTTCAGCATTTTGAATCAATTTATCGCGCGCTTCTTCCAAAGTGGTGTGATGAAGAGTGCAAGTCAGGACATCAAATAAAGGTTTGCGATCCCGTGTATGCATGAACGGACGTTGCGTGACGAAAAGCTGAGCGCCACATTTTTGTTCAAGTTGTATTGCTTGTTTGTAAAATTCCTGGGATTCCCACGTGAGATCTCGCCATACGGGAATATATAGTCGATCGCCAAAAATCTTTTCTAAACTGTCATAGCGTTTCTCATCAATTGGAGGCAAAGCTAAGCACAAAAGATCCTGGTTGTACTTTTCGATCTGATCCAGACGTAAAGATGAAAATCCTTTGGCGGCCTGTCTTTTACCTAAAGTTAAAAGTTCGCACAGATGGGTGTAGCCATTTTTATTCATGGGAATCAGCGTGACCGTGCTTTCATCGGTCAACGTCAGTTCAGAACCCACCAAGTAATGAAAGCCCTCTTTGGCTTTGGAAGATTCCGTAAAAACCGAAGGCGTGTTGGCAGTTAAAAATCCGCGCGCAACACCGTAAAGACCGTTCAGGTCACACATCGCGATGCCATCATAATTATTATGGATGGCAGCTTCGACCATTTCTTCGGGGGAGGAAGCCCCGCGCAGAAAGGAAAAGTTACTGCGCCCCAAAAGTTCCACGAATCCTTTGGCCGTGGTAGCGATCGCCTGTGTTTTACGAATATCAAGGGACTTATTCATTTTTTAATCAAAGTATCCATGGAGGTAGTATTGTGAACTGACCTTATCTTGGAAAATCCAAATCAACTGTCCCTGTTGTGATAAAGCGAAAAAATAATCGCGGTGCTTTAGTTCTTGCGAAGACAGTTGCCACCACGAAGACTCAATTCTTTCGCTGGGCATGGAGGAAACAAAGCGCAGCCTTTGCACTTCCCCTGCGCTCAGAGCCTGGGGGTGCTCGAGCAGCAGGGAAGGGCGCGGACTTTCTTTTAAACCCTTGGCATAAACATTTTTAACCTGCAGGGCATTGTCCTGTCTTTCCACCAAGTCTTCGGACTTAAAATCTTCCGGCCACTCGGTGACCAGTTGAAAACTTTTTTCGGGAAAGTGACTGGCTTCGACCTGCAAAAATCCCATTTCACAATTCGACTGCTTGGCAAAACTGATCAGACGGCGCCAGCGGTCTTCGGAGTTGTCGCGAGGCTCGAAAAAATCCAGTTGTTGAATTTTTTCAGGCACATCGTAAACCGTCACTTCAAATTCGCGGATGGGATTGGTTAATTCCGTCTTCTCCATCTTTTTATAAAGAAGATCTTCGAAAAGTTCCTGATCACGACTGGCGCTGATCGGCTCAATCGGTAAAAGATAGCGTTTATCCGAGTATTCACAGTGCAGGATCACTTCCATTTTGTGCGCATAACGGGAGAGGCCATGGAGCCGCGCAAACAAAGTATCCAGAACTGGTTTTACCCGATTGAACAATAAAGGTACCGAACCTAAGGGATCATCCAGGTAGCCATACCCCACAAGAGGATCGCGAGGCACAAGAGGAGAAATGACCTGAGAGTCTTGAGAGTGCAAACGATTCCAAAGTAAAACACCGAAATCTCCCCACCGCTCGCGCAGTGAAACCAGACGGAAATTATAAACTTCTTCCAGAGTGCACACGCCCAGAGTGCGTGCGAATGAAATCACATGTTCAATCAGGCGCTTTTGAGACCAAGGGTGTAAACCCTCAATGTCTTTTAGCGCATCAAGGCCGAGACCTGAAAACTCACGATGTTCAGCAGCACGAGGAGCCACAGTGAAAGGCTTCCATTTCGCAAGCATCTGCGCGACAGGAGCGGTGTCTGCAATTGCGGCACTCGCATCAGCACTGAATTTACGACCAATCTCGACGGCTTTTTGTAGAACTCCATGTTCTCCTCCCAGGAGATGTGATGTGGAATCAATCTCGACGAAAATATAATGTGGAAAACGAAACTGAACGCGCGGGCTTAAAACAAGAAAGGCCTCAGCTGAGGAGCTTTCTTGCTGTGTTTTTAAATTGATGCACAAAGTTCGCATAAACCATACTCCCTGCGACAGTAAACGGTGTTGGACGGTGAAGAGCTCGTTGAATCGTGATGAAGTCTCTTTGGAACTGAATAATCAGACTGAAGAGCGGATTCACAAACTTACTCACCTTGTGACAGACAAAAATCAAAGCCACCTTATGAAAGCGACAAAGTTTTTTGAGTTTTTGCAGTTGGTGATTCTTGAAAAACATTTCTTTCAACTCACAACCAATCACTTCAAACAAAGAGCTCGTCACCAGCTCTTGTAAAACCCAGAAAAGTTGTTCCGCTTCTTTGGGTTCTTTCACGACCAACAATTTTTTTAAGTTGATCTTTCTGCTGGTCAGGTGCGCGGGCAGCAATTGCGTTCCGCCATTCACCCAGGCGACCCACTTGTTATCTTCGTGGGCTTTTTGGGTCATGCTCACCCACAAAGAGGTTGCGCCTGTCCCCGGGCTTCCTTGAAAGAGGCTTAAGTCTCCCTTAGGAATTCCCTTCCATAAAAGGAAGTCATCTAAGGTACTCACTCCCGTGGGAACCCCGGGAGGTGGTTGCAGTTGATCTGCGGAAACAAACTGAATGTCAGACAAAGCGGGAAGGGCGACGGCACTCATTGAAAGCCTCCATTTACATATTAGTTACTATGTAAATAATATGTAAGTCAAAGGTGTAAATCACGAACTAGACCAGGTACGGACACACTTTCTCCATGCGGCCCCGTGTCGGGCCGATGGAGAAAGTGTGTCCGTACCTTTTCTCGTAATTTCAATGCCTTGCGTGAAGTGGTGTTGCTCGAAAGTTTGGTTTTCACTTACATGTTAAATGTGAATTTCATTGAAATATGGCAAGCCAAATAAGATGTTTCGGGCATGAAACATTTTGCGTTCGTTTTGCTGACTCTTTCGTTCTCTTTGATCACTCATGCTGCCTGGGATCTGAATGACGTTTCTTACGTGATGCCGTTGCAAACTCAAGAAGACGGACATGTGAACACTCTTCCGATGAAGGGTTTGATTCCAGAAAAAATATTCGAGCGCATTTCTCCAATCGCCATGGATATGGATCCGCAAACCAATGCGCGCGCGATGCGTGTGGTAGCGATGCGTATTGATCCTTGTTTTCCGTACCCAACTCAGATCAGCTGCCAAAAACAACTTCGTCTGGTGTGGCAACCACTTTTGCAGTGGGAAGAAGACGGCTCTATCGACGCTGTCGATGCGGCTCTTCACTCGTTCTATCCACTGACTGATTCTGAATTCGATTCGTTGTTGCAAGAGCTGCAAACTTGGAAAGCCAGAACGGGAGTGGAAACTCGCGGTCTTCCCTTGGGACCTCACCCGGCTTGGAAATCAGGTCGTGGAGTGGCGGCTTTGAAAGATTTGAATCGCATCATTCTTAAATATGCGGGTGAAAGAAATCTTTCCCGTGTGACGGCGATGTTCCTGCGCGGAGGCGGAGCGATGTGGCTGTTTGGTGCGTTTGAATTTAAAAATGGTGAGCTGGTTACCATGACAATTCCGCGTTTGGGTAAAAACACCGCTCAGTCATTCGTAAACGTGGTGACTTCAGGAGACGTTTTCTCGGGTGGAGGTATCGCCGGTGCACGTGCTGCTGGGGATGATACGTTAAGCAACCTGGTCGCGGAATCGCAACGAGTTCGTACGGGTAATGAAGATGTGATTCGTAAAGAACTATCTGCCGCTTACAAAATTGAAAATCCAAAATCGTATAATCCAGAAAATATGGACTGCGTAAGCTGTCATGTGGCTCAAACGGCGCGCCTGTGGGTGGACCGCAAACGTAAAGACATGGCGACTCAGGATATTGCCACACAATTTGGTTATTTAAATCCCGCCTATAACTTGGCGAATGTGAGTGATGAACCTTGGCACACGCAACAATTGCGAGCTCTTGGATACCATAATAAAAAAGTATCAATCGCCCAACGCGCGATTAACGAATCCGCTGAAGTGGCAGACGCTATCAATCGTTATTTAAATTCCAAGTAATTATTGAAAGACCTTAGAGCAGGTGGGAGCAGTAGGATTTTGCGTAATATAGCGAAGTCCTTCGAGCACGCGGTCGTTGCGTGACATCTTCATGCCTAAAGCAGAAAAGTATTTTGCAAGTTCTGTATCGGGAGTTGTTGCTGCTTGAATGTATTGGCTGACCGACGTCATTTCAGATTGATTTAAAAATTTTTGATAGCCAGTACTAAATCCGACTTTTGCTTTTTCGATAATTTTCAAAGTTGCCGGAGAAAGCCTTTCCGTCTCTGGCATATAATAATCATCGACAGTATTGAAATAAGGTTTTCCCTTAGTGACTGCAAAGCTCATTGCATTTTTTCCTGCGACCCACACGGGAAGAGTCGCTTGCTCATAGAAGAAATTAAAAACTGCTTGTGGCACCGAACCCACAAAGACGAAATACACATTTCCTGGCTTCAGGGAGGTTTTCGAAAACTCTTGAGGAGTTAACAGGTGCATTTGTTTTTGATGTTTTAGTTCCGTTGCATTGCTGGATTCAAATCCGGACTTCTTGCCAAATACCTTGCTCATTACATCCATATCTTGAGGGTTGAACGGAGAAACAACCGGAATTACGATGGCTTTGGATTTATCCATTTTTGCGGCGGCACTTTTTACGGACTTGCCATAAAAATACATTCTTTGTGGAGCAAAGGTCTGAGTGCCGACGCCATAAACTGGAAAGCTAAAATTAATTTGCGCGGACTCAGCGAATCTTTGAACAAAATGCTTCAAATCTGCCGAGAGGTCATTCATCGCTGGAACAGACTTCAAAAATTCCTCTGTTGAATTCGAGGGTAAGTTTGCAAGCGGCATGTCTTTTAATGCTTTAAGTACAGTTAGTTTATCTGAATAAAGACCCACATCGCCCCAACCCAAAGGTTGCATGCGCAGATAATTTTCAGACCGAGAAATATTTTTGAATTTATCGCCGAAACCATCGTCTGCACCAGATACCGCTAGTTGAACTTTTGCGACCTGATTATCAGCAACAGAGTCAGCGTAAGTACCGATATCGATATAATGAACTTCACCCGCAATGCCTTGAGGAAAGCCTGGATAGATTTTTTGAATCTTGCCCGCAACCGCAGGCTGATAGATGACTTCGAATTCGCCGCTGAAACCTAGATCACGAAGTCTACGCATTACGGAAATGCCCGCCGACTGATGACCAAATCCAGGAGCGCTATCAACATAGACGCGAATCAATTTTTGCCGATGCAAAAACTCTTCAGGGCTAGCGGCAAAAACCACCAACCCAAACAGAAGAATCGCATTAAAAAGAACGGCGCGAATTACATTCACTAATTAAATACCTTTGAACAGCTTATAGGTTTGTTCGGATTTGCTCTGCTGAACAAATCTTGCATTCTGGATAAACCGCTTTGGAAGCTTTTTTGGCCTTCTTTAGCGTAAGTTTTACGGTCTTCCGGGAGATTAATTCCAGTTTTCTGATAAACGATGCTGCGAGCATTTTTGTAATACTCATCAGGAGTCATTCTGATGGAACTTCCCAGGAAGGGACCATTTTTCTGAGTAACCATTAGCTGAACACCTTTTTCCATATAAAGTACTTCATCGGGAAAAATCAGCATGGATGCCAGTACTTCCAACTCGCCATTGAATCCAGAAATAGTATTCACCAATGTTCGGCGTTTATCGATGCGAAGAGTGACAATACCACCGGATGCATTGGTATCCCTTAACGCCATCATTTTTTTATCAGTGCTTTCCGGAATTGTATCACCCTCGATGATGACTTTTCCTGTGCCAAACTGATGTGCCACCTGTACATCATAGCTGAGTGAAATAAATGGAGAACCAGCTGGATTGCCGGCATGGTTGCTCATCATTTTGCTTAGTGTGTGAGGTTGAATCAGAGGAGAAATGGGTTTACCGCTGGTATTCACACCATTGGTACCAAAAGTCTCAAAAGTTTTTTGCAGGCCTTTGAGTTTATAAAGATGCGAACCTGAGCCCGCCGTCAGACGTTTTGAGAAAAGACCCCCGCCGATGATTTTACCTTTGGAATCACGCACTTCTTGCAATTTTTCGTCTTCATCCATTCCGCGAAATAAAATCTGGGCCCCTTCATAGTTGGGATGGCGAATGGCATCAACGTAATCACGCCAGAAAGTTTTTTCGGTAGGTTCCATGATAGCCCAAGGAAAAATCTTTTCCATGGCATCGGCAACACCCGCGCGGTCATTTGCTTTGACCATCTCGCTTAATGATTTTGTTTGAACGACTTCTTCGCGTTGAGCTGCGGTCGCCTCAAGTTCTTTGTTTTGCTTTCTGACTTCCAGTTTAGCTGCAGAGTTAAGTGACTCCATTTGTCTTTTTTCACGCAAGTCAATTTGGTCCTGAACACTTGCTAATGCTTCAGCATAGGATTGCTTGGTATCGACAAAAACACCTTTAAGCTTTGCGTACTCTGCAAGAGCGGCCATTTTCTGATCATCTGTCAAATTTTTCAATGGAGTGAAAGAGTTTGTATTCATACGAACTACTTGAGTAAGTCCCATCGCACGCTCTGCCATCGCTCTTTTTGAAATGATGCTGCCGGCGTCTGCATTGGCTTTTAATTCAAGAAGTTCCATAGTTGAAGTGATGCCGTAGGATGAGTTTCCACCAGAGCTGATTGTCATTCCCAGTGTGTGTGTGAGTGATTGAAAGGTAGTAAGTAAGGCTTCGTAATTGTGATGATGAAGTGTCTTTCCATGAGCAATTGTTGTTTTCGTTCCAATAATGGAAGTAACATCAAAAATTTGATTTAAGCTAACGAGTGATTCAAGCAATACAAAGGGATTTGTTTTTGCGGATTCGTGCACAGTCACGATCGCTGTCGCTTGACCTTTGGAATTGTCTGTCATCGAGACGAAAGCCACCTCGCCTGCGGGCATATTTCTGCTGTACTTTACGTCTAATGTGTATTTAGGTTTACCGGATTCCTCTCCGGGAAGCATCATGTGTGCAAGACTCATGACACTGCTGTTGCCTACGTGAATAAGTACATCCAATGCACTTTGTGGATTGGCTAATACCTTGTATTCAACCTTTTTGTATTCATCATAAATTTTATTCTGTGCATCCATCATTTCTTTCGCTTGTTGGGCGGCGATGGCTTTGTAATTGGCATCATTCAAATAATTGTAGGAGCTATGATGGGAGTTCATATCCATGTCTGATTGATGATGTTGAGCAAAAACCGCCTGCGATAGCAGGGAGCTTGTGATTGCTGCCAATGTGATTTTTGCCAGGAATGAACTGCGAAGTCTCATAGATACACCTCTTCAGGGTTCTATAAAGCAAGACATGTTCCGCCTGATTTCACATATATGTCATTTGGAATGAAAAATATTAGACAAAGGACAATTTGGGCTCGACGTCTCATTGTGAGACGCAAAGAAACAGGTATATCCAAAAAAGGTACGGCCTTATCTCGGGAGATAAGGCCGTACCTTTTTTCTATTAAAAAATTAGGAAGGATGATGACCCGGTGGTGTAAGCTCCTCGTTATAAAGAGGATCAACGTAACGAATACCATGACCACCGTTTAAAACCATCAATTCAGCCACGGTGTATTTTTCTTCTTCGTTTTTAGTCGCAACGGAAAGAAGGAGGTGGCCTTGTTTCAATTCCTGGTCGGCTTCTTCAACCAGATCCCACTCTCCTGTGCCCAGGAACTTCTGCACCCAGCGTCCCCAGGCTTCTTTCAGAGTGTGTCGAGATCCATCGGCATCAACGGCATCCACACCGTAATCGCCTTCGTAGACATGAATATCGCCTTCCAACCAGCCTTCGCGAATGATTGCTTGGGCGGCATTCCTGGCCTGCTCCTGACTTGCGAAAAATCCCAGTGTTCTGTGCGTGGGATATTTCAAGTAATCCGGGTGGGGCAGTTGTTCGATCTCGACCATTTTGAACCTCCTTATTCAAAATTTAAAAACCATTAAAATTTAAACTAAAATCTATTCAAACATTCCATCCATCGTGATGTTGTCTGCATTTCTTTGAGTCATGCGCAGTTGTTTGTAGAACGATTTTTGGCATTGGCCACGAACCAAAGCATCCATTCCACCGATCATCGCCGTGTAAACTTCTTCGACCGTCAATACGTTCGTTGAAGTGATGACACCCGATTTTGGTGCAGTTGAACGAAGCTTGCTCATAAAGTGATCGCGAGAATCACAAGACATCATACCAATTACATCCGCCTGGCGGCTTGGGTTGCTTAAAGACTGAAGCATCTTGTTGAATCCCGGGCGGTACTTTTTATAGTAACCCGCATAGTTCACTTTGTTCGTTCCCGCGATAAATTTCGGTGGAGCAAAATCAGGTCCGCCCCCATTTCTGGAATGACCGAAATAGAAAGCTGCATCCGCATCCTGCAAAGCGCGATCATAATAATTTTGCATGTAAGCAGTACGTTGCTCTTGAGATGAAGAGTTCACGTTGTTGTCCAGGTACTCAGTCGCTGAAGCAAACTGAATTTCAACACGGGCGCGAACCGGTCGACCTTGGACAGTTACATTTTTAACGAACACGTACGGATTACCGGAAGTTTCTTGTCTAAAGCGACACAGTTGAAAGTTTCCGCGACAGCTGCCAGTGATTAAATCTACCAAAGCATAGTAAGCCCCGATGTCGATAGAAGGACTGTAACCATAGTTACGAGAACCACTGCGCACAACACTTCCCGTTGTCCAATCAAGGTAGCCCATGGCCACGCGAATATCGATCAAGCCATCGTTCAAAATGCGGCCATAACGTTGCTCACACTTCGCGCGTTGATCGGCAGGCAGATTTGAAATTCTATCGTTCGCAAGATTTGCGAGATTCTTTGCGTAGCCTTCACCATAAGCTTCGAACGAGTTTTGGTAGACGTATCCACGACGTGCTTCGGCCGTGAAAGGCAAGATTAACAAACAAATAATAATTACGTGCTTCATTGAGCGTCCCCTCTGCAAATAAAGTCTAAGAGGGGACTATCACAAAGCGCCAATTAAATGGATTTAATAATCGGTGTGGCCACGCGCTTCAGAAATGCGTCGACACTGGGCGCATACTCACCGCGAAAATCACGCAGTCCAGTAAGATGCTCAGCCTCTGGTAAATTGAGTTTGGACCAATTCAATTTGTGATGCGGCTCGAAAATTTCGTCTATGTGCGCTGGAGGAATCAATTTATCCTTCCATCCGCGAATTGACAGGATGGGAAAGTTCTCAGGAAATTTTTCGAGTTGTTCGTGAGTATCTTTGTGAAAATGCAAAGACCAAAACACTCCCAGTGCTGCCGTCGCAGGAAGTTTCAATCCGCCGAATGGAAATGGAAATCTGTAGTTTCGCAAGAGTTTCCACACCGAAGGAAGAAAGCGTGCAGTTGGACCGCTGTCGCAAATTAAGGCAACAGTATCAACGCAATGACGTTTCGCCATCGCTTCGATGGCCGAAGCTGAGGGATTCGAGAAAGCGTAAACTATTTTGTTACCGGGAATTGCATTTAGCAGTTTTTCAATTTGTGCGGCATAGACGTGCTTTACACCCATCGCACCATCTGCAGTTATCGGCAGACGTTTAAAAAGATCCTTGGCGGTGCCGTTCAGTTGGAATGCAAATGCATCAAAGCCAAATTCATTCACCATCTTGATATGACGGATCAGCTCGCGCTTGGAGCCTTCGTAAAAATGCACGAAGAATATCAATTCATTGTAGCGTTTGTTTTTAGAGAGAAAAAACTCTCCTTCAAACGGAAATTCTGATTTCGCGAGTTCTGTATAATCCATGGCTGCTCCAACCACGTTAGAGTGCCAGCGGCAGGCGTCATTGTGAAGATAAAAAAAGGGCTCCCTTGGGAGGAGCCCTTTTCAGAGTTTTTGATCTATTCAGTTCTTAGTGTTTGTGAACTGGATTTTTCGAAGGCCAAAGATCTGTCCAGTGAGCTGTACGACCTTCCGCTTGGTGGGTCGCACCCAACGCGCTTTCAGAAACGATTACTTTTTCAAGAGCCGTTTCTGCTAACACCTTACCGCATGCTTCCACCACAGCGTCAGCGTCGATGTGGTGATAAGCATAGATCTCTGAAGGGCGACCGCACTTAGAGTGCTTGATCACGCCCAATGCTTCCTGGCGAACACCGATCAATGATCCGATGTTATCAAGCATACCAATCTCACCATCCGCGACCGATACGACTGGAACACGTTTACCAGCGACAGTGATCAAATCACCAGTGGATACGTCTTCAGACTTTCTCAAGTAAAGGTTGGAGTTGATGCCCAGACCGTTTTTCAAGTAATCGTAATCGTTTTCGTGACCCAAAATACCGCAAAGTAGATCTTGTGAAGTCACCGCGATCACGTTTGCGTAGATACCGCGAGCAAGCAAGGCCTCAGAAGCTTTGATACCTTCAGTAACCATTGTGCCTAGTGCAAAGATATTCACAACGTTGTCACCTGGCTCGTAGCCAGCGTAACCACGGTAGTCGATCAAGTAATAAGCGCCTTGCAACACTTCTTCACGAAGAGTTTGCAAAATAGAAGCGTCATCCATAGCGGCCACTTCTTCTTCATTGATTCCACCCGCAACTGGGAACTCCGCACGAGACAATTGACCTTCCAGGCCTTGTTTGAAGCGAGCTTGAGTTTTCAGGTATTTCAAAAGATCTTTTTGCTCCACACCACGAGTTACCAGACGAAGCAAAGTACCTGTACGGCCGGCATTGTCGTTCATAACGTGACGTTTGATTGTGTCGCACATGATCCAATCAAGTTCGATACAAGAGAACGGCTCCCACGTGATTTGGTTCGGAATCTGGATGTCAGACTTCCAACCGTGCTGCGCACCTTCCGGAGAAAGAGAAACACCTGATGGAGTACCCACACAAATAAATGAGCTCTTCCAGTAGAGGTTGTAGAAGTATTGGTCCAAGGCACGTTTGATAAAGAAGTCGTAGACAGTCATCAAGGGGATGATAGGTACACCTACGATGTCGCGCATTTTACCGAATGCACCCACGCAAGACATAACGTTACCTTCGGCGATTTCGAAACGCAGGAAGCGGTCAGATTCTTCTTCGCCAGGAACCAAGTCAGGAAGTTTGTGGTCTTTAACGCCCAAGTCAGTTTCGTGGTCGACAACAACTGGAGCACCGAAAATTTTACCGTCCATCGCAGGATTCAAGTTCGTTGAAGTACCAACATCTGGAGCCATAGAGATGAACAACTCGCCCGGAAGTTTGAATGGTTTTTCATGGTCCGTTAGAGGTTTTTGTTTATCAGTCAATTTTGATTCATCAAGCGGAGTATTCGCAATACGAGTCAACTTTGCAGTCAACTGACCAAGCATCCACTGTGTATGAGGGTAGCTTGTCATTTTCGTATTGATGTCCAAAGCCTGAGGGATTTCGCCGAACTCAGTCAGCTTTTTCAAGAAGTACTCTTGGTTCTTAGCTTTCAAAGCGTATTGCGCTTTCATCTCGCCAAAGATTTTTTCAGAGCGAGCCGCCAAGAACTTTCCAGCTGCAGAGTTTGGATCAAGGCGTTGGTATAAAGTATCACCAGTGATGCCCTGAGCAGCTTTAAGTGCATTCACTTCGTCTTCTTGTGGAAGAGAGCTGTGATTGCCTGGTTGAGCTGCAGCTTTCAAGCCCCAGCCTTTAAGAGTATGCGCGATGATGATTGTTGGACGACGTGTAGAAAGCTTTGATTGCTCCATTGCTTGCGCAAGTTGAATCATATCGTGACCACCGAAATCGCGAAGACCTTCGTAAAGCTCTTCGTCAGTTACAGAGTCCAAGAATTTCTTCATGTCTGGGTGTTCTTTAGCGATGCCTTTTTTCAAAGCTTTCATGTCTTGAACAAGAAGCAATGATTGAAGTTCATAGTCTTCCAATTTCTTTTCTAGGAAGTTTTTGAAAGTTTCACCGTCTTTTTTAGCAAACAAAGCCAAACGTTTAGAACCGTGACGTACTTGGATAACTTCCCAGCCATTCGCAGCCATTGTGCGCTCGACACGGTCAGCATCTGTCCCGTTCATGATTTCTTTGTTCGTGATACGGTGACCATCAAGTGATTGACGGTTGTAATCCAGGATCCAAGTCAAAGATCCGATTTCGCGCTCAGCAAAGTCAGGAACTGCTTCATACATGGAACCTTCACGGAATTCAGAGTCACCGCAAACAGCCCAGAAGTGTGCATCTGGAACTTCATAACCATGTTCGCGAGCGTAACGGTATGCAAGTGCCATGTAACCAGCTTCAACAGGTGGAATACCTACTGTACCAGAGGGGAAGAAGTTGTGGTGATCTGGATCGTATGCAGAGTGGTAAGATTGGAATACGAATTCAGAACCATCAGTGAACTTACGAAGACCATTCATTGCCTGGTCTGCTTGTTCTTGTGTTAGTTTCGTAAGATCGTTTTTAAGCAAAAGATCCAAAAGGTAGTTGTAAGAGTGATCCACTGGAGACGCATGCGGTTTATTCGCGATGTGGTCGAAACCAGTTTTAGCCATCAAGTGCAAAGCACCCATGATATGCAGAGAGCTTGCGCAGGCTGCCGGGTGACCACCGATTTTTGGGTCGCCTTTTTCTTTGTCGGAACGATGATTGGCTTGCCAGATCATTTGAGTTGAAAGGTAAAGAGCACGGCGTGCGATAACGTCCAAAACTTCAGGGGTAGCACCCTTCAAAGTTTCTGGCTTCGCATTCTTGTTCTTAGAGTCAGCCACGATGGTTCTCCTTGAGTAATAACTCGGTAATTTAACGGAGCGAAACTAGCATTCTCGAGAGGGGGAGACAAGGTTTAAGGCCTTGAAAAAGGGGTCTTTTTCCATCGAGTGACGCAGTAAGAAATAGGCTCCGTCAGCCCCGAGTTTACACCCTGAAAACTGGTGGATCACGCGTCGGTCTCACAATGGTTCCGGTTTGGACCAAATACGAGGCTTTCATTCGAGTTTTCTGGATGTTTGGAGGGGTAGTTAAGGTCCCTTAGTGTAAATAGGGACCTTTTTCAGAGAGAAATGCGGTTTTTTAGTCACAGGGCTCGTGGAACCCCGGGCTATAAAGGGGGAAGCCACTAGAAACTTGCACCCACATAGAAACGAACGAACTGGAAGTAAGAGCTTTTTAGGTAAGTGTTTTGAGCATCATCCATGCTTTGTTGGGCATAAGTCGTATTGTCGTAGATTTGCTCGGACGTGATGTTCGTGGAAATCGGTTGAGAAAAAGAAATCCAATCTGCTCCCAAGGTGAAGTTTTTGATCTGCCACTGATTGCCTAAACCAAATGAAGCCGCGATGGAAGTTCCTTTGAACTTTTCGTCTTGAGGAATTTCATAGTTCGAGTAGTCAATTGAACGGCCGACGGCTCCCATTTTCATATAGAACGAGTTGCCCAGGAATTTTTTGTACATCACTGCGATACTTTGCGATTTAATTTTCACATCGCCATCTAGGTTGTGCCAGAATCCAGTTTCTTCTGCACCGTAGGCTTCCACCAAAAGCAAAGAATCGGGATTGAAATAAACACCAGCGATAACGCCTGATTCACTTCCCACTTTGCTGGTCATGCCGACAAGTTGACCTGCGATCATCCAGTTTTTTCCGACACGGTCTGTTTTAAAAACATCTGAAGTGCTCGTACCTTCGGCTGCGAATACTGAAGATGAACCAAGGATCATTGCGAAAGCTAATAAGATTTTTTTCATAATTACCTCAAGAAATTATCATAGGTTTATATTATTAAGGTTGGCAGCAGAAATGCGTTCTTCGGACCAATTAATTGTATTCAGGATGATTTCACGAACCTTTACCCAGTCGCTTAAATCTGCGGGAACAATCAAGCCGCGCAGATCGAAACTCATGAACTCATAGGATTTATATTCTGTGGTAAAGATCACGCGGATGGCGCCAGTTGAGGGGTCATACTTCGAGGAGTAAGGGATCGCTCCATGCATGATTCGAGCTTTGATCTTCGCAAGCATTTCCTGGGATTCCGCCGAGAAACGCTTCAGGTTCTGGACCTTATCTTTAACCACAACGTCGCGGTATTTCTTGATTGAATCAAGGGCCGAACTGGTTAGTCCTTGAGTGATAAGATCCAGATCGCGTTGTGCTACGATTCCCGGGTCAGTCAGTAAGTGGTAGTCGTTAAGATGTGTTTCAATTTCATCAACACGGAAATAGTTTCCGTAATTTACCGATCTGCGGCCTTCGGAGTTCATCAGCTCGATACGGCCCAGACTCATTTTGCCCAGACGAACTTTTTCGTGCTCCACCGAGTGAAGCTGTTCGTGCTGAAGGGTGGAGGTGATTCCCATCAAATTTAATCTGAACACATGGGGACCCACGAAGATTGTTTCGTTTTCGTAGTGGCCAAAGTACTTATAGTTATAAAGATACAGTGGATCCAGAATCACGGGGACTGAGGTTTCAGTCAGTGACTTTGAAATCGCATCACCTTGTCCGGACCCACGCAACTGGTAACGAGTGTAGGTGACGGATTGGCCTTTAACTATTAAGGAAGTGGGAAGCTTTTTAAATGTGATGTCCGCAACCTTGAAATAGCTCTCGTTTAAAGCCTCGATTTTTCTTAGCTGTTGAATAAGGTCTTTGCGCGCAGCTGGGCCTTTTCTTTTCAGTGTTTTTACGACAACATCGGTTTCCTCACTCAAGCGATCCAAAGCTGAATAGCTGGAGGCGCACAGAAACCTGCCGCAATTTTGGCTCGCCATTGCCGAGTTCTTTGACAATAGGATCGCGCTAATAAGGATTAAAGCCTTAAAGACCCAATTCATGATTTTTAGTGGAGCAAGGGGGATGCCAGAAGATGTCTCATAATGAGTCAATTTGCTCGCGCATCTCTTTGATCTCGGTATCCGTGGCTTTGCGTTGGTTCATTGATTCAAACAGGGCAAGGGTTTCCTCGAACATGGTTTGTTTCGGGTCTTGACTCGTCAGTTGATCGATTTGCCCGCCGACTTTGTCTAATGCCTGCATCGCCGCTGCAAAGGCTTCGTCACGTTTGCGGATTGTTTCAGGATCGTTCTCGCGCTCTTTTATTTTATGATTGATTTGATCTTCGATCTCTTTCTGAAGATCGGGGAACGTATTGTATAAAACCGCAATCATCACAACCATAGCGGCTTTCCCGTAGATGCGTGATACATCGTTGTAGATATCGACAGCGTGGTCCTGCCGCATGGACTTGCCATCCAGGGATTTATTGATTTTGGGAAGGTTCAAGGGAAGCCCCAAAATTCCTGATGAAGCGATTTTCTTGAGGTTGATGCGTGCCTTTTGTAAAGTGGTTGGATTTGTGAAGCCAAGCTCTTTAAGAATGCCAGCAAGGCCATCGTTCAACAGTCTTTGTTCTGCAGTTCTTTCTGCCCAACTCGAGATGGTCTCAATGCGACTGAGCTCGATAGATTTACCCAGTCCAATCCAAGGTGACTGACTTAGTAAGTAAAGTTGAGTTACGAATTGCCTGCGCAGAAATGGATCTTGGAGATCCGCGATTTTGGATCTGGATAATAGGCTGTTCAATTCGCGTAAGCGCATGACTTTCAAATTTAATAGGCGAGCCGTCCATCTTTCGCTGGAAGCGGGAAGTGTTTTATCAATAATGGCAAGTTTTGTTTCGAGTCGTTTCAAATCTTTGTTTGTAAGATTTAAATCCTTAGATGGTGTCGTTCTGACATGCCAGTAAAGTTCAGCGTCAAACTTGTTCACGACTCTTGGAGTAAGAAGAGTGCGGATAAATTCACTGGGTTTCGAAATCTCGGAGGTAAAGACGGAAGAGCACAATTCAGGACGCGCCAAGGACTGTAGACTGAATCCAAGTATCAAAATTGAAATTAGAATCTGTCTGACAGTCCTCATTGCAACCACCTATCTAACAGTTAAAGTCGCTTCAGCGGCTTCAATTCTTGCATTCAGGTCAGAAATTTTAGCTTCCAGTTCTACGACTTGGTCGTTCGTCAAAGCGACGCCAATTTGGGCTAGGCCAGCAGTCAAACCCGAAGCCGCAGCGATAAGACCATAAAGGAAAAAGTTTTTGTTGGTCTCAGTTTTATAATTAATAACAGTCATTACGCTTGCCACGCCAGCCGTGGCGATTGAAATATTGCGAGTCCATTTAGAAGCCTGATATCCGAATCTGCTTTGTTCCTTATCAAGCTCTGTGCGCATGTCAGCCAATTGAATTTTTAGGTTGTTCAATTGCTCGCGTACTTTTGCATTTTCAAGACGCTTTTGAGTAATAGCTTGTTGAATAGTCATGTTTTGAGCGGTTGCGAATTGGGGAGCTGCAGCTGCTAACATAACTACTGACATTGCGATTCTAATAGCCTTTTTCATATTTCTTCCTTTGTTTGGGTTGTGTTTCGAAAGTGGTTATAGCAAGCGCTGTGCCCGCTTTTGTGCTCACGTTGAGCTCAAAAGTGAATTTCAAAACCATTTTTGTTCAAAGTTCTTGAAAGGAATTCGAAAAGCACCTAAAGCTCACTGAGTGAATTTGGGAGGATGCGTGGGAAAAAACTTTTACTTAAAGTTAACAAGTCTGATTTTATTTGTGTGCACAGCTGTAGCCGGTAATGGCGATATTGGTTCTGTCGGCGATGCAGCTCCCTCCAACGTGACATCGACCAGTCAATTAATTAGACAGTACAGTCCGCAAAGTGATGCTCTGACGATTCAAGATCTTTGTTTGATGTTTGATTCTCCAAAAATCGTTTGGGGAAAATCAAGATTGAGATGTGTACAACGTGCAAATGGAATTTTGGAGATTCGCGGCTATACCGAGCGTGGCACATTGTCAGTGTTCGCGAATCCCAACGATATGACGGTGTATGAGGCTTTTGGTGCAGACGATATCCAGCAGTACTGCAACAACCTAGATCAAGGATTTCGAATTCATTTGGAATGGGTCTATACGGAGTCAAAGCGTGTTGGCGGAGTTCCTGTGCAGCAAGGCTATTTTAAAGTAGATGCTTACCTTACGAGCAAAGATCAGACTTTGCGCGTAGGGTATTACGACTATTTACAATAAGGTCCTGAGCTCACAAATGAGCACAGAATTGTCATTGATCAAGTGAGGTGGGCTTGCTGAAAATAATCAAAATGAAAGACACCCTGGTTAAGCCGAATATCTTTGATCACATTGATATAGGTACCTATCTGCAAGCTCACTATCAGTTTCGTAAGAAGAACACGAAAGGTTTTTCTTACGAATCTTGGGCCAATGATCTTGATATTAAAAGTAGGTCCTTGCTGCGAATGATGGTCACGGGTAAACGCTCGGTCACCAGAAATTTTGCGCAAATCATTGAAAAGTCTCTCGAGTTAAATTCCCAAGAAAGAAAGTACTATTTCCTGCTGGTCGAATATTGTCGCGCGGAAAGTGAAGAGCAAAGAAATTCGCTGTGGAAAAAAATGGTGGTCCTTATGGACAGTCATTTGCCAGCGGAACATATTTCTCATGCGGGATTCATTTCGTCTCATCTCTTGCCCAAGATTCAGACCCTTTTGACCTTTGAAGATCTGTTGAAGACCTCAGAGAATATCGCGGAAGTACTGGGAGCTCCGGTGCAACAGGTTGAAAACTGTCTGTTGCAGTTGCAGGAGCTTTCGTTGGTGAGCCGCTCGGAAAGTAATCCGTTGGAATGGGTCACGGATATCAAGCGATTTAAGGTCCCAGATTCAATTCAGCATGAATCGTTAAAGAATTACTATATTAAAGCGTTTCAGGATTCGATTGATGCCATACAATTGCCGCCTGAAACTCGCAAATTCAGAAGCTTGTTGATTCCGTTAAATAAAAAGGAATATGCAGAGGTTTTGGAGAAGTTAGAAGACGCCTTCCGAGAGATTTTGCATCAGTATAAATCGGAAACTTTGGAAGGTCGCAGAGTTTACCAGTTGAACACAAGTCTGTTTCCGCTCAGTAAATAAGGTTAAGAGAGCCAAGCCATGTGGCTCTCAGTCATTAGGATTCAAGAACGAAGTCCCAGCGGATCTTCACAGTGCCATCACCTTCGATGATGCCTTTCGGAGGATTCGGGAATGGTGCAGCCGCGCGGAAGGCCTCAATGGCAGCATCATCCAAATCGCGAACGCCGGAATCACTCATCACCTGGACATTTACCAGAGTGCCTCTGTCATTCAGTACGATCATAAGTTTTGTCACACGGTCTTGGCCAGTCGATGCCGGAGCTCGACCTTCTTTAAACATTTTCGAAAGTTTTTCGCGCACGCGGCCTTCCCAGTGTTGGGCCAATTGGCGGCGGATGCGGTTATAGTACGAGTAGTACTTAAACTCACGCGTGTTCAACATCGTCTCAAGACCCTGATCGACATCTTTCAAATAGTCATTGGAGCGGCTGGTGTCAGCGCCCTCTTTCGCGATGTCTTCGTTATTACCCCGACCAAGGCCCTGGCCTTGTTCCGTGTCTTGATCTTTTTTACGATCAGCTACTTTTTGGCGTTCTAAGGCCTCTGATGCATCAAAAGATTTAAACAAATCGCGGACGATTTTTTCTTTCTGCTCAGGTGTAGCTTTCGCTTCAGCCTTGGCAGTGGATTTAATTTTACCATCACCTTTTGGTCCAGTTTTTTGAGGCGCGGCTTTCTTGATATTCTGGAATTCGCCGTGCTCTTTTGCTACTGACTGCTTGGTAACGGTTTGGTTTTTCGCACTCAAAAAGCGTGAATCTACTGGCTCGGCCTCGTTAAGGGAGTTTTCGCTTTGCTCTACAATTTGATTTTTAGGAACCGTCGGTACTGGAACTTTCTTAATCTGACCAGCTTCCTGTGCCTCTACCAGCTTTTGCATTTCCTCGGGCGTAAGCAAATCAATGCTGACGCTTTCCTGTTTAGGAAACTTTTGCTGAAGAGCCTCTACCAAATAAAATGCGCCGAACACCAAAATGTGGACTGCGATGGAGAGCAACACATACTTTTTGAAAGACGGTGACTTCTTCATAGAACCTCGCCTCTCCTATCGGTATTATGACACCTGATAATGAGGAACAGGTGAGCCAGTATTTAATTATTCGACAGAGGTCTAGGGCCGGACTTTGACGTATGAAAGGCTTTAGGGGAGAATGTAACTTCTATGAAATTTGACTGCTGGTATTTAACAGATAAAGGCCTCAGACGTGAATCAAATCAAGACTCATGCCTCGTCAACAAGGAGCTTGGACTCTTTGTTGTCGCCGATGGAATGGGTGGACACTCTGGCGGCGAAGTCGCTTCCAGCATGGCTGTGGAGACGGTTGAAGAAATCATGCTTCAACCGGGATCAGCAAATCGCTCACCCCGCGAGATGATTCAGCATTCGTACGAAGAAGCTTCGCGTAGAATTTTTGATAAAGCGGCCAACGAAAGACCCGAGCTTTCCGGAATGGGAACGACGATGGTGATGGCTTATTTGCGTGGCAATCACCTGTACGTAGGAAATGTGGGGGATTCGCGCTGCTACATGTATAAAAAACCGCAGCTTTGGCAGATCACTGAAGACCATTCTTTGATCAACGAGCAATTGCGCGCTGGTGTGATGAGTGAAGAACAAGTTCGTCAGTTCGTAGGTCGAAATGTGATCACCCGCAGCGTGGGATACGAGAGAGAAACGTATCCCGATATTGTCGAAAGAGAAATTGCTCCCGGTGAAATGTTTTTGATGTGTTCCGATGGCCTTTCTGGTTTGGTTGAAGATCAAAAAATTTGCGACATCATCAATAAAAATAAACCTGACAAAGTAGTTAAAGCCTGTGTAGAACAAGCACTGGCAAATGGTGGTGACGACAATGTCACCGTTATGTTGATTCATTTTTACGAGTAAGCGGTTAGTGGATAGGGGAATTTTTGGATAAAAAGAAAGTCACGCTATTTATAGTGAGTAACCAAACGGGCAAAACCCGTAAATTGGTGCTCTCTGCAGCCTGGCTGAAAGCCGTGTCCTTTATTTCCGCGGTCGTAATCATTATCTTTGCAGCGGGTATGGTCGATTATTTTGGTTTGCTTTTGCAAGCCATGGAAAATAAACGACTGAAAGCCGAAAATGCTCAACTCTCAAAGCAATTCCAAGTGGTTGAAAGTAAAGTCAGCGCCTTGGAAAACTCTTTGGAGCGTGTAAAAACATTCACGACAAAATTGAAATTGATCACCAACGTCGATGCGGAAGACCGTATTACGAAGCTGACGATGGGACCAAAGCCGGCTCCAAATCAGCCGGTCGAGGAATACGAACCAATGGAATCCCGTGATGACGGCGAGGGATTGGCTCAGCAGGACGCGACGTTTGCTAATAAAAAACCTTTGAACGATCAGGCGGGTGAACTTGCGAACGAAACGGCAGACAAAGATTACGCATCTTTGGTTATCCGTATCGAAAAGGCAGTTAAAGAAACTCAGCTGAAAGAACAATCTGTCATCGACTTGTGGGAAAGTTTATCAGAGCGCCAAAGCTTGCTGAACGCTACTCCGAACATGAAGCCTGCCAAAGGTTGGATCACGTCTCGTTTTGGTTACAGAACTTCGCCGTTTACGGGAAAAACAACTTTGCATGCGGGTCTTGATATCGCCGCAGCGCCGGGTTCACCAATTTATGCACCAGCAGATGGTGTCGTCATCTTTGCAAGTTATGATGAAGGCTACGGTAAGTTAGTAAGTATCGACCACGGTTTCGGTGTAACAACTCGTTTCGGTCACATGTCACAGATCTATGTTCAAGTCGGTCAGCGTGTGAGCAAATGGGACGTTGTCGGCGCTGTAGGTAATACGGGTCGATCAACAGGACCTCACTGTCACTACGAGGTTCGCATCAACGGAACGCCAGTCGATCCAATCAATTACATCCTCGACGAATAAGTCGGGGCGGTTCGTGAAAAGCGGCCAATCGACTGCGTTGTCGGGTGCGGTCCTCGCTCCGACGTGCCTGGGGCACGCCTGCGCTGTGGTTCGCTCCCTCCGCCTTGCGCTTGACCACTTTTGACGAACCTTTGGTTTTGTTTTTTTTGGCTGGCCCTGTGGGCGCCGCTGCTTTGTTGTAAGGCACATGGATTTTATCTTTTTAGGCTCCTACAATTTTGATGTGGGGGTTTTATGATTCTCCGAATTTGCTCATCTTTGATATTGTTTTCTTCAGTATCTTTGGCGGCTTTGCCTCCGCAGTTTGCGGATTGCATGAGTACTGAAGTCAGCTCGGCTTCGGTTTATGATGTGAAAGAGATTGCGAAGGTCGCAAAGGTTAATTACTGCCAGAATCAGATGGGATTAACGAACAAGATTGATACGATTGATCTGCTTAAAACGGGCAATGCAAATATTGGGATTTCGGTCGCTAAGACAACTTACACACGTGAAGATCTAGCCGAGATTTCAAAGTCTGGTACTTACGTTTTGTATGTCGATAGCAATCGCATCGCGAAAGAATATTTAAATACTCTCGCTGGGCAGGGAGTGCAGATGGTGGTGATGAGTGCTACCGCAGGGTTAAGCCAAGCGGATTTGTTGGCTTTAGCCCGAGTCCGTCCCTTTGTTTACAACGTAAATTCAGCGGTCATTAAAGAAGACGTGATAGCTTTGGTTCAGGCGGGCGTGACTGTGGTTTTTCGCTCGAATACGTCGGGATTAAGCCGCGAACAGATCGTTGAGATCGCTAAGGTGAACCCGTCTCTGGTGACGCTTTCACCTTAGCATTAAATTTAGATTATAATGAAGTGCTGCAGTTCAAACGAGTCATGCGATCATTTAACAACATTGCCTGCTTATAGTAAGACTGCAATTGCTGTTGAGTGGTGCTGATTGTGGAAATAGTACCACTAAGCAACAAGTCCCCTGCGCAGTATTTAATGATTTTTTTATCCATAGAGTTATCAAGAACACCAGAAATCATATCACACATAACCTGCACAGTTCCCAAGTGATCCCAAGCTGCCGTGTACTGCACGTAAGTTTGTTTAAGCGTCTTACAAATAAGGGCGCGCTTTTCTTCGTTGATGTGCTTATTCTGCGGGATTAAGTTCGAAAGAGCTGCCGCTTGTGCTTTGTCCTCTTTAAACTGCTGGCCAATAACCAGCATTTGCGGGTCATTGATCTGTGATATGTGTTTACGAATGTCTGCCGCTGATTGCGTGATATTCATAGCAATAGTTTGCAGGTCTTTAATGCCTCTGTTGTAGGAAGCCATTGATTGGTCGTAGATACCAACTGTGTATTTCAACCATGACCATACTGGTGCGACACCGCTGCCCCCTCCGAACAATCCCACTTTAATGGAATCAGCACCCTGGATGATGTTCGAACGATTTACGATGGAGTTATCTTTCGCAAGTTCTTCCATTGCGTATTTCACGCGGTCAAATGTCTTGCCTTCGTCGCGAGCGCGCTCAGCATCGCTTTTTTTGCCGCCGTTGTTCGCCAGGTTTGAGCCGGCAGGTCCGTCAACGATGATATTTTCAATTTCCGTCAAAGTTTTCTTGATGCTTGTAATCCATTCTTTTGTATTGGACGCGCAGTTGCGAACTTCGTTTGGATTTCTTGTATTTGCTTTTGCGATTTCGCTTTCGTAGTATTTAATCGTGTTGATACGGCCTTCAACATTCACGCGCTTAATTTTTTTCGTTTGATCCAAATTAAGTGCATCTTTTAAATTCGCGAAAATAGACGCTGGAAAGTCGAAATCTGCTGATTTCATACGAGCTAAATCTTCCAAAGCTGAACGGCCAAAGAAACAAACGCTCATGTCACCGCCATCAGCTTCACCATTGTAAGCCGCTTCAAGATCCTTAAAATCTTTGATGTCTTTGATGTATTGAGCTTTCACTTGGTCAAATTTCGTGTTTGAAACAAGGTTTGTGAACGTTGAAAGCTTTTTGTTATTCAAGCTTGCTTTGTAAAGCGGAAATTCGGCTCTTAATGAATTTCTGAATTCATTAAAACGGTTTTCAGCAGTCAGCTGAAGATACGTTACCTTTTTAGAGATTTTGATGTACTGACATGTGTTTTGGAAAACAGCCATGCGTTGATCCTGCAAGGACATATCAATCGTTTTATTTTCCATGACCTTTGTAAGCGCTGTAATACCTTTTGTCGCGACCGCACCACCCAGAACGAATGGAAGAGCCGGTGCCAGGGCTGCATTCATAGAAACCGCGAACAATGCCATTGGAGCTAAACCATCCAACAGTTCGTTGAATGCCAAAAGTGCTTTACCACTCTTCATAGAGTCGGAACCACATTTACTATTTAGGAATGAGTTATCACCCAGAATATCACCGATAGTCGTGGTCGCATTCATGGTATTTGTCATCGCATCAGAAAGTTCATTGTAGTTTACTTCTGTGCCTGGGCTGGCATTCATAATCTTTTGCAAAACCTGAACGTTTTGCATCACGCTTTGGCTGTTTTTCTGCAATTGATCAGCAGATGTATTTCCAGAACAAGCGGACTTCGTCGTGATCTCGCGATTCATATCAGTAATTGCTTGCATCAAAGCCGCTTGCGAGCTGTTTTCAAATAAATTACATGCAAACTCATCTGCAACTTTCACAGCTTTCATCGTCGGGCGACTGCCGTTGTTGTTGACGGAAGAGTTATTGTTTGAACCATTCTGATTGGTATTTTGGTTCGGTCTGTTATTGCTATTATTATTGTTGTTGTTGTTTTGATTTTGGTTGTTTCCGCCAGTTTGTGGGCGAGGCAGTGGTCCAAGGCGGTTGCCACCTTGATTCTTATTTCCGTTAGATTGCTGGTTGCCACCGGCTTGTTGGTTTCCTTTGTTGCTACCATTATTAGGTAGTTGCGGGCCAACTTGTGAACCATCACTATTATTAGTTGATCCCGTCGCCGGAGTTTCAGCGATATCGAACAGATCGATAGGGAAATTACTTGGAGCGTTCTCCGCTGCAAATACTTTTGTAGGCATTTGCGGCGCCAAGAATCCAATTGAAAGAATGGCTGCAAGGGCACATCTTTTAACGTTCACTTTATTCATAGAGAACAACTCCATCTTCTGTCTAACAAATCAACGACTAACAATTTCTGCTGGTCAAATTCCGCTACTTTCCACCAAGTCTTCTGCTCTAAGCATTTGAAAAGACTTAGTTCCGATAGCGATTCTGAACGGCAAATTCATCAGCCGTAACAACAGTTGCAAAAGGTGTCCCAGGTTGAAACAGACCGGTTTCTTGGTGTCATTATGACGACAGCTGCAGCGATTAAAGGCACCTTTTGCACCTGGAATAGAGGAGCGCTTGGTTATTTGCTTTTGATCTCAAATATAAGGGGAGTTTAGGATCTAAGATTGGAACGCAATTTGTATAGGAATAGAGTCATGGGATACATTTGGTCCTTCCTATTTTTTGTTTCATCATTTTTATGCGCCGGAAAGTGCATGGCTGGTGTTGAGCTTTCAACGACCAAAAAACTGGTAATCCCAGTTGATAATGTGACTCCCAAGATTACTGCTCAAGACGTCAATAAAGTTATTCCTACCGATAATTTGGGTGCAGAAACAACTTCCACAATGATGGGCAGAATTGCGGATAGATCATTTAATCTATGGTTCAATTCTGACGTCGTTCAAGAAAGTATCCTGGGTCGAGTTGTTCAAGAGACTCAAGAAACATTAAAAACAGATGTTGTTGTTCCAGCAGCTTCCAAAACCGGAACCTCCCATAAATTTTCATTTAGAGTCGAGGCATTCCAGGCTCTCGCAAAGATGGAATATAAAGGTTGGTTGAATGCGGCCGTGAATTACAACGCGCGTGCAGCAGAAACAGACGTCCAAGTTAAAGAGCGTGTCTTCTCTGACAAAGATCTTATCGTCAGTCACAAGGGAACAAGCCGCGACAGTCTAGCTATGATAGGCCTTGCTTGGCAGTGGTAATGAGCATACGCTTATGCCATGGAAAAAATCGTATTTATCTCCGGAAAAAGAACTCCATTTGGCGCCTTCGGCGGATCTCTTAAAGATGTTTCAGGTACAGACCTGGGCGTAGCAGCAGCTAAAGCCACACTTGAAGCCGCAAAAGTATCTCCTGAAAAAATTGATCACGTGGTATTTGGCAATGTTGTCCAATCGGGCGCAGACGCCGCATATCTTCCTCGTCACATCGGTTTGAAATCAGGAGTTCCAATTAATGTTGGAGCACTGGGTGTGAATCGTCTGTGCGGCAGCGGTTTTCAATCTTGGGTAAATGCGGTTCAAATGATTCAAACGGGTGAAGCCACGGCAGTTCTTGCGGGTGGTGTTGAACAGATGTCGCAAATTCCTTACGTTGCCAGAAAAGTTCGTTTCGATGGAATGCGCATGGGGAACTTCGAACTTGAAGATATGATGACCTCTGCATTGACGGATGCCTACGCGGGAACACCGATGGCGATCACTGCAGAAAA
Source organism: Bdellovibrio sp. KM01 (assembly GCF_013752535.1). Taxonomy (NCBI): domain Bacteria; kingdom Pseudomonadati; phylum Bdellovibrionota; class Bdellovibrionia; order Bdellovibrionales; family Pseudobdellovibrionaceae; genus Bdellovibrio; species Bdellovibrio sp. KM01. Next base: position 388,157 of record NZ_CP058348.1, read on the forward strand.
TCTGGCAGTGAAGTATTCTATCACTCGCGAAATGGTAGATAAATATTCAATACAATCTCAAACTCGCTACAAAGCCGCTTTTGATAAAGGTTACTTTGCAGAGGAGATCGCTCCGGTCACAGTGGAAACTCGCAAAGGTTCTGTTGTTATTGAAAAAGACGAACATCCAAAACCAGATTCTACATTGGAAAAAATCGCTGCGATGAAACCGATCTTTAAAAAAGACGGTGTCGTTACGGCAGCGGGTGCCTCCGGTATTGTCGACGGTGCTGCTTGTTCATTGTTGATGGGTGAAAGCAAAGCGAAAGAGTTGGGCTTGAAACCTTTGGCGCGTATTGTAAGTTATGCTTCCGTCGGTTGTGAGCCAAGCATTATGGGTATTGGTCCTGCAGGTGCGGCTCGCATGGCTTTGCAAAGAGCTGGCTTAACGTTAGAGCAAATGGATTTGGTTGAAGTGAATGAAGCTTTCGCAGCTCAGTACTTGGCTGTAGAAAAAGAATTGAAACTAGATCCGGCTAAAACAAATGTAAATGGTGGTGCAATCGCAGTAGGACATCCATTGGGTGCTTCCGGAACTCGCATCATGAATCACCTGGTTTATGAACTTCACCGCAGAAATGCAAAATATGCGTTGGGTTCTGCATGCATCGGTGGCGGCCAAGGTATCGCCATCATCATCGAAAAAATCTAAAAGGTACGCCGTACCTTTTGGGGGTGCGGCGTGTAAACTGTAGCAATTTTCTCTTAGGATCATCATGGACAATGGATTGAATTTACACCAAAGAGTGGCCTTGATCGCAGGGCCGATGACAACGACTGTTTCTAGCATTGTGATGACCCTGACCAGAATGGGTGCCGATTGTGTGATCTTAGATCCAGATAAAACGGTGGCTTCGCCTTTTATCAATCAAATCAACGACGCTCGCGAGATCAGTGATAAATACGGTCGCGCAATGGCGATTCAGACGGAATTGAAAACACCGGAGCAAATCAAAGATGCTGTTGGCAAAGCCGCGACTACCTTCGGTGGTTTGGATATTTATATTGATGCCAACATGATGCAAAAACCGTCGCCGATTCGTATGGACGGTGGCATTGATTTGGTGGACGAAATGTTAGATCGTCATTTGAAGCTGCCGTTGATGCTGACTCAAGCGGTGATTGGATATCTGAAAAGCCGCAAAAAAGGCCGTATCATTTATCTTTTGAATGATTCTCCAGTCGCAAAAATCAAAGAAGATGTGATGGGGCATGGTGTGCGCTCGGGGCTGATTGATTTCGCAGGAGCTTTGGCGAAACAAACTTCTGAATTCAACGTCACAGTGAATACTCTGACAGTGGCTTTAACGGAAGAATACATCTTGGCTCATGATCCAGAATCTAAATCCATCAAAGAAGCGATGGAAAAAATGAAGCTGATCGATCCGTCATTGAAAATCACAGAAGCAGATAAGATCTCTCAAACTGTGGCATTCTTGGTAAGTCCAATGGGTGCGACAATGAACGGTCAAAAGTTCTCCTTGTCGTAATAGGGCCTTGCGATGAATCTGATATTCCGTCTGATTTATACTCTCTTGTTCTCGCGCTTTCGTTCAAAAGTTGGCGCGTTGGACGAATGCTTAACTCCCTACCGTTGCTGGCCGACGGACTTGGATGTTCTTCGTCATATCAATAATGGTGTGTATTTCTCTCTGCAGGATTTGGCTCGTGTGGACTTTATGATCCGAATGGGAGCCATGCCTAAGATGAACGCGAACGGTTGGTACCCCGTTGTCGTGGCAGAACGCATGCGTTTTAAAAAATCTATCAAGCCTTTTCAAAAGTTCCACATCAGCACACGATTGGCTTATTGGGACGATAAGTACACTTATATCGAGCACAAGTTTATCGTTAAAGGGGAGCCGGTAGCCTTTGGTATGATCCGCGCACGGTTCTTAAAAAAATCAGGTGGGCTTGTGGCTACGGAAGAGTTAATCAACTTAGTGGGAGTGACGTCGGAGCGACCTGCTCTATCGGATCATTTAAAAGCCTGGATCGATGCCGAAGACCGTCATATCGAAGCGGTTGTTCCACCGAAAAAATAATAGCTAAAGATTTTTTAGCGTATCGCGATGACGTGATAGACGTGCCAGAACTTATCGGGGCCTGTGGCGGTTTTCCCCATTTCTTTGTCTTCGGCAAATTTGATTGTGGGAAATGATTTTAGCATTTCGCGAATTTGCTCTTTCGTATGTCCCGTGCACATACCATTTTTTACCCAGTCGTCTTCAGGGCCAAAAAAGTTTGTTGCGAACACACACTTTTCACCGAAAGATGAATCAATCACTTTCCAAAACTGAGGGAATGCGTCGGCCTTGCAGAACGGAAGACTAAGAGCTGAATATACCAGTGATGCTTTTGGCAGATTTATTAGATTTTCGAATTCTGATTCAACAATATCGAGCTTAGAGTTTTGCTCCGGGGAGAGTTGGGCCTTAAGCATCTGGATGCCTTGGGATTCTTTCTCAACAGCAGTCACAGACCAACCTTCATTTAGAAGGTGAAGTGTATCAATGCCCGGTCCTGATCCCAATTCAATGGCTGTCTTGGGCATGTCTTCTGAAACTTCCCTAAGAGCGTTTAAAAGCAATTTTCTGACCGGGCGATTCTTGATCTTTTCAAAATATTCGCTCCACGACATCGTAAGCTCGTTAGATTTTAATTGTGCGAAGGATTTTATCTGCGCGTTCGAACTCTTCAGGGGCGACGTACAGACGATCGATGATGCGCGTGCCTTCGTAGCGGCGGAAGATCTCCGTCGATTGATTGATTGGGGTCGGGTGGCTCCAAGGATCTAATTGGTCGACGACGAAAATTTGTGAAGCGCGCTCTTCCGGAGAAGCGGAGTGATACTTTGACAAGCGTGCGTGCGATGAAGCCCAGATCACTTCCAAGCCTTCTTTTTCCAAAGCTTTCTTCACCATTTCGGGACGATCAGACTCGGTCGTATTATGCTGCTCTAGCAAAACCTTGAAGGGACGACGTTGGGCAATTCTTTGTGCCCATGGGTTGCTCACCGAACGCAAATGCTCGTGTAAGCGATAGTCATTGTACAACGTGTATTCGTCGATATTACCGGGTAATTGGAATGTGCAGTCCGGAGACGTTAAATAGCGATTCAACATCTCTTCGTAGATAATTGATTTATGATGCCCGTAAACCATCAAATGCATGTGGTGACGAGAGATCAAGAAATCGTCGAAGGAGTACAAAGCTCGGCGATTCAAAGCTAGATATAATTTATCTTCCACACGGTGGAAGGTCATGTTTTGAATCAACCAGTGAGAGTCAATTTTACCGTAGTTTGTTCCACAGAAGTAAGAGTCACGCTCTAAGTAATCCATGCGATCCGCATCGATTTCACTTGAAACCAACTGCGAAAGAATCGGGCGGAAGTCCACGCCATTATCGATAAAGAAATCATCCGGGCAGTGCAAAGCCTTATCAATCAAGCAGGCGATATAAATCGGTGCGATATCAGAGAAGTTTTTTTCAATCGTCGTAGAGATATTGGAATCAGTGACATACTTGATTGTGTAGTCCTCATGATTCGCACGGCGATTTTTATACATCACCGTATGTGCGGCATCTCCGTACTTAAGCTCTTCATCATAAAGTTTGATTTTAAGCTCAGATAATTGTGGCATCACCGTTTCAGTCGTATGCGATAGAGGACCGTGACCCACATCGTGAAGCAACGCTGCCAAGCGAACAGTTTGGCGCAAGCGAGTTTTCACAGAAGGCTTTGAAAATGGATAGATGCGGAAGATAGAATCAAAAACTCTTCCCACCATATGCGCAACACCGACGGAGTGTAAGTACCGATTGTGTGTAGCACCAGGGAAACTCATCTCGGAGAAACCCAGTTGTTTGATCGCGCGAAGACGTTGGTATTCAGCGGTGTCTAAGATAGCTACTTCAGGCTCTGCATAATAGATCGAACCGTGAATGGGATCTCTGATTTCCACTAAAAACCTCCGCGATTCCCGAAGGTACGCCGTACCTTTTGGGGGTGCATTGCGCCATGGGCGGCGCATTTCAGCTATATATATGTAGGTTGGAGCGGTTGGTGTCAATTAAAGCGAAACGGCGATTTACGGACCGGCGACAAGGTTACTAGCGATAGTTGATAGTCCATAAGCAAGGCCCAGATATTGATGGCATGGCTCATTATGCCTAGAAAAAAATTCCAACCGAACTCTGAGTTTCCTTATCACGTACGGGCGCGTACAACGAATAAAGATTGGTTCGAGCTGCCATTGGACGTGGTTTGGTCCATCTTTGCAGACTACCTCCACTTTCTCTGGAGAGCGTATGATGTCCGAATACATTCATTTGTTTTAATGAATAACCACTTTCATATGATTGTTTCTACTCCGGATGCAAATTTGGATGAGGCAATGAATTATTTGATGAGAGAGGTGAGTAAAAGAATCGGTGAGAGAGTGGGACGCATAAATCAAATTTTCGGCGGCCCTTACAAGTGGTCGCTTATCAAGGATGATATCTATCTACACCATGCCTATAAATATATTTATAGAAACCCTGTCGATGCGGGAATGATTTCTAGAGTGGAAGAGTATCCATTTTCCACTTTAAGGGGGCTTTTGGGTTTAGATTACCTCCATATCCCCACTTATGATCCTTTAGATATAGGACGGGAGCTGAACTCCCAGCTTAATTGGTTGAACCAGGCCTATGCGCCGGACGAGCGTGAGACAATTAAGAAGGCTCTTTCAAAAAAAGAGTTCAGATTTACCCGCGACGATAAAACAAGAAAAATGCCAATAATTACAATTACTTAAGTAACTAATATTGACGCGACGAACCCCCAAAAGGTACGGCGTACCTCCGGGCTTTGGGCTAGTTTTGCACTTTTTTGAGACGTATCACTTTAGGAATTTTGAGACACACCGATCAGTAAGGGGAGAGATGAACTACCCAACGGCACCAGTAAGGTGCCTCGAGTTTCAAGGATCGAAACTCGGTAAATCTTCAAGGAGGAGGAATTATGGGTTTACGTATTAACACGAATACAGCTTCGTTGAATGCACAGAGAGTTCTGTGGGGCACGAAGATTGGTCTTGATAAGAGCATGGAAAAGCTTGCTTCAGGATTCCGTATCAACCGCGCTGGTGACGATGCAGCCGGCCTCGCGATTTCTGAGAACTTAAAAGCTCAGGTGCGCGGTCTAAAACAAGCATCACGAAATGCTCAAGACGGTATCTCCCTAGTCCAAGTGGCTGAGGGTTCGATGAATGAGATCTCTGGGATCTTGATTCGTTTAAGAGAATTGTCTGTACAAGCAGCTTCTGACACGGTCGGACCGACTGAACGTCAGTTCCTGAATGTGGAGTATGATCAATTGGTATCTGAGATCGATCGTATCGCAGAAGGTACAGAGTTCAACGGAACTCAACTTTTGGCGGGTGTCGGTTCTATCTTGGACTTCCAAGTAGGTACTAGAAATAATCCTGAAATCGACCGTATCTCTTTCGATGCTTCTAAAGCTGACGCAAACTCTGCGGCACTTGGTGTAAACTTGACGTCTGTAGCTGATAAAGCTTCTGCGCAAAATGCACTAGCAGCAATCGATACAGCAATCGTAAGCGTTTCCGCGATGAGAGCTGACTTCGGTGCGATCCAAAATCGTCTTCAATCAACTGTTTCGAATATCCAAGTTTCAGTTGAGAATATGTCAGCCGCTAACTCTCGTATCAGAGATGTGGATGTAGCTGAAGAGACATCTGAAATGACTAGAAATAATATCTTGTTGCAAGCAGGTACTAGCGTACTAGCACAAGCGAACCAACAAGCTAACGTAGCACTTGGACTCTTGAACAAATCTTTCCAAGGTTAATAGTCTGATGAACTTATCCTAACAAGGATGCTAGGGTAAGTTCCGACTCTGACCACGAAAGACCGGTTCCCGATCTTATCTTCAATGATCAAGATCACCCTCAAGAGAACTCTCATCTATGATGTAGAGTTCCGAGTGTAACAAGCCCGAAGCTCACTTTACGAGCTGACAATTGATCTCTGTTTCCTGCGACGTGCCCCCTACAGAAATGTGGGGGACCACATTTCCGAAAATGGAAAAGTCGACAATCGAAAATCGATTGGGACGGGGAGTTTCGATTTATACTTTCAACGAAGTCTTCGTTGAATTGCGACGTTCTTGTCGCTGATCTTTTCTGTGTGCCATGCACACTCGACATTGTTCTAAAAATTTCCCTTAGATAAAAATTAAAAAATTTGAATGAAACTGGACTCGAGTGACTTCATTTTTTTTCCGATGAGAATAGCGTCAGCTTTTCGCAAGCAGACAGATTATTAATTTAACAGACGCACGGATCGCGTCTTATGCCAATGGATGGCAACACTTCACGGAGGAAGAAACATGATACACGGAGGATAGAGTGGGATTAAGAATTGGTACAAACGTGTCAGCGTTGAATGCACAAAAAAACCTGTACATGACACGAATCAACGCAGATAGATCAATGGCAAGATTGGCTTCTGGACAAAGAATCAATCAGGCTGCAGACGATGCTGCGGGACTTGCGATCAGTGAGAATTTGAAGGGTCAAATTCGTGGTATGCGCCAAGCTAATAGAAATGCCAACGATGGTATCTCTTTGGTTCAGGTTGCAGAGGGTAGCTTGAATGAAGTTTCCAATATGCTTATCCGCTTGAGAGAGTTGGGTGTGCAGGCTTCATCTGACACTATTGGTAACACAGAAAGAAAGTTCCTGGATGTCGAGTATCAACAATTGAAGTCTGAGATTCAGCGTGTAACTGAATCTACGAAATTCAACGGATACGAGCTTCTGAACGGAACGGGCGGAATGATTGATATTCAAGTTGGTGTTAACAATGATCCATTCCAGGATCGTATTAGCTTCAACGCCGGTGCAGCGAATTCATCGCTGGACTCCTTGGGATTGACTGCGGAATCAGTTGGTACCAAAGAAGGCGCTCAAACGAGCTTGAGCTTAATCGATGGCGCTTTGACTTCGGTAAATGCGATTCGTGCGAACTTCGGTGCGCTACAAAATCGTCTGGTTTCAACATCCAATAACTTGTTGATCGCAGATGAAAACTTGTCAGCAGCGAACTCTCGAATCAGAGATACTGACGTGGCAGCAGAGACTTCTGAGATGACAAGAAATAACATCTTGTTGCAAGCAGGTGTGTCTGTATTGGGTCAGGCGAATCAGTCCCAACAATTGGCACTGAAGCTCTTGGGCTAATCGCTGTAAATAACGAAAGTTTCTATTAAACCCCCGGTGGTAAAAGCCTCCCGGGGGTTTGTTTTTTGTTTCAATTGATTTTCAAGACGCCAATTTTCGCAAAAAGTCAGAATAAACGGTTGCTTCATGGCTGCAAATTTGGAATTTAGAGCCATGAACAAAATCGCCGTAATTTTACTTAGCTGCCTGACTTCTTTTTCAGCATTTGGTTTCTGGGATTTGAACGACGTTTCTTACCTGATGCCTCTTCCCCGCAAAGTTGGCCAAGACCAACTTTTAAGCCTGAAATCAAACGGTGCGGGTGGGCCGATTCTGCCAGTTCGTTTTATGGATACGATTCCGCCACTTTCTCCGGTAATGACTCAAGATCAGACCAATGAAGCTTTGCGTGTGGTGGCAATGCGTATTGATCCTTGTTTCCCACTTCCCACTCCACAAAATTGTCAGCGCCAATTGCGTTTGGTGTGGCAACCTTTGGAAGATGGTCGTTTTAAATCTCAAACTGTCGATGCGGCTCTTCACTCTTTTTATGTTTTGACAGATGAAGAGTTCATTTCTTTGTTGAATGACCTGCAAAATTGGAAATTTAAGTACCAGATGAATACGACAGGATTGCCTTTGCAGGTTCATCCGGTATGGGCTCACGTTCAGGAAAATCACTCATCAATTGCGGATTTCAATAACATCGTTTTAAAGTATGCTGGATTGAAAAATCTTTCCCGCGTGACGGCGATGGTTCTGCGTGGTGCAGGTGACATGTGGGCGTTCGGTGGTTTTGACGTCAAGGGCGGTAAGCTTCAGATGTTCAAAATTCATCGCACAGATCGCGCGGCACAGGCCTTTATCAATCGCGCCGTGCCGGCAGACCACTTTGATCAGGGCATGATTTCTCCAGCGCCTGCGGGCGACGATACGATCAATAAGATCGTGGTAAATTCAGCGAATCTGCAAACAGGGAATGAAGACTTGATCCGTAAAGAAGTCTTTGCTGCCTATCGCATTGAAAATCCAAAAACCTTCCACGCAGAAAACATGGATTGTGTGAGTTGCCACGTGGCTCAGACGGCGCGCGAATGGGCTTTCAGAAAACGTGCTGACATCAATTATACAGATCTGTTTCAAGCGACAGCCTATCAAAATGCAAAATATAATATGCAGAACGTCACTCCAATTCTGGGTCATACACAGAACATTCGTGCGTTTGGATACTTCATCGAAAACGTAGCTATCAGCCAACGTGTGATTAATGAGTCTGCTGAAGTGGCAGATATCATAAATCAATTTGTCTCTTCCCAACGATAATTATCAGTCCAGTTTTAAGCTACATTGAAAGGCGACAGAAGTGTCGCCTTTTTCATGTCTTTCATCCACCGACTTGCGTCCCTCTCCTAGATAGTTCCGAATAAGAGCTACACAAAAAGTATATTTCCAATCAAGGAAGATAAAAGGAGAGATTCATGAAGAAGCTGCTCGTTGTATTAGCTGTAGGTTTAGCAGGAATGGTCGCGAAAGCGGAAACTGCAGATATGTCTATGATGACCGATGACGTATCGATGCAAGGTGGTCACACTTGGGTGTGTGGTATGCACTTTAAAGGTGTTTCGAAAGGTTTCAAAATCATCGCAGGTAAATTCAAAACAACTGCGTATGGTACTTTGAAATGTACTAGTTTCAACGGGACAAAATGGAGCCGTCCTGTGAAAATCACAATGGGCGCTCATTGTATTGGGCCTCAAGTGGGTCTTGGCTGGTTGAAATTCCACGGTATCGGTGGGGAGCTAAGTTTGTTCAACACCGATCCAGACGTAATCTTGGGCAAATACTTGGCAGTTAATGGTGACGCTGCTGTGATCATCGGTGCCGGTTCTTTCAGAGCAGTTAAAGTGGGTTGGCCACAACTTGCGATGAACATGTCTGTTAAATTGGATGCTGGTTTCGGTGCAACAGTTGGTCTTGACCACCTGTACATCTCTGAAAACGGTGGCGAAGTTATTGAACCACCAACTCCACACTAATCTTAGTAAGAGTAAAAATGAAAAGAGGATCTGTTTTGCAGATCCTCTTTTTTATTCGCTGATGGCTTCCGTGATATTTTCCCAAAGTACGGGATTTAAAAGCTCAGAACCAATCATCAGCACTGGTTCCGCGTCTTTCGCTTTACCGCGCTTAGCTTCTGTTGGTAGGTGGCCCGTTCCGCCGGTCTCGTTTAACCACGAACGACGTACTGACAAGGAATTCGAAACAAAGATATGTGGAAAGCGTTCCAATTCTTTTTTATTAGCGCGACCGTACTCAAAAGTACTCAAGACGGCATAGTTCTTGTTGCTTTCGATCAACTCCAGCTTTTGAAAGCCCAACTCCGTCAGGTATTTAAATTTTTGGCGCCCTGGAGATTTTGATGTGAAGATCAAATCCAAATTTCCCGAAAGAAAGTTGGCTTCAAGCTCATTCAAATCAAAAATATCCAGAGTAATCTTACTGACGCCGACTTCTTTAAAGCATTGACGGCAGGTGTTCATCGCAAAATCGGAAAGACCTTCCAACGTTCCAATGTGAAGTTCGCCTACCATTTGGTTATTGCTGATACCCTGAAGTTCCGTTTCCAGCCTGCGAATGGATTTTTCAAAAATTTCGGAAAGCTGAAAAGCGACTGCCGTCCAACCTGATTTTCTTTTCGCCGAGCGATCCAAAAGAACGATTTTAAGTTCGTCTTCGATTTTGGCAATAATTCTGGAAAGTTGTGGTTGGCTCAATCCCACATGAAGTGCGGCAGCGGAAAGATTCTTAAAGTTCACAGCTTTCGCTAAAATACTCATTTCATAATATAACTGCTGCATGTGAGTTCCTATGACTTCTTAATATAGTTAATGAAAGCAATAAATCCGATCCCCATCGCCAGGCCAAATCCAATAAAGCTCATGGTTGGAATGCCTGCGATATGGTTTTCTGTCGGATGAACGGAAATATAGGCGGAGCTTAAAATCAAAGAGCTGATAATCACGCCTAAGAATAAAAGATTAAAGGAAACCTCGATGGATTTCTTTAAGTCAGTGAGTTCCGCAACTTTTAAGCGGAAGGAGTGATCCGGACTATTAATTTTTCTAAAATAGAAATTCAACTGCCGCGGCAATGCGTTCAGGAAGCTGCGGGATTCGCGCGCAATTTGCGACATCTCATCCATCACTCTGGCTGGACCCAGTTGAGTTTTTGCCAGATCTCCAGCGAAAGCCAACGAGTACTGCAGGAAATCGAAATCTTTGTGAAGTTTTCGGCCAATACCTTCAATTGAAATAATAGATTTAAAGAACATCATAAGTTCCGTAGGAACTTTGATGTGATGTCTTGCTGCAATTCCTGATGATCTTAAAAGCAGTTTACCCAAATTAACGTTTTTAAGTGTCAATCCATAGTAAGGAGCGATTAGTTCGCGCAATTCCTTGGCGAATAGATCCACGTTCACCTGATCCGAGAAAGGAGCCAGGTCCACGTACTCAAACGCCAGGCGTTCGTAATCTTCAGTAGAAAGCGCCAAAAGCATATTGGCGATGGTCGCTTGAGTTCGTTTATTTAAACGACCCACGACACCGAAGTCGATCAGACCAATGTGATTGTCTGGCAGGATAAAGAAATTCCCGGCATGCAAATCACCATGGAAAAGCCCGTCTTCAAATACCATTTGCAGATAGGCTCCCAAAGCACGCTTGATCACCTCGTGGGAGTCGATACCTTCACGCATTGTGGGCTCTGCACTTAAGGGAACCCCAGGAAGAGCTTCCATAATTAGAACGCGCTCAGTGGAAAGATCTAAATGAACCCGTGGAATTTTAATCGTGGCATCGTCTTTAAAGTTTTCTTTGAAGCGGCGGATGTTATTTGCTTCCACGATAAAGTCCGTCTCAAGTTCCAGAGTTTTGAAATACTCTTGCACAATCGCTTGAGGATTAAAGGGACGACTTTCAGGAACGTAGGTTTCCAAAAGATCTGAAAGCAAATACAGTACATTCAAATCGTCATTAATCGTTTGAATAATGCCAGGGCGCTGAACTTTGATAACCACTTCTTCGCCAGTGGATAGGCGAGCTTTATGAACTTGAGCGATGCTGGCTGAACCCAGTGGTTCAGGGGCGATACTTGAAAAAGTCTTGTAAAGCATTTCACCGAATTCGTCTTTTAAGACACCCTCAATAACTGAAAAGGGCAACGGCTGGACACGGTCATGGAGTTTTTCGAATTCGTTGATATATGCTTCAGGAACCAAATCGGGACGAGTCGCTAAAAGTTGTCCCAGCTTTACGAAAGTGGGACCTAATTCTTCGAAGCTCATACGCATACGCTCTGGCATTGAATAGGTTTCAATGTCAGAGGATGCGTTCAGACGATCGATGATGAATCTACCGAGTTTTACCTTTTCCGCGACCTTGTGAAACCCGTGCTTTGCGAACACCCCGACTATCGTTCGAAGTCTGGCCGCGTTTTTTAGAGTCTTTCCGATTTGGCTTCCGGTCTTTAAGGCTGTCACTATTCTTCTCCGAGTTTTCGTCATTATCACGAAGTTTGCTTTGCTCGGCAAATAGCAATTTCTTACTTAACTTCGGTTTGTCCTGAGAATCTTCTCTGTTGGCTTTGCGTAACTCTGCCGGGCCCAGGATCATGCGGAGCAGACTCTCATCCGGTCCTTTTTTCTCTTGGCCCTCGTTAGCAGGACGGAATTGGAAAGCTTTCTGTTGCTTTTCTTCGCGTCCACCTTGCTCTTCACGTTTATCACCAAAGAAGCGTGATTTTTGATTTGGATTTCTATTTTCGGTCTGAGTCTTTTTAGGACCGCCACGTTCTTGATCGCGACGATTTTTTTGATCCTTATGACCTTTGCGATCTTCACGAACGCTGAAAGATTTTTCGTCCTTAGGTCCACGACGATCCGTCTGACGACGGTCATCACCACGACGGCGGTCTTCTCCGCCCCATTCGTTGTTTTGTTTTTCCTTCTTACGCAGACGATTTAGATACTTTTCTGCAGATTTAGCGGCAGGTGATTTACCTTCACCAGTTTCGTCGTCAAATTCTTCGGCCATTTCATCTTTAATTTCCATGCCGGCTTTAACAAAGTTAATTTGACCCAATTCAGGATCAGCTGCGGAAACTTGGATGCGGATGTTATCACCGATATTATAAGACATTCCTGAACGCTTCGCGATCAGGCGCAGGTTTTCTTCGTCGAACTCCCACTTGTCGTTGCCAAGATCATCGAGACGGACCAGTCCATCGATATCGTATTCACGTAGTAAGACAAAAATACCAAACTTGGCCACGGAACTGATCATGCCATCGAACTCTTGGCCCAGGAATTTTTCCATAAAACGGGCTTTTTTTATCGATTGAACCTGACGTTCTGCTTTTGTGGATCTTTGCTCGGCCGCTGATAAAATCGTTCCCGCTGACGCTAAATCATCTTCGCTCATCAAACGGTATTGATTGCTTTTCACCACTTGAGTTTTAAGCAGGCGATGGATGATCAAGTCAGGGTAACGACGGATCGGGGAGGTAAAGTGAGCATAGAATTCAAAGCCCAAACCAAAGTGGCCCACATTGTTCGGGCTGTATTTGGCTTGGCTCATCGATCTTAGTGTCAGAATATTTAGAATTTGGGCTTCGGGACGGTTTTCAAACTCTTCCAAAGCTTTCGTCAGACGTTTTTGCAATTTACCCTGACCCAGCTTCGTTTTACCACCGAAAGTTGCCATGTACTTTTCAAGAGTGCGAATGGCCATTTCATTTGGTGGTTCATGGATACGATAAAGAGCCGGAACGTTTTTCCCGTGAAGGAATTTTGCTACGCCAACGTTTGCAGCCAGCATCATCTCTTCAATCAGGCGATGGGCGAATAGACGTTCAGAACGTTGAATATCAATGGGTACACCCGCACCATCGATAACCAATTCGGTTTCAGGGATTTCAAGATCCAAAGAGCCTTCTTTAAATCTTTTCGCCATCAGAATCTTGGCAAGGTCGGCCAGGCGCAGAATATTGTCTTTTACATGGTTGAATTTTTCATCGCCATTGCCATCAATAACTTCTTGCGCTTGACCATAGGTCACGCGGGCTTTGCTTTCCATAACCGCTTCATAGAAATCGGATTTGGTCATTTCGCCGTTAAAATCGAATTGCATTTCCGCGACCATGCAAAGGCGGGGAACGTGCGGGTTCAATGAGCAAAGCCCGTTACTTAGGACTTCTGGAAGCATCGGTACCACAAAGTTCGGGAAGTAAACGGAAGTACCGCGCTCGTAAGCATCACGGTCAATGGCAGAGCCCGTTTGCACATAGTGACTGACATCGGCGATGGCTACGTAAAGAAGGAAGCCTTCGCTGTTCATTTCCACATAAACAGCGTCGTCGAAATCTTTTGCTGTTGCGCCGTCAATAGTAATCAAGTCAAGTCCGCGCAAATCTGTGCGGCCTTTATAATCTTTTTCTTCGGGAACTTCTTTAAAGCGTTTTGCTTCCTCTAAAGTATCTGCGGAAAATTCCTGAGGAATGTTAGAGGACAATATTACGCGTTTAATATCAGTTAAAGGATCTAAAGCGTCTCCAATGACAGAGGTCACTTTGCCGGTAAAGGACTTGCCGCTTTCAGGGTAAGTCAGAACTTCGGCTGCAACCAATTCCTTATCTTTTGCCTGCATGGAGTCTTCGATTTTGATCTTCAGATCCTGACCCCAGCCTTTGCCCTCATCGCGTAAGATTCCAATTTTATCGTTTAAGCGATAAAAGCGACCGACAAAAGTTTTTGTTCCTCTTTGAACGACACGAATGATTTCGCCACGGAAACGATCACTGTTTTTTTCAGGATAAACTTCGACGGTGACCTTATCGTTGGTCATCACGCCTTCCATAGAGTTGCGGGGAATATAAACGTCAGGGTGTTCCTTATCTTCTGGGATAAAGAAGCCGAAGCCATCTGGATGTCTTTTGATTGTGCCTGTAAGGATGGACTTTTTATGAGTGCTCAAGGTTGCTTCCTTTACTAAGAATTATGGTAGCACACTTGATGGGGATGTCGAAAAAAAAGGGACCCCGAGGGCCCCTTTTTGCGGGAATTAGAATTTTGCTAAAACACCCAGTGTTAACAGTTGGGCATTTTCGGTTGAATTGCCGTCGGTATCGGTGAAACATTTTTCATCGGCATGATCAGTACGGTATTCTACGTAAACGTTCAAGTTTGGATTCAACTCGATTTTGTCGTTCAAAGTCAGGGAATTAACTTTGTCAGCGTTTCCATATACAAGAGTATCAAATTCTCTTAAGTGCATCGCTCCACGCACCATTTCATAACGGGCCGAGAAGGAGTTATTCCAAAGTTTATAGTTTACAACAACGCCCAAGTCGTCAGACCAACCCGCAACATCATTGTCGGGCTTATAGGTTTTAGAGTCGTACATTGCTGCTATCATCCAAGAATCATTGATGCGGTAAGAAGCCCAAATGTTGCTGGAAGTGTTTTCAGCAGTGCCCGTTGTTGGAGAAAGGGCTGAGTCTTTACCGAAAAAGTATCCAGCAAACCATTGCAAGTTACCGAAAGCACCATTTGCAGAAAGCTCAGTAGTTTTTGTCGGTGTATAGTCGTCGCCGTATATATTGTATTTGGACTGGTTATAAGTGGAAACGGTCGCCGTCAACAGGTCACTCATCACGTATCTTGCACGCAAACCTTCGCCATATCCTGGTGTAATCCCCTGGAATGCAATGGAGTATCCGTAAAACAAGTTTTCAGATCTCAAAACAGATTCATAACCCATCGTCGTCAAGAACCGACCCGCGCCTATATATAGATTCGGAAGAGGTTTATAATACACCTCGACCTGGTCCACCATTCCAAGATTATTCGTGGACTTAACTTCTGAAGGCGTTGTCGCCGTCACATAAGTTGTTGGGGTGTAAACCAATCGAGCCAAAACATAAAACTGTTCTGTTTCTTTTTTTGCCAAGATTTGGCTGGTGTTAATTCTGTAAGTTTCATATGGAGCGGAGCCGGAAAATGGAACAGAAGTGGTGTCTGGTAAAAAGTTGTAATCGAATGCGATCTCACCATTCACTGTGATTCCACCAATATCAGCGGCATTCGCAAAGGAAGCAGCAAGAGTCATGAATGCCAGTATCTTGAAAATTCGCACCGGGTTCTCCTTTTTATGTTTTTTTTATTGGATTCGTTCACATCCGGTTTGTCATTTCTCTGCTGAGAGATAAGACCTAGGTCCAGTCAAATAACATATTCATGATGTGTTACTAGACCATCATCGAGGTTCTTAAGACTAGATTGGGATTTTGCGTCAATCAAAGTTGTTTTGGCCCTAAGTAAACATCAATTTCTATGTGGAAATCTTGAACATTGTTGAACGTGTGACTGAATCTTTCAGAACTATTTGTCTGCATAGAAATCGCTGCCAATGCGGATTTGCGTGGAGTGAGTTCGAAACTATTCTGAGGTCATTTTTTGAGAAACATAAAAATTTTGTTAATCGAAACTTTTTGATTTCGGCGAAGTAATTACTCCATTTTTTGTAGGATTCACGTGTTTCCCGGCATTTTTGTTGTTGATCTTGCCGAAGGTCCTATTTAGCATTTTTTTATAAACAAAGCTTTTAAACGATTTGAAAGTTCAAATTTGCAACGAAATTGAAAGGATGCATTTATGAAAAAACTTTTAGTATTAGCAGCGACTTTTGCAGCTAGCTCGGCTTTCGCAGGTGTTAAATTGGAAGTACGTTCTGACTACGTTAACACGGCAGACTACTCTGCAGCTAACGGAGCAAACGTAGCTGGTTCTTCTTTGTTCACTCCGAATGTAGCTCGTCTTTACTTGAACGGTAACGTTGGTGAAGCAGTTGTTGAATCTGCTTGGAACTTGCGTTCTTTCGAAGCGTTCGTAGATTCTACTGGCGACCTTCATAAAAACATGACTGTTGATAAATTCGTTGACCACCTTTGGGCTGGTAAAGGAATGGGCGCATGGATGTTCAAAGCTGGTAAGCTTGAAGTGAACACTGGTGGTTTCGAGCGTCAAAAAACTCTACACGGTGACACTTACCTTACTTCTATGGCGAACAGCGGCGTTGGTGCTAACTCAACTGCAACTTCTTCTGACGTAGCTCTTATCGCTAACCCAGAAAACTCTTCTGGTATCTCTGCTGGTTACACAATCACTGAGAACCATAAGTTGGAAGCTCAAGTAACTAACCAAACTAACACAACTACTGTTGATGGCGGCGTTCGTTCTACTGATAAACGTCACAACATGGGCTTGAACTACCTTGGTTCTTTCATCGACAAAATGTTGGTTCTTAACTTGAACTACACTTCTGGCGCTGGCGATGTAGTTGGTACTGGTCATGAGCAAAGCTTCACAGCTGCATCTCTTCGTGTAGCTCCAATGGCTGATTTGACTATCGACCTTGAGTACTTCGGTAACGTAGACAAAGCTACTACGACTGCAACTACTATCGAAAGAAAAACGAACTCAACTATCGTTGAAGCTCGTTACAACATCAACGGTTGGATCCCAGTTCTTAAGTACGAAATGTCTGAAAACAAATCAGACACTGCTTCTGAGCAATTCAAACGCGATGCTTTCGCAGTTGCTCTTGAGTACGTACCTAAAGCTGACGAAGCTTTCCGTTACCACGTAGCTTACACGTCTATCAAAGACAAAGATTTCTCAACTGCTGGTGATTCTACTAAAAACGTGATCACTGTTGGTTTCAAATACACTGGCGACATGGCTAAGTAATTTGATTCTCACAAGCTGAGATAAAAAAAGCCCAGGGCAACCTGGGCTTTTTTGCGTTTAGAATATGGAAAAACCGATTACTTGGATTTTGGCAAAGACTTGATGCTGGCATCCAAGATACTGGAAACATCTTTTGCATGCTTCATGTCAAACTTATTTTGAAGCGAAGTGTAGTCTGCTTCTGCAGCAAACAACGCCTGGCCACGGCTTACAGTTTGGTTGCCAACTTTTACTTCATCCAAGAATTTGGATTTTTCAGCCAGAACCATAATTTTTTCTCTGATTTCGCCAAGCTTTTCAGCTTTTGCCATTTCGGCTTCAGCAGTTTGTATTTTGCTGATTTGGTTCTCAATCATCGCATCGTTCGTAAGCATTTCATCGGAACTCATGATGGAATCTTCCTCAGAAGCTTCGGTTTTAGTACGTTGATTTTCGTCATAAGCTGATGCCATCGCTTTAACTGAACCCAGCACCATGATGATCGCCATCGCAAGCATTACTCTCTTTTTCATAGATCTCTCCCTTTAGTTAAAAGAATCCACCTTTATCTGTGCGAGGGCTGTGCCTGGGTCTTAAGGAATAGGGGAGATTTGAAGGCGAAAAAGTTAAACAGGAGCCGTTAAATGGCTCCTGTACTAAGCAGTACTGTCTCATAGTGAGATTAAGAATTACCCTGCTTTTTCAAACATTTCGGTGCGTTTCAAGGGAGCGGTTTTTCGCGAAAGTTGAGGCACAGATATTTCGTTTTGTTCGGTATGGCTTTGGCCACGAATCGCGTGGGCGAGTTCCTGAATGACACTACCTAAACTTTCCGCTTGAGCGGCTAGCTCTTCTGATGAGGCAGCGGCCTCTTCGGACGATGCCGCATTGATTTGAGTTGTTTGATCCAATTGATTTAGGGCTTTGCTGATTTGCTCAATACCATTTGATTGTTCCATACTTGCTGAAGAAATTTCCTGGTTTAGCGCAGATACCTTTGTCACAGAGTTCAAAATTTCGGCTAAGACCGCCGCACTTTTTTGTGCTTGTCCACTGCCCGTATCGATTCGTGTGACGCTGGAGCGGATTAATTCGCCAATGTCTTTGGCCGCTGCGGAACTTCGTTGCGAAAGCGCACGTACAGCCTCTGCAACGACCGCAAAGCCTTTGCCTTGCTCTCCCGCTCGGGCGGCTTCAACCGCCGCATTAAGGGCCAACAGGTTCGTTTGAAAGGCAATATCATCGATGACCGCGATGATGTCGTTAATCTTTTTAGAATCAGCAGCGATATCCGTCATCGATTGAGAAAGTGCGTTCATCTCGACTTCGCCACGTTTTGCTATTTCGCTGGTATCGCTGGATAGTTTTGCTGCCGCAGCTGCATTTTCGGAATTAATTTTAACCATCGATGATAGTTCTTCGATGGTGGCAACAGATTCCTCTAAAGAGGCGGCCTGTTCCGTAGTTGCTTCGGACAGTTCTGTCGCCGCTGTAGCAATTTGATCGGACGCAGAAGAAACCTCTCGGGAAGAAAGAGTGAGGTTGCTAATCACGCCATTGACCGACTTACTCAGTTTATATAAGACGATCCCCGCAATACCGCCGCCAATGATCATTGAAAGGGCGGTCGCCAAAAGCATCATAAGGCGAGCTTCATTGTACTGCTCAGACATATGAATAACTTCTTCCTGCATCTTTTTTTCATTGCGGTCTACTGTTGAATCAATAATAGCTTCTCCATTCAGACGAAGCTCCCTATTGGTGACCGTGCTGATCTTGGATGCCTGGTCCTTATTGCCGGCTTGCACATGCTTGCGCAGTTCGTGAGAGTTTTCCCACCAGGTACCATAGACGGCTTTGAATTTTGTAAGTTCTTCTTTTCCTACTTCAGTTGAAATCGCAATCAGATCGTCGATTTTTTTTAAAAGTTCGTCGTGACGTTTATTCATTCTCTCTTCAATAATTGTCACGTCATTTTTGTCGTCCACGAGAATATAATTTTTTTCATTGATCAACTGAATATAAAACAACCCGCGGATATCTTTGATTAAAGAGACGCGGGCACTTTTTTCGTGAACCAATTTGTGAATTGCGTCGTTCATGCTTCCCAATCTGGATAATCCGATCCCAGTGATAGAAAGTGAACCTGCAAGTAAGATTCCCATGACGAAAATCATTTTAAAATTAAGACTTCTGTTTTTCATTCTAAATTTCTCCATTGGAGTTCTCATCGGAAATGTTCAATTTAGAATAAATTAAATTTAGATTACAAAGTTCGGATATGACCTCTCAGGCAATCAAGTTTTCTTGATGTCAGAGAAAATCAACATTTGTTAAAGCTGTTCGTCGTGAAGATACTGCTAAGTTATCCACGCCCGTTGGAGAGAATGTGAAAAAAAAGGCCGCTTTTGGAGCGGCCTAAATCTATTTATTTTTTGTCAGTCTTAGAGTCTGGTGTGGCTGAGTAGTAGTCAGGCATTACGAAATCCACAGTGAATGGATATTTATAAGACTTGTAAGCACCAATCTTAGGGCTTCCAGCTTTCACATAAGCCTCATCCCAAAGAGCAGCGAGTAACAATGCTCCGCGAGCCATATCATTCACGATCACTGGTTTCATTTTTTTGAAAGCAACAGCTGCCGGTTTTCTTTCAGCTTTCGTTTTGATTTCCATGCCGTGTTCTTTCTTTAGTTCCGACGGCTTAGTAACTGGATCCATCTTAAGAATCTTTGGAATTTCTGTATTGGAGATCACAGAAAGAGACTTCATTTTTTCGATCACGGTCGCAGGCTTCAAGAACGGCGCATTTTTAATCGTGCGCGCTTGTTTTAATACTAACCAGTCAAGGTCGCCATCAAACTCTCCGACTACAGCGTCTTCGAAGTAGGCGTGGATGCCACCGTGACCTGCTGCCCAACCATCATAGTCAGCAGTCGTGTGGAATGGCTGAGAGATGTCGCCAACGAAGTGACCCATCAAACCCATGTCCACAGCCATTTGATAAGCCAGCTTGTTGAATGGCAGGTTTTCGTCCTGTTCTTCTTTAAAATTTGTTGGAGCTTTCGCCGCCGCGAATTCAGGTTTCAAAGCAGCGATGCGATTAACGAATTGATCCGCTCTCCACCAAGCAGAACCAAATTCAGTGGGAATGTCTTTGATGGTCGTTCCATCGTTTTTGAATTTGTTTTCTTTGCCCGTGAAGTCCGTCATGATTTTTTTATAATCAGTCGAGATGTCGGAAACTTTAAGACCGATAACTTCGATATCGATAAAGTGAGCAGGGTTACCGTGTTTAGCAGCGTCGCCACCCAGGCTTTTCCAATAGAAGTCCGGGATGTTACACAAATGGCCCATCATTTGAGGTTTGTTGCGCAAGTATTCTTTCAAACCTTCTTCTTTAACCAGGAAAACAGCAGCACGGCAGATTGCATCGTGACCACGGCCTCCCCAAGCAAAAGCTGAAGAAGATACCAACAGCAGGGGCAAAATAATTTTAAACATGATGAACTCCTTCTTTACAATTCGCGGCCTAAGGCTTTAGGAGGACGGCTGGCGCCGATGAATCCCGCCAAGGCAATGATCGTAACGATGTATGGTAAAATTTGAATAAATTGAACGGGGATAGTCACGCCGCCGATTTGCACACCCTGCAAGCGGATTTGAACCGCATCTGCAAAGGCAAACAACAAGCAGGCAAAGAATGCTGGCAACGGTTTCCATTTACCAAAAATCAAAGCAGCCAACGCCATAAAGCCGCGACCACCAGACATCATCGGAGAATAAGAAGAAGCCAGGAACAAGGAAAGACTTGCTCCACCCCAAGCTGCAAAAGCACCACTTAAAGAAACCGCAGCCCAGCGGACTTTGCGAACGCTGATGCCCGCAGCTAGCAAAGCCTCTGGATTTTCACCTGCAAACAACAGCCACAAACCCGAGCGGGATTTTTTAAGCCAGAAAGTCAGCAAGGCCACCAACACGAATGCGAAAATCAATGGTTCATAAGCAAAGCGGAATTCTGCTGGCAATGGAGGAGTGGAGCCTGTGGAGTTAAACAGAATCTTTGTAGCAAAAGGAATCACTCCCATCACCAAAAGATTAAATGCCATGCCGGTTACGATTTGATCGGCACCCAATTCAATAACAAACAATGCGTAAAGTGCCCCAATGATCAGACCTGCAACTAAAGCGGCACCCCAGCCAAGCCACGCCGACGAAGAATAAACTGCGACTACAGATCCCGCGAAAGCGCCCACCAGCATAAAGCTTTCAAGGGCCACATTCACGACACCCGAGCGTTCGCTCATCATACCGCCCATGGAGGCGAAAATTAACGGAGTCGCCAAACGCAAAGTCGCAAGAGCCAAAGCGAAGATTACGAAAAAGAATTCCATCAGTCTTTCTTCCTTTTGCGACGAACGCGATATTCCCAGTAAGCACTCGCAGCCACACCAAGAATGATAAACGCCTGAATGATACGAGAGAAGTCACGAGTGATAGTTGAGGTTTCCAAATCTAAATCCGAAGCACCTTTGTGAAGAGCGCCCATCAAGAAACCAGCAGCGATAATTCCCAAAGGATTGTTTGCCGCCAGTAATGCCACGGCGATACCGATGAAACCATAGTCGGGAGAGAAGCCCACGCGGTATTGACCCGCACTGCCGATGACTTCAGACAAAGCCACGCACCCCGCGCAAGCGCCAGCCAAAGCCATCGCAATAATTTGAATACGTTTGGCAGAAATACCAGAACGTTGAGCCGCTTCGGGATTCGAACCCACCGCCCGCAACTCGAAGCCCCATGTGGTTTTCCAAAGGAATATCCACATCAAAACCGCAAGAATAATCGCAAACACCAAGGAAGCATTCACAGGAGTGTCAGGGAAGAAGCGAGCAATCAAATCATAGTCTTTAAACATATAGTTCGCAGACACCATCGCCGTTTCAGGATTTTGTGAATTCGGATTTGGAATAACTTTAAGAGCAAACCAGCTGGCAAGGCCAGCTGCGATAAAGTTCATCATGATCGTGATGATAACTTCATGGCTTCCACGCAAAGCCTTCAACAAACCTACAATCCAACCCCAGAAAGCTCCGACAGCCAAGGCCCCCAAGAAAGCGACAAGGGGAGCCAAGGGGAAAGGAACATTCGGAAAGAACACACCAATGGCAGCGGCTGTGACGGCGGCCATCGTCAGCTGACCTTCAGCCCCGATATTAAACATGCCTGCATGAAAACCAATCGCCACGGATAAACCGCAAAAGATCATCGGAGTTGCGTAAGATAGAGTCATGCCTAGGTCATAAGTTGAACCAAAGGCGCTCCTTAAAAGAATCATAAAAATATTCAGCGGATTTTCACCCGCCAAGAATGTCAGTGAAAGGGCCGCGACCAAACCAATGGCGAAACCTAGCAAGCGTCTCAATGGCCACCTCCCATCGCCGCACCAATTTTGATCTCATCAAATTCCTGACGAGTGAATTCAGCGACAAAGTGACCTTTATAAAGAACTAAAATACGATCAGACAAAGCCATCAATTCATCCAACTCGGAAGAAATCAGTAAAACACCCGCACCCGCATCACGGGCAGCACGAATTTCATTGTGAATAAATTCAATCGCGCCAATATCCACGCCGCGAGTCGGTTGGGCAGCTATAACAGCTTGTGGTTGTTGTAACAAAGCCCTGGCCACAACCAGCTTTTGCTGGTTACCGCCCGAGAAACTTGCAAACGTCAGGTTTTCGTTGCGAGGGCGAACATCATATTGTTCCATTGCTTTGCGCGTGGCCTGGATGACGTCATTCATTTTCAGGAAAATACCGCGCGCAAACTTTGCTGAGCGATGTTGACCCAAAAGATAGTTTTCATAAGCCGGGCGAGTTGGCAAAACCCCAAAACGTAAACGGTCTTCGGGAAAGGACCCCACTTGCCCGTGAGTTACGATTTTCCCGGATAAGTGCTTTTTGGAGAAAGTGTGCTTGTCCAGCAAGGCACGAATCAAAATATCCTGGCCGTTGCCTTCCACTCCCGCGATACCCACGACTTCGCGTGTGTGCACAGTCAAATTCAGGTTTTCAATGGAATGATTTCCCAAAGTCGCAGAAAGATTCTGAATCTCAATCACAGGTTTTGGATCGATCGTCGTATTGCGCTCGTGAGGGTTTTGCAGGCGTCGACCGACCATCATCTCCGCGAGCTCGGGAATGGATGTTTCAGAAGTTTTACGGCAGCCAATAACCTTACCTGCACGAAACACAGTTACTTCATCGGTCAAGGCCATCACTTCTTTCAGCTTATGAGTGATGATAAGGATTGTTTTACCTTCGGCTTTTAACTGACGAAGATTTTTAAAGAAGTCTTGAACTTCTTGCGGAGTTAAAACCGCTGTCGGTTCATCCAAAATCAAGATTTCAGAATTTTGTGAAAGGATTTTTAGAATCTCGACACGTTGTTGAGCGCCGACAGAAAGATCTTCGACTTTTGCATGTAAATCCACTTCGAACCCATAGCGTTTCGCCACTTCGTTCAAATGTTTGATTTGTTCTGCACGGGGAAGAAGAGAAAACGGACCACCATCTTGCTGAAGAAGGATATTGTCCAAAGCCGTCAGTGGTTCAGCTAACATAAAGTGCTGGTGCACCATTCCGATTTTGGCTTTCATGGCATCGATCGAGGAAGTGAATTCTTGAGTGGTGCCATGAACCAGGAACTCTCCGCCAGATGGCGTGTAAAGTCCGAAAAGGATTTTCATGGCGGTGGATTTGCCGGCGCCGTTTTCGCCTACGATCCCGTGGATCGTGCCTGCTGTGACTTTGAAAGAGATATCTTCATTGGCGACGCAATCACCGAAAATTTTCGAGATACGTCGGAATTCAACAGCAGGGACTTGGTTCATCGTGCTTACTTCTTCTTATAGTAATCCGGAACTTGAATCTGGCCTGCGATGATTTTCTTTTTAATCTCGTCGACCTTTTTCTTCATTTCCGGGGTGATCAACTTTTCGTTATATTTATCCAGCGTGTAGTCCACACCGTTATTTTTCAATCCAAAGCGAGCAACCTCAGCTTTGAATTTACCATCTTTCGTTTCTTTGATGGTTTCGTATACAGCTACATCAACTGCCTTCAGCATGGAAGTTAGGATTGTGCCAGGTTTCATCCAGTTTTGATTCGAATCAACACCGATAGCGAATTTCTTTTTCTCCTCAGCAGCGTCAAACACACCAGAGTTCGAAGCACCAGCCGCAACGAAAATAACGTCCACACCTTTGCCGTACTGAGCAAGGGCCAATTCTTTGGATTTGGCTGGATTGTTCCAAGCCTCACCCGTGACGCCCACATAGTTTTCAGAAATCTTGATTTTTGGATCAACGTATTTTGCGCCAGCATCGTAACCCATTGCGAATCTGCGGATCAAAGGGATGTCCATGCCACCCACGAAACCAACGGAGTGAGTTTTGGAAGCCATCGCTGCTAAAGCACCAACCAGAAAAGAACCTTCGTGCTCTTCAAACATCAAAGAGCGAACGTTCGCTGCGGTCACTTCACCATCAACGATAGCGAACTTTACTTTTGGAAATTGAGCTGCAACTTTTTTAACGGCATCAGTTTGTGCAAAGCCAACACCGATAACCAAGTCATAGTTTTTACGAGCAAAATTACGATGCAAATTTTCAATCGCATTCGTGTCAGTTGCTTCAACGTATTTCAATTCGATTTGTAGGTCTTTTTCTGCTTTTGTCGCGCCAGCGTAGGCTGCAGAGTTGAAAGATTTGTCGTCCTTACCACCTTTATCAAGGACAAGACCGACTTTAATATTTGCGAAAGTTGTGGTGCTGATTGACAGAAGAAACAGTGTAACGAAAAACTTTTTTGTCATTTGATGATTCCTTCACACGCGCTAAATTTCTGCGTCTGCGCATTTAATAAGCGTTTGATTTCACAAATTTTTTAAGATTTTTTGTCGGGGTGAAATTACGAGGCTCTACTTTATGAGTCAAGGCAAATCATTTCAATCGCCTAATGGTCAACTCTTACAAGTCGGTTATGTCTTAATTTCAATTAGGCACTTGTTTTATACCAGATTAGGATGGCCTAAACGTTAACCAACAACTCAGATAACGCACGGAGGACTAAGAGCATGGAATCGCAAACGATACTCAACGGCGGAGTTAACTCCCTAGGTTTTATGGGCCAACAAAACATCAACATCCAAACAACTTCGAATGTGCCATACGAAGTTATTCACCTTAAAGAAGAAGAGATGATCTTCAAGGAAGGCGATACTCCAAAAGGATTGTATTATGTGCAATCAGGATGTGTGAAAGTTGTCGTAAATCGTTCTCACGCAAGAGGCCGTACGACGACAAATGAATATGTCACAAAGCTTGTATCTCCAGGGGAATACTTTGGCTACAAGGCATTGGTAAAAGGTGCCACAGCACAATGTCACGCTAAAGCAGTCAAATCGACTGTCTTGTGGTTGTACCCTCGCGAGTTGATCCAAGTTGCTATGGCACAGGCTTCACCGATGGTTAAATTACTTTTGAATCAGTCAGTAAATGATTTGGAAGCATTCGAAAACACAAGCCAATTGCATTATTTGGCTTCTGTTCAAGAGCGTATTGCTTACCAGTTGGTGATTTTGGCAGACCGCTTCGGTACGCAAACTCCAAATGGAATCTCTTTGAATCTAAAACTAACTCGTAATGAGTTCGCTCAGCTGGCAAGCACGATCAATGAATCGCTGTCTCGTCATCTGACTGAGTTCAAAAACGAAGGTTTGATCGACTTAAATGGGAAAGAAATCATCATCAAAAATCGTGACGGTTTGATGAGACGTTCCGGTAACTTCTAGAATCTCTCCCGAAAATTGAAATCCACTAAAGGCCGATCCAAAAGATCGGCTTTTTTCTTGACGCGTCGAACCCCCAAAAGGTACGCCGTACCTATGGAACCAATTGGATTTATTGAGAGTTGCTTTAAGGATAAATTTGGCACCCCGCGCCAGCCTGGGTTGGTGAAAAGCGCGTGGGCTAAATTGAAAATCCGCGCTGATCTTCAGCCTGAAGAAGCACTTCAGGGGCTGGAAGGCTTCAGTCACGTGTGGTTGGTGTGGGTCTTCCATCAAAACAAAGTCGCTCGTTATCACGCCAAGGTTCATCCTCCACGCATGGGGGGAAAGAGTATCGGATTGTTTGCGACTCGCACCCCTCATCGTCCCAATCCCATCGGTTTGTCATTAGTGGAGCTGATAAAAGTTGAAAAAGATGGCATCATCGTTTCCGGCGCCGATTTGGTGGATGGAACGCCGATTCTGGATATCAAACCTTATCTTCCTGAAATTGAATCTATCCCGAATGCCAAGACAGGGTGGACTTCCGAAGTTGTCAAAGATCCTATCCAGGTGGAGTTCACTGAACACGCGTCAAAAATTCTCGCTCAATGGCAGCAACGAAATCCTGACAAAAAACTGCAAGAAGTGATTGAGGATACATTGAAGTTGGATCCGCGCCCTGTCGTTTATCGTGGTTACGAGGGTGCTGGCGAAGCTCCCTATCGAAATAAACATGCTGTTCGACTGTTTGATGGTGATGTGCACTTTGAATTTGAGAGTGCAACTCTGGTCAGAGTTCTCGATATTCTTTTTACGCATAATTAGTTGCAGTTGCCTTTAGAATAAGCAACTTGGTATTGTCCATTCATCAAAAAAGGGGATAACCATGAGAACGATCGAAACTAGCTCTCACGCAGAGAACAGCACTCTTCGCAAAGTTCCAACTTTAAGCCTGGCAAGTTACACTAAAGGCTCTGGATCTGAAAAAGCCCGCTTCATCGATCAACTTTTCACTGGCCTTAAAGAATACGGTTTCATCATCCTGAAAGATCACGACGTTAAAGCTGCGGACCTTCACAAAGCATATGACCTTCTTGAGAAATTCTATGCTCTTCCCGAAGACGTAAAAAAATCCTATATCTCTCCTACTGCTGGTTTCCAACGTGGTTACACTCCATTCGGTAAGGAACACGCGAAAGACTCTCCAGTAATGGATTTGAAAGAGTTCTGGCACGTGGGCCGCGAACTTGTGGTCGCGAGTGAGTTGAAATCTATCTATCCAGACAACATCTGGCCAACGGATGTTATCCCTGAATTTAAAGATCATTTCTTGAAATTATTTTCGGCTCTTGAAGAAGCGGGCGACGTGATGCTTGAAGCTTTGACGATGCCATTGGAAGTCGACAAAGATTTCTTTGCGCGCATGACGAAAGATGGAAATTCAATTCTTCGTTTGTTGCATTATCCACCAATTCCAGAGGGTGTGGATCCTCGTTGTGTGCGAGCGGCCGCTCACGAAGATATTAATTTTATCACGATTCTTCCAGCAGCAACCGCTTCAGGTCTTCAATTGCAAGACCGCGATGGCACGTGGTTGGATATCGAATCTGAACCAGATACGTTGATCGTTGACGTGGGTGATATGTTGGCTCGTCTGACAAATGATGTTTTGCCTTCGACTACTCACCGTGTGATCAATCCTCAAGATGGAACGAACTCGCACCGCTATTCAATGCCGTTCTTTATGCATCCACATCCAACTGCAATGTTAAGCTGTTTGCCATCCTGCAAAGGAACTGGGGCAAAGTACGCGGATATCACAGGACAGGATTTCTTGATGCAACGTTTGCGTGAAATCGGTCTTATCAAATAGAGCACATTGACCGGGACCTTATATAAATCGATAGTTAGGGAATGATGAATTCAAAGCAAAAAATCATTATTCCCGTCGTTGTGGTCCTGGCATTGGCTGCCGTCAGTCTTTTTATTCTAAAGCAAAGAGCAGGGTACGTCGGGCATTTTCCTGAAGATATGCCTGATTTAAACTATACTGCCGAAGACAAATCCACATCTGGAAGTTCAGGCTTTCTACCGACTCAAATGGAAAATCCTGAATTGTTTCAAGCTTGGGCCAAGAATGCTCCAGTCATGGCAGAGTGTCTGGATGTTGAGGTCACAGCTCCCACAGCTCAGGAAGATCTTTCTTTAAATGCTTTAAGCAGAATCGTTCGTAACTCTTTTGGTGAAGTCTTGGGCGTGCAGAATAAATGGACGGTGGTGGATTATAAAACCAAATACGGCGAGATCCGCCGCGTGTATGTGGAATACTCAACTGATCGCACTGAATCTTTGGCGCGCAAAGTTCAGCACTTCACAATTCTGACCAGCGGAAAAGTTCGCGACATTCGCTTGGATAAAGAGCTAACCGACAACCCAACTGACGAAGAAATTCAAAAACTTTCCGAGGACGGCACCGTGCTTGCGACAGCAATGTCCAGTCGAATCAATTTCGCAAATGGTGATGAAATCAACTTCGTAGAGAAAAACGGCAAAGTTCATTCCTTCATCGCCAGCCATTTAGGAAAATACTTCCGCTGCAACGACACCGACTCCGAAAAAATGTCCTGCTCTTGCAACTGACCTCCAATGTGGCTACTTTCCTGAAAAGGTGCACTCTTACGAAAGGTAAGTAGCTGGCGAAATAACGCCATATCAATAAAAAAGGCTTCCAGTTACGGAAGCCTTTTTTTGTGGTGAAAGTTGTCGCTTTCATTTCCGCTGCGGTTTCGCACTGCATACGTAAATAGGACCTGGCACCTATTGGAAACGAGTTAGGGCGTCTTTCAAGGATTCCAATTGAACCTTTGATTGAGCCAGTAACGCGCGGTCTGCGGCGATCACGTCTTCGTCGGCGTTTGCGACGAATTTTTCATTCGACAATTTGCCAGTAAGGATCTGGATGTCTTTGTTGAATTTTTCAATCGCTTTGTTGATACGTTTGATCTCTTCATCGAAATCAACCAAACCTTCAAGCGGAATGATCACTTTAACATTGGCATCTTTAACTGCTACTGGAGCCACCGCACATTTCATCAGATTGCCTTCAGCACCGATTTCCATTTTTTCCAGGCGGCCCATAGTCATCAAAGCTGTGCGATTGTTTTCCAGGATTTGCTTCACTTGATCGTTGGCAACGCCCAGGCGTACGTTCAATTTGATTGCCGGGCTGATGCGGTTTTCCCCACGGATGTTACGCATTGCTGTGATCACTTCTTTCACGATATCGATTTCAAAAGCAGATTCATTGGAAGCCAACGCCAAGAACTCTTTATCGTTACTAGTTGTTGGGTATTGATCCACAATACAAGCTTCGCCTCTGATCGGAAGTTTTTGATAAATTTCCTCAGAGATAAATGGAGTGAATGGGTGAATCAGGCGCATGATACGGTTCAGAACCTGAGCGATCACCAATTGAGTGGCCGCTTTTTCTTCTGCGTTGTTGCCGTTCATGATTGGTTTCGTGAATTCGATATACCAGTCACAGAATTGATTCCAGATGAACTGATACAAAGCGATGGATGCATCAGAGAATCTCTCTTGATCCATGGCTTCTTCAACTTCTTTTGTCACTTCAGCAAGCTTTGTGATGATCCATTTATCGAAAACGCTGATGTGCGCTTTGTTAGGCAAAGCCTTCACGCCTTCGGCTGGAGCTTTGAAGTCAGAAAGATTTGAAAGTGCGAAACGAGCCGCATTCCAGATCTTATTCATAAAGTTGCGGTAGCCTTCCAAACGTTGCTCGCTGAACTTGAAGTCTTTACCCGAGAATAAATGAGCAGAGAAAGTAAAGCGCAGGGCATCTGCACCATGCTTATCAATCATCTCTACCGGATCGATCGAGTTCCCCAAAGACTTGGACATCTTGCGGCCCTGAGAGTCGCGAACCAAGCCGTGGATGTAAACTGTTCTAAACGGAACATCACGTTTAAATTCCAGACCCATCATGATCATACGTGCAACCCAGAAGAAAATAATATCGTGACCAGTTACCAGGTAACTGGTTGGGTAGAACGTTTTCAATGTTTCAGTCTCATTCGGCCAACCCATTGTAGAGAAAGGCCAAAGTGCAGACGAGAACCAAGTATCCAAAACGTCGTCGTCCTGGTGAAGATCGTGCTTACCGCACTTTTCACAAGCTGTGACGTCAGTTTCAGAAACTGTTTGATGGTTACAAGAGTTGCAATACCAAACTGGAATACGGTGCCCCCACCACAATTGGCGAGAGATACACCAGTCTTCGATATTGTTTAACCAGTGAAGGTAAACTTTTGTCCAAGACTCGGGTTCAAAGCGGATGGTGCCGCTTTCAACCACGCGTTTAGCAGGAGTCGCCAGCTGTTCCATCTTAACGAACCACTGTTCAGACAAGAACGGCTCAACGACTGCGCCGGAGCGAGAGCAGTGACCTACAGAGTGAACATGTGGTTCTTCTTTAACGAGCAAGTTTTGCTCTTTAAGGTCTTCCACAACTTTCTTACGAGCATCTGCCACTTTCATGCCGGCGTACGGACCCGCGTTTTCATTCATCTCTGCTTTTTTAGTCAAAAGGTTGATGAATTCAAGGTGGTGAGTTTTACCGATTTTATAGTCGTTGAAATCGTGAGCTGGAGTGATTTTAACAACGCCAGAACCAAACGCTTTATCAACATAAGTGTCAGCGATGATTTTGATCTTTCTATTGATCAACGGAACGATCACAGTTTTGCCGACCAATGCTTTATAACGTTCGTCTTCTGGATGAACGCACAAAGCCGTATCGCCCAGCATTGTTTCTGGACGAGTTGTCGCAACTGTTAGGAAGCCAGAGCCGTCTTCCAGAGGATAGTTGATGTGGTAAAGAGCGCCCTTAACTTGTTTGTGTTCAACTTCCAAGTCAGAGATCGCAGTTTCAAGTGGGCCTGACCAGTTCACCAGGCGTTGACCACGATAGATCAAACCCTTTTGGTGAAGAGTTACGAATACCTTGCGAACGGCTTTAGAAACGCCTTCATCCAACGTAAAGACAGCACGATCCCAATCGCAAGAATCACCCAAACGACGCATTTGAGAATAAATGCGATTACCATATTGATGTTTCCAGTCCCAAACCTTTTCAACGAAAGCTTCGCGGCCTAGCTCGTGGCGAGATTTGCCACCTTCTTTTTTTAGTTCACGCTCCACTACGGATTGAGTTGCGATGCCGGCGTGGTCAGTCCCGGGCAACCACATTGTGTTGTAACCGCTCATGCGTTTCCAACGGATAAGGATATCTTGGATCGTATGATCCAAAGCATGGCCCATGTGCAAGAAGCCGGTGACGTTTGGTGGAGGCAAGATGATGGAGAACGGTGGTTTCGTAGATTTGTCCTGTGCTTTAAAAAAGCCGGAATTTTCCCACCATTGATAAGTTCTATTTTCTACATCTGCGGGATTGTAGCGATCTGATAATTGTTCTGACATTGAGGCACCCCAATAGGTCTGCACTCCGACTTGGTCGGAGTAAGATTTTTAACCGTTTGAGTCTATCAGATTCAGGAACTTAAGGATAGATCCAGCTCGGAAAACGTACTCGCAAAAGGTGCCTGGCGGTTTTTGGTAGCAGCGGCGCGTCGAAGTTGGGGAAAAAAGAAGGGAGGCTTTGGGGCCTCCCTTGATAAAAGTCGGTTATGCGACTCTTTTGACTATTTCAAGAAGTCAGCGTTCATACGAGCGCCGATTGTGATTTGGTCAACTTTAGCATCAGCTAAATTCGTTGCTGGAGCAGTTCTGTCAGAGAACTTCTGAGTCGTGTTGCTGTATGCAACGTGGTAGCGGAAGTTCGTATCAGCCATCGGTTTGAATTCAAGAACCGCGCCGTAACCCATGAATTCATTTGTACCATTGTTCGCTGCCGTGCCGTTTGTTTCAACTTTTTCTGAAGAAGAAATTAGCTCTAGGCGTGGAGTCCATTGTTCCCAACCAGTGTAAGCAAGTTTACCGATTGCAGACCAAATAGAATCTTTCGCGCCAGTAGAATCTCTCTTGAAGTCAGAAGCTGTGTAATCAACTTCCAAGTTCCAAGCTGCTCCCATTGTCCAGTTGAAGCCAGCTGAATACAAGTTGTACATGTCTTTAGTTGGTGTGCCTGTACCGTAGTGGTAAGAAGCCATTACTTTAAAGTTTTTATCCATGAAAGCACCTTTATAGATAAGGCCTTCCATCATTGCATTTGAAGTTGCAGCTGGAGGAGGTGCAGTTGGTGTTGTTGAACCATCTGGAGTTTTGAAAGCTACCAAAGAAAGAGATTGGTCTGGAGTCATGTTCCAAGCCAATTTAGCACCCAACACGTATAGTAGGCTGGATGTATTCAACCAAAGACCTTGCAAGTTCCCGTTTGGACCAGTCTTTGTGTAGGCTTGAGAAGTAAGGTACAAGTCTGCGCCAGAAGTTTGAGACTCTAGAGTACCGTACTCAGAACCCAATTTACCGATTTGCAAAGACATGTCGCCCATTTTATGGGTCAAGTAAGCGAACTCAAGTGCTGTCTGAGAGTTGTCACCCGAACCCGATGTTTGTGTCGCATTCTTGTTGTATGCAGCACGTAGGCGCATAGAAAGTTCTTCGTTAACTTTTCCTTGGTAATCCAAGCGAATAGTTTTGAAGTAAAATTTGTTTGAATCCTGAAGAGCAGAGTCCGTGTACGTCGACGTATCATAGTCTGCGCGTGCATCAAAATTCAAAGTACCTGCTTTTGCAGCTGATACAGCTGTTGTCGTTGCCAAAGCGGCGATGAAAAACTTTTTCATTAAATGTCCTTCTATAAAAAGTTTTGGTTAAGTTGTTCGTTATGTCCGTTAACGATGTCATTATGCTATAGTCAATTCTTTGGGCCAACAACGGAATATCCATTTATGTCGCTTGTCGGTGCTTTGCGTGTAAATGACTTGTCGTGCTTGGGAAATGACAGAGAGAAGTAAAGATGTTGCTTCTAAGACACTAACAAAAAACTAACCAAGTTCTGATGAAAAAGAAAACGGGGATTTTGAAATCCCCGTTTATGCTTGTTAGTTTTCTTTTTGTAATCCGGTAAGGCCGTCTTTCACTGTGTAGACATTGTTGAAACCTTTTGCCTCCAGGGCTTGTACCAGCGGGGAGTAGGTGTTTCCGTTCTGATCGATGATCACGATCGGATAGTGAGCAGGAAGTTTTTTACTTTCCACCTGGCTGACGATTTCGTCCGTTGATCCCACGATTTGGCAATTGTCGATATGAAGGGCTTCAACCTGTCCATATAAAGACTTTAGATCCACGCCTAGATTAACCAAAATCATGGGGATGCGGCCCTTGATCAGATTGTTGAATTGGAAGTGTCCAAGTTGAGAAATATCCATGTTTTTAACCTACACGCGCATGATCAGGGATCAGTTTGAAATTAATGATGACGATAGCTAAAGCTGCAAAGGCCAAGGTTCCAGAAACCCAGAATGGCGCTGTCATCGCAACACTTCCGTAAAGGGCTCCACCAATAGCGGGTCCCAAGATGCGCCCCAAGGAGGCCATGCTTTGAGTAACGCCCATCGCAGCGCCTTGCTCTTTGGGATCGGTCAGCAAGCTGATGCTGCCAAGAACAGAAGGATTTGATAAGCCATTGCCCAATGAAAGCAAAGTCATCGCAATCGCCATTCCGAAAAGTGTATCAGAGATAGCAATTGTCGTAAGTCCGACGGCAAAGCAAACCAAGCCCACGCGCAAAACTTGGCGTTCGCCAAACTTAGGCAGCATACGGCGCACTAAAAAACCTTGCGTGAAAATAATAATCAAACCGATGTAAGCAAAACCAAAGCTGACTTGTTTGATTGTCCATTGGAACTTGTCACCCATGAACAGAATCAACGTCGCTTCCATTCCCGACATCGCCAGAGAGGAAAGTAAGAAAACTGACATCAAGGCACCCACTGTTTTTATGTTCAAATAGTGCCACATAACAGAGAAGCGTTTTTTCTTAGCTGCTGATTCGCTTTTCTCTGATAAAGATTCTTTCAGGAATTTGATGCCGAAAAGGAAGTTTGCAAAACATAAAGCAGCAACCCAGCAAAATGAAAAAGAAGTATCAAAGTGCGGAGCCTCGTTGATGTGGTGACCCCAGACTGCAAGCAGACCACCCAGTGCCGGGCCCACAACGAAACCCAGGCCGAAAGCGGCGCCAATCAAAGCCATGCCTTTGGAGCGTTCGTGTTTGGGAGTGATATCGGAAATGTAAGCTGAAGCTGTGGAAAGACTTGCGCCAAAGAATCCAGCCAGTAAGCGCGCAACAAACAACCACTCAAGGCTGCGGGCCCAAGCAAACAAGATATAAGAAAGTCCCTCGCCCAAAAGGCAGAACAATAAAATCGGGCGGCGACCCATACGATCACTGAGGCGGCCCCAAAACGGAGAAAACAGAAACTGCATCAAAGAATATACTGAGAGAAGCAAGCCAGTTTGCAGAGCCGTGGCTCCAAAGTTTTTGCTAAGGAGTGGGATGATTGGAATGACTACACCAAAGCCCACAAGATAAAGGAAAACAGTAAAAAATATGATAGCGAGCTGTGATTTGTTTGATGTCGTGGTCATGGGGTTGTTATTATTAGGAACTTATGAAAATGGCAAATAATCTTCAGTGTTTGAGCGCGTTCCTGTTGAGTTTATTGGTGGCAAGTTCCACCGCGATGGCCTTTGATAATTACAAAGAGTTTCGCAGGGATCGCTGGGATTTCGAATTGGGCACGAATTTCTTTTATTCGGAAGCCAATTACGAAAACTTTGGGGATGGATCAAGCAACCTAACCAGTGGAAACCATTACCAACTTTTGGATATCGATTTTGGCACCCGCTATATGCCTGCTAAAAATTGGTCCGTTTTCGCCTCTGGAACTTTGAGTTCGGCGGAAAGTAAGAACTCCGTCGCAACGCGCACCAACACAAGCTTTACGGATTTCATTGGGGGGCTAGATTTCATCGCCTATGACGGTTGGTTACAGCTGGTACCTGAGTTTGGCTTGTTGATTCCCTTTCAAGAGGTCAATGGAACTGGCGATGATGCTTTAAATTCCGAAGGTGTCTTTGAATTTTGGGGGCGCTTAACGGCGCAAAAAGATTTCGGTACGATTCGTATGTATGGCTGGTTGGGATATGACTATCGCGGTGATGGCAGATCTTCGTTGCTTCCTTGGGGTGGTGGTTTGCAGTTAAAAGCAAATGCGTTTCGCTTTGGTGGAGAGTTGATCGGCAGTCAATCTTTATCCAACGACAAAGACACGAACACAAAATACATTCGCAATGCGTATCTGCAAAATGTGAATGCGGGATCTTATAGGTTTTATTCTGTGAATCCGTCTTTGATCGACACTCTTTTTTATGCCACTTGGGTGATTGATTCTAAGTGGAGTTTGCAAGCAAATGGTGGCGCAACCGTGGCAGGTGAAAATACAGCTGCAGGTTATCACATCGGTGGTTTTATTCGTTATAGCTTTGATATGACGGAAGGTTATGCTGAAGAAACTTATACTCCGACGTACAATCCGACGCCAAGTTCTGCGCCTATGGGGCGTTCAGGTATGTATGATCGTTCCGATACTCAGATCAGCACTCCGAATACTCGCAAATTCAAAGAAGCGACCGATGATGGTGTCGATCAAAAGCAGTTCAAGCCTCGTCCGACAAAAAAGAAGAAAAAGAAATCTGACGTGAATCTGCAGCAGCAGCTGGATAAAACCGAATTTGAAGTGGAACTAAAGCGCGGCGGTCACTAAGGCTTTTGCATCGCTTAAGGAAATACCTTCGACATCGACAGTTTTCTGTCTGCCGGTGTCGCCTTTAATCAACGTGACATTACGCTTTGGAACTTTAAAAAATTTAGCAAGATATTCGATCAGTTCGGTATTCGCTTCGCCATCAACGGGTGGGGCGGAGATCTTAATTTTTAGCATGCCGTTGTGGGGACCCACGATTTGATTCTTGGAAGACTTGGGCTGAATAAAAAGGTGGAGCCGAACTCCACCTTTGATTTCTTCAATCACGGACTTTAATTACTCTGCGGATAGCGGAGAAATATTTGTCGATCGTGTATTGCCTGTCGCAGTGCCTGTGCTATTTGGGTTATTTACAAAGTTTTGATTTTGCAAATGCATTTGTGGCATATACTTTTCGCCTTGTTCAAGCAAAGAAAGGTGAGCTTGTGCTAATGCTTTCAAATTCGCTTCAAACTGCATGCGAGCACGTTTAAGTTCATTCACTTCTTGATACATGCGTTTCAAAGAATCGCGGGAATCCCGAGTGATGATCTCTGCTTTTTGGTTGGCATCGGCAGTGATCAGCTTAGCTTCGCGTTCCGCATCCTGGCGAAGGCGGTCTGCCATCTGAGTTGCAGTAGCGATTGTTTCTTTCAAAACTTGATCGCGCTCTTTATACTCCATCAAGGACAGTTCTTTTTCGCGAAGAGCTTCTTTAAGAGAGTTTCTATCTTGAATTAAAGCTTCCATTTGTGCGGCGACCTGTTGGAGGAAATCCATAACCTCATCAGTGTCGAGACCCATCATTCTTTTACCAAATGATTTGTGAGCTATATCAATGGGTGTGATTTTCATGTCTGTTCCTCCTTGAACACTATGAAATAAGGATAAAAGTCTATTCAGGCACCCGGCAAGGTTATTTGATTTCCCGGGCCATTTCTTTGTTTCTCATCGCGGCCTTTTCGAAGCTGATTCTAAGGGCGCGCTCGATTTCAAGCTCTCTCATGGACTGAAGTCCAGCTGCCGTGACGCCTTTTTTGGATGTAACGCGGGCTTGGAGGTCTTCGACGTTTTCGCGAGCTTGGGCGGCCAGCAAAGAGGCTCCTACAAATGTCTCAATGGTCATGACGCGGGCTTCTTCAATCGAAAATCCGTGTTCTTCGATCCAATCCTGCCAATACATCATCATTTCAAAGACAAATCCCGTTCCGCTGGAGCAAGAAATCATCAAAGCTTCGAATTGATCTTCATCTGTTACTTTGATCACTCGGCCCAGGGGTTCGAACAGATCTTCAACGGTGCTTTCTAAAGCGTCGTCATCGTCTTCATTTAATAGATAACCAATAACTCCGCGACCGATCACGGATGGAGTGTTCGGCATCACGCGGGCTATGCGAGCTCCGTTGAGGAAGCGCTCAAGCATTTGCATACGCACACCGGCGGCTACGCTGATAACAATTTTGTTTTCATCAAAGGCTCTTCCAACTGGTTCTAAAGCAGTTAAAAGATCCTGAGGCTTTACTGCCAAGATGATGATGTCACAAATATCGATCAGGTCTTCATTGTTCGGAAGAGAATTGATTTTATACTGTTCAACCAGTTTAACCAATTTTCCTTCTGATCTGTTGGTAGCGTAAATGTGATTAGCAGGAATACCGCCTTCGATAAGGCCTTTGATCATGGCTTGTGCCATGTTACCTGCACCCAGAAATCCGATTTTTTGAGCTTTGAGCAGTGGGTTCATAGATTCATCCTACCTTCAGCTTGGGAATTCGCCAAACGAAATCATCCACTATGTCAGACTCCGATGAATCTAATTTCGGTTAATTTCTTGCTCCAAATAGAATTGTGCCTAAGCGAACCAATGTGGCGCCCTCTTGGATGGCAACCCTAAAATCATTGCTGGTTCCCATGGATAGCGTTTTAAGCGGATGTCGCGTTAAATCCGTATTTTTAGCAAGCGACTGTTGAAGTTCACGCAGTTCCTGGAAGTAACGACGAACCTCTTCGCCAGTTTCCGTCAGGGGAGGCATGGTCATTAAACCGTCAATAGTTAAATGGGGGAGGCTTGCGACCTCTTGCCATTTTGCGATCAAGGAGTTTTTATCAAACCCACCCTTGCTTTCTTCGTGGGCAAGGTTCACCTGAAGCAATATCTTTTGACTGACCTTTTTACTGTCGCATTGGCGACTGAGGGTTTGTGCAAGTTCCAAAGAATCCACGGAATGAATGAGGGCAAATTGACCCACCACGAACTTTGCTTTGTTTTTTTGAAGGTGGCCGATCAGATGCCATTCGATATCGCTTAAATCTTTCAGTTGCTCTTGCTTCTCTAAGGCTTCTTGAACGTAGTTTTCGCCAAACTTGCGCTGACCTTGTTGGTAAAGATCGCGGATCTTTTCAATCGGTTGAAGTTTGGAAACGGCAAGAATTTTGTCAGCACCGATTTCGGCGCGAATTTCCTGAAAGCTCATGGGGCAAACCTAGCAATCTTTTTACTCTCCTGCCATCTTTGCTGCGTTGCGATCGCATTAATTCCTGGAAATTTCATTAAAAAATACCATCGCTACTTTTTTCTTGACGAAGGTTGGGGGTGCTCCTATAACATGGTTCATGTACCGCTCCTCCCGTCGAATAGCGATATACAAATCTCAGGACCCTCGGCTGCGAAAACAGTTCGGGGGTGCGCTTTTAAAAAACAGCAATGCCAAAAAAGCGCGACCTATCAGCACCAAACATGCAATGCATGTGGTGTTGTTCTCCCATCAAGCCAAGGGCACTTGGTCATTCCGAAACCATAAAAACTGGAAACGCATTTCCGAGATTCTGACGTTGCAGGCGCGACGCTACGGCGTGCAGTTGCGCGAAGTTGTGAATGGCGGGGATCATCTTCAGCTGGTTTTAAAGTTAAAAAACCGCGAACTTTTTAGTTCTTTTATTAGGGCCATCAGTGGAATCATTGCAATGGTGGTAACGGGTGCGGCAAAAACTCGCGCTTTAAAAGATAAGTTCTGGGATTTTCGACCGTGGAGCCGAGTTGTTGCTCTAATTCCTAAATATTCGGTGCGAGCGGATCAAGCTGTGCAGAAATACTTGGTCGAGGCCAAGATTTTCAATTTTAAAGAGGCGCCAGCTTGACGTAAACTAATGACGATTGATTCATCTGGGAGGACACAATGAAGAAGATCGTTTTGGCATTCGCGCTTTTGGCGTCAATCACCGCCGGAGCTCAAGAAAAATCTGCAGACGAAATCGCTGCGATGAAAGAGGACGACAGCAAATCCGCACCAAGCAGTGGACCGGGATCGCACTCTGGTCACTTCGTATTGGGAGCTTATCTTAATACTTTGAGTGACATGAAATTCAAGGACGCAAAATCAACGACAGGGTCAACAACGACTGCTGCGGAGTACGATTTGAAATCCTCTGCAAGTTTGGGTATCGATGCTCACTTTCTTTTCTGGGGCGAGCAGGCGTGGGGCTTTTCCGTTGGTGGATTTTTCGATCTGGGCCGTAAAGTTAAAAGCGAAAGCGTTGCGATTTTCGGAACAACCAAGGATGAATATCTTGGAATCATCGGTTTCGAAGGAAATGCGATTTACCGCTTTAAGCAGCTCTATATTCCATTCGGTATAAACACATCTTTTCCGGTAATTGGTTTGGAAGACAGCGAGATCACAGATCTGCAGCCGGGTGTGGGTGTCCAAGCGGGTGTCGGTTACATGATTTCTGAAAGCAACGCCTTGGAGGCGAAAGTGCGCACGACAGCTTTTGGTTATACGCAAACAGTTAACAACATAAAACTTGAAACAGGTCGCGGCACAGGTGTCGGCCTGGTTCTGGGTTGGAAATACGTATTCTAAATTTTCGCGAGCATTGATTTAACAAGTTCCACTGGAAGGCCCACGACGTTGTCGAATGGGCCTTCGTATTTTTCGACGAATTTCCCACCCAAGCCCTGAATTCCATAGGCACCGGCTTTATCCATCGGTTCTCCGGATTCAATATAGGTCCAGATTTCTTGGTCCGTCAGATTCTTGAAAAAAACTTTTGTCGTTTCAATTTGAGACAGCTCTTTCCCTGTCGCAGAGTCAATGATGCAGACTCCGGTCTGTACATCGTGAGTCTTTCCGGACAAACGTCTTAACATTTGAAAGGCGTCATCCTTGTCAGCGGGCTTTCCTTGCAGTTGGCCCTCGAAAATCACCTCAGTGTCGGCGGAAATGAGAGTAAACTCCTGTAATTTACTGGACTTTAGGTGAGTGAATGCCGCTCTGGCTTTACGTCTGGCGATATCTAAAATCTGCTCCGTTGCATTCAGGTTTTTGTCAGGAATTTCCGATACTTTTACTGATGCTACGTCGAATGAAAAACCTGCTTGTTGAAGCAATTGTTTACGGCGTGGAGACTCTGAAGCCAGGATCAATGTTTTCATGAGTCTGAATAGAACACGAAGAGGCCAAAATGGGAAGTGCAGAGTTAATGCTGATTTTGGGTCTGCTCCTAGCAGGAGTAGCGGTCTTCCTATTCGTAAACTCGATCTTTGCCAGCAACAACGATAAGCAACAATTGTCCTGGGCTAACAATGACGAGCCAGTTAAATCCAAAAATCCAATTATCAATTTCTCGCGTCCATTAGTGCATCAATTCACTTTGCAACATGCGCTTAGAATTCGCAGTGAATCTTACCGCAAAAAAGTGCGCAAGTTCATTATGACTTCGGGTCTGTCTCAGGAATTGAACGAGGATGAATTCATCGGCTTACAGCTCCTATGGGGCGTGATGTTCCCGATATTTTTGTTGATCATGAATTTTTCCCTGCAATTGGAACTGCCACTTGCAGGTTGTATTGGGGTGGGCTTGATAGGTTTCTATCTGCCGCAAATTCACGCCAAAGGTGAGAAAAAGAAACGTGAGCTTTCGGTTCGTGGTGATCTGCCATTCTTTATCGATCTGTTGGCTTTGTCAGTGGAAGCGGGTTTGGACTTTTTCTCGGCAATCCAAAAGATCGTGGATAAGGCGCAAGGAACTAAAAGTGTCCTGGCTGATGAGTTCAATATTGTTTTGAAAGATATAAAAATCGGCTCTTCCAAGTCGCAAGCCCTTAAAGAAATGGGCGAGCGCTTGGATATGAACGAGATTACCAGCTTCGTGGCTGTCCTGATTGATGCCGAGGCGACGGGGGCAAGCATTTCCCAGGTTTTGAAAGATCAATCAGTGCAAATGCGTTTGGAGCGTTTCGTGCGTGCTGAAAAAGCCGGTGCGCAAGCGTCTCAGGCAATTTTGATTCCGTTGATGTTATTTATTTTGCCAGCCGTGTTCATTATGGTTTTTGGACCGGTTGCGATTTCATTTATGTATGGACCTAAATAATGATGAAGAAGCTTGAGAACTCGACAACTAAAACCACTTTGATCCCGAATCTCGAGGTTGCAGATGATATCCGCACTCGTGGAGTGGGTCTTTTGGGTCGTAGTTCACTGGCAGAAGATCATGCTTTGTGGATCTTAAGATGTAATAGCATCCATACGTTTTTCATGAAGTTCGCAATTGATTGTGTATTTGTAGATAAGAATTTGAAAGTGAAAGCTGTCTATAAAGATGTGAAACCCTGGAGGCTCTTGCTTCCAGTATGGGGTGCCAGATCTGTATTTGAGATGGCTTCAGGTGTAAGCAGCAAGTTGAACATCAGAGTGGGAGATCAGCTGAATGTGGGCGCTTAGAATCTTGTCCGGCCCTCAAGCCGGCGGCATTTTAGAGCTAAAAATGGGGAGAAACCTAGTCGGTCGCTCTCCGCATTGTGATATTAAAATCACAAGCCCTGGCGTGTCCAAAGAACACAGCGAGATCGTTGTTTACAGTGATAAGATTGTCGTAACTGATTTGAAATCCAGCAACGGAACTTATTTAAACGGTGTGCGCATGCAGACTGGCTTGATGCGTTTAGGTGATAAGCTGGGCATTCACGATGTCTTGGTTGATATCATTCCAGCTCCCGAAAAAAGAGCGCAAGCTCCAGTGATGCAGCAGCCAGGTTACGGTATTCCGCAGGGAATGCCAGTGCCACAAGGAATGCCGCAACCGATGGGCATGCCTCAGCCAATGGGGGCGGGTCCTGCGGGTCCCGCTCCAGAAGCAGCGCCGGCTTACAGTCCCGGTGGTTTGAAAGCAGTTTGGGAAAGATTCCTGGAATATTTAGACCGCGTGGCTTTGCCGGGCGTTTATAAAATTCCGACTTATCTGGAATTCCGCATGGTTCTTTTGGGCTTTGTGGTGCTCTTTATTTTTGTCACGACATTGCTGGCGATGATTCCAATGGTGCAAATCACTCGAGCAAGTATCATCACTGAAAGTAAACGTCGTGCCGCTTCGATTGCCAGAACTTTGGCGACGATCAATCAATCTGCTCTTTTGCAAAATAGTTATTCTTCTTTGACAACAAATCAGGCGGAAGCAGAGGACGGTGTTAAGCAGGTTCTCATTGTGCAGCAGTCAGATGGTATGATCCTGGCTCCAGCCACTCGTGCAGGGACGACTCCTGATTTGCCATTCGTGCATCAGGCCCGTCGTGAAATGCGCCCGGAATCTGTCGAAGTAGACTCGAGCACGATTGGTGCAAGTTTCCCAATCGGTTTATTTGATCCAAATACCGGAGAACAATCGGTGAAGGCTCATGCGATTGTCCTTTATGATATTGGCAGCATGGCTTTTGATGATGGTCGCGCGATCAGTTTATTCATGCAGACGCTGGTGATTGCAACATTGGTGGGGTTAATCTTGTACTTCTTTATGTACAAACTGGTTGAGTATCCACTGGTGACATTGAATCAACAGCTCGATACCGCCATGAGAGAGAAAACAGATAATACCAGCGTGGACTTCATGTTCCCGCCACTTCAGGCATTGATTGGGAATATCAATAGTCTGCTGACACGTTATATTCACGGTGAGGGTGCCGGGGCTGAAGGTGGAATGGGTAGCTTCGTCAATAAAGATGGCGAAGCTGAAAATTTGGTTCAATTGATTGGTTTCCCATCTATTGCGATTTCTAAAGACGGTCGTATTATGGCGGGAAGCTCTTCCTTTGGACAAGTGGCCCGTACTGAAGTTGCGCAACTGATCGGACAGCAGTACCAAGCGATTCCGGATGTGGCTCTTCAGCAGAATATCGACAGTCTTATGCAAAAGACCCGCGACAATGCCCGCGTGATTCATACGGATCAGTTGGAGTTCAACGGTCACCCATGTATTTTAAGTTGTCAGGGAATGTCTTCACAGCCAAATGATATCGATTACTTTGTAATCACGATCTCTCCGGCAGAGGGAGGATCCTAATGGGAGCAGCCTCTAAGGTGAAAGACGCTTTGAAGTTTGATATTGAAGTGGTGAAAGGTCCGCACACGGGTCTTCGTCTTTCATTTGCAAGCGGCGCCGCCACTATGGGGCGTGGTCCAGAAAATGATATCGTTTTGGCGAATGATCCACGTATCAGTCGTCAGCACGCTGAAATCCGTCAGCGTGGAAATGAATTCCTGATCGTCAATTTAAGTCAGAAAAACTTTGTCATGCTCAATGGCGAAAGTATTCAGTCCGAGATTTTACATAAAGGCTCGGTGATTCAAATTGGTGATTCTGAAATTCGCTTCACTCCAGAAGCTGTTGCCATAGAACCCGTGATGCCGGTTATGCCAGCAGCTCCGCCAGTGCCAACTCCGTCAGCGTCGGTATTAAAACCAGTTGCGCCGACAGGTTTGCCTCAAATGCCAGCGGCAGGAATGCCAAGTATGCCTCCAGGTGCGGTAAGACCGCAAATGCCGATGGGCCACCCACAAGGAGTGGGCTATCAGCAACAAGCGCCTCGTCCAGCACCACGTCCGGCAAGCAGTGGTGGTCTGCTTTCAAATCCGAAGACGCGTTTTTATGCGATCATCGTGGTTTTAGGATTGATCGGTTGGTATCTGATGACGCCAGCTAAAAAAGGCAAAGACCAAAATGCCTTCCGTACGTCTGCGATCAGTATGCAGGACGTGGCCGAGGCGGAAAAGCGCACACAGGAATTGATGAATATTAAAAAGGAAAAGTACGACTCCGTTCAATACAAGCGAGCGCAGGAAAACTTTATCCGTGGATTCCGTGATTTCCAACAGGGCCAATACGCACGTGCGCGTGAGGCGTTCCAAGTGGTATTAAATCTGGATCCAGAAAATGAACTGGCAAAACGTTATTACCATCTTTCGAAAATCAAATTCGATGAGTTGGTAAAATTCAATTTGATCCAGGGCAGTCGTTATCGTGAAAAGAAAAACTGGCGCATGTGTCAGTCGAACTATTCTAATGTGATTACAATGTTGCAGAACCGCAGAGATGATCCAAGTTATAAAGAAGCGAAGCAATTTTACGAGGAATGTACTTTAAATCTGGAAGGAGGACGACTCTAATATGGC
This sequence comes from Bdellovibrio sp. KM01, assembly GCF_013752535.1. Classification (NCBI taxonomy): domain Bacteria; kingdom Pseudomonadati; phylum Bdellovibrionota; class Bdellovibrionia; order Bdellovibrionales; family Pseudobdellovibrionaceae; genus Bdellovibrio; species Bdellovibrio sp. KM01. Next base: position 432,279 of record NZ_CP058348.1, read on the forward strand.
ACATCTTATAGTTCGTCTTCGTGGAAAGACAGTATATAACATGCCTCTGGAAGAGGGGCGTTCGTATGTGGCAGGCCGTAAAGAGGACTGTGACATCGTTCTGCAACCTGAAAAAGGCATTTCCCGTGAGCACTTTAAAATAGTCTCTGACAATGGCCAGTGGACATTGCAAGTGATCTCTCGTTACGGCGAAGTGATGGTGAATGGCGAACCGACTCAGCAAGTGGCTTTGGACCACGGTTTTACTTTTACTATTGCGCCTTATGAATTTGATTTCCTGATGTCATCCGCAACTGCGCAACCTACGCCATCAATGGATGCTCCATCGCATCCCGAAGGCAGTTACTTGCCTGCAGTTCAAAGTGGCACGTCTGGTGGCGAGGAAAAAACTATTGTGGGTGCGGCTCCGACAGCGGCCTATATTAAAATTGTTGATTCTAACAGTGATGCTAAAGAACTGATCCGTTTGGATGAGGGGGATTCCTGGATTGCAGGACGAGATCCGTCTTGTCATATCCAGATTCGTGACCAACGCGTCAGCCGTCGCCAATTTGAACTTCGTCGCAATGGCAATCAATACCAAATTATTGATTTGGGCAGTGTGAATGGAACGTTGGTTAACGGTAACCCGATTTCATCCACAGATTTGACAAATATCCGTAGTGGCGATGCCATCACGGTTTTGGATAACTATTTATTCTTTGAATTGCACGATGCTCACTTCCAAAGTCGTTTGGACATGGTAAAGGTGGCTCCGCCAAATCCATTGGTGCAAATGTCGCACAATCCGGTGCCGGCAGAGTACGATCAGCAAGGCTACGGTATTGCGCCTTATCAGCAACAAGGTGGCGTGCCGATGCAGTATCAGGGCTACGGTCAAATGCCAGGTCCTGTGGCGCCAGCTCCAGAAGTAAAACCTAAATTCGATTTCCAAAAGCACCGTCCAAAATTAATGATCGGTGCGGTGGCGTTGTTGGTTGTCGTTTACCTGGTTAAGGGTGGCGACAAAGATACTGCACCCGTTGGTGCGCCGGGCACCGTGGCGGCTCCGGGGTCTCCGCAGGAAGTATTTAATAAATTGAAGCCTGAACAACAGTCATTGATCCGTCAGCGCTATAAAGATGCCAAAAATCTTTATATGCAAGGTAAGTATCAATTGGCTCAGGATGAAATCGTTAAGATTCATGAATTGGTTCCTGATTATGAAGACACCAAAGAGATTCAACGCCTGGCTAAGGAGGCGATCTATTTGGAGCAGGAAAAAATTCGTATTCAGCAAATCGAAGCTGCCAAAGCCGAGGCTGAGCAAAAAATCCTGGCTCAAACGGCCATCTGTCAGAAAAAGATCAATCCAAATATCACCATGGATGAGATGGAGAATTGCTTAACATCCGTTTTGCAATTCAATCCGGATCACCCGAAAATTTTGGAATTGAAATCTCAAGTGGAAGCTTTGACCACCGCTCGTGACGTTAAAAAAGCAGCCAATGCTGAATATGCGGCAAGAGTGGCGCGTCTAAAAGCAATCTATGACAAGGCACAAGCTCTCCATAAAGTAGGTAAAAAACCTTTGGACATCATTGATGCCTACACCAAAGTGACTAGCTCAAGTCTACCAGATCCAAATGGTTATAAAGGAATGGCCGGACGAAGTATTGCTTCGGTTCGTAACCAAATGAACCAAAAGATCAAAGGCAGTCTGGAAAAAGCTGATAAGTTCTACCAGAATGGAAATCTTAAAGATGCCATCGGTGCTTTAAGAGAAGCGAAAGCTATTGATCCAGAAAATCCAGAGGTACCACCAAGAATCGAAAAGATGGTGTTGGAACTTCGTAAGCAGATGATGGCTTTGTATCAAGAAGGTATTCTTGAAGAAAGCTTTGGTAACGTCGATGGTGGCGAATCCAAAGCTGGTGCCAAAGAGAAATGGAAGAAAATCCTGGAGCTCGATATTTCTGACGGCGAGTATTATAAGAAAGCCTATATCAAGCTTAAGAAATACGGAGCTATGTAAAATGAAACTTCAGGAACGCTCTTATAGCAGCAAGATCATGCGCCCTAAGCCTCAGATCCATGTGGAAGAGGACGGGTCATTGATCGTTGTTGTGACGGCTTGGGGGCAACCTGAGCACGGGGAGCGAGCATTAACTGAAGTTGTGAAATACGTCAGTGCCGCCAAGGCAGACGTCGAAGTGACTTCGCCATTTGAATTCCTAACTTGTATAAGTGATGAAGCGAACTATGTGCGCACAGCTTTGATGATCGCCAATGATGCCCTTTATAGAGGTGAAAATCGTAAAGAATACGCCTCTGGAGTGGAAGTCCTGGCATTGTTTAGACGAGGCACGCAAGTTGCCTGGGCCCAAGTGGGAGCTCCCAGCATTTTTGTACAAAGACAGAATCAACGGGTGCAGCCTTTAAGCGTCGCAAGTGATTTGGCATCGGAACTTCGCGATGGTCACAGCCTGCCGCCACTTCCAGCTCAGCTTTTAGGATTGGATCCAACGGTCAATATCCAGACGGGACACACTCACGTGAATGAGGGTGATAAGTTGATCTTGCTTGCCGGAACCTCTGTGGCGACTGCGTTGTGGGGTCTTCAATCCTATGAAACTGATTTGAATCTTATTACTCAGTCGATGGTTCAAGAAGAACCCGAATTGCCATTCTGGCTGGGGTTGATTGCTGTTTAACTATTCTTCCTGATCAATTGTTGCCAGGGATTTATAAACCTGGGTGCGGATTTTTGCATATTCCGGCAGGTGTAATGCCAGTTCTGCGCGCGATGGTGCATAGCTACTTTCGCGAGCTGTATCCCAGATCATTCCTAAAGCTATATTGCTGCGCTGGATCTCTTGATCAAGCATATAGTTTTTAAAAGAGCGTTCAAATTTTTTGCGCTGAGTTTCTTTGGAAAGCCCGCGAATATCTGAACGAAGCCAATCCACCAACTCAATAAAAAGATTGTCATTGCACTCTTTCAAGTGAGAGCTGTCGATTTCTTTGATGGATAAAAGCTCTATGCAAGAATCCGTATTTTTCAGATTCTTGGCATTTAGATTCTTATCGGCGATGTATTGCCATAACGGCACATTGTTTTTCTTACCCAAAGTACGCAAAGTTTCCCAATCTTTTTGGTTCAATGCGACCTGGGCTGTCCAATTAAGAATATTCAGGCTGTGATAGTTGCTATTGCTGCTGAGGCGTTTTAAATCGCGAAGCAACAAGGGCTCTTGATCTGCGCGAGTCCAACGATCATAAGGAATGCTTAGTCTTGCCATCCACTCTTCATTTGGAGGCGTGAATGAAGGGAATTGATTTTTCTTAAGCAATGCTTGGATGCGATTTGTGGTAGGCAACAAACTTTGTTGCAAAAGAGGCAAGGGATTTAATTCCATGCGATCCACCAAAGTGTTGAATAGCTTGGGATTCGCGTCGTTGATGTACAAGACATGGTGAGAAATCGCAGCCGTACGTAAAGGGCCCGCATTTCTCCACAAAGACCAACCAGATTCCAAAATAAAAGGCCGATCCTCTGCCCAGTCCGCCACAGGGGATTTCAAAACACCCGCCAAAGAGTGAGCCGGGAAATCACTGTTGTCGTTTTCCACGACGCTTTCCCCAAGAATTTCAAAAAGCGTTTTACCCAGGTCTGCGAGATTTACGTTTTGATCGACTTTCCAGTAAATCGGCTGTTCTGTTTTCTTTTTTTGAGCAGGCTTGATGAAAAGCGCCACTTGGGTGTTTTCAGAGTGTAAATTCAAAGTCGAAAGATCGCGGTGGTCGCCGTTTTCATGACCACTTAAGCCGACCAAAATCACCGTCGTGTTATCCCAGCGACGAGCTGTTTTCATCTGCGTAAATAACTCATGAAGGCTTTCGTCGAACTCATCGATTTGCGATTCGAAACTTAAATTTCGAGTCTCGCCCAGTTCTGTTGTGGTGATGGTATTGGTGAATTGCAAATCGGGTGCGTAAAGTACACTGAAGAACGGACCGTTGCCTACATCATGGCGAAGCCACTGCATGAAGCTGCTTGCGTTCTTTTTAAAGGGTCGAAATAGATTCGAAAATCCTGGAACCAGGGAGTCATCAAATAATTCGAAACCCTGATTTAATCCTGAGCGACGAAAGATCGGTGGCCCACCTGTGAAGAAGCTGGTGCGATATTCCTGATGAACGGCAATTTCTGATGCGAGTTCAAACTCGGGGGCCAAACCCGGTGCGCCATTGTGTCGCACATTATGTTCGTAAGGATAGAGACCCGTCAGAATAGAACTCAACGCGGGTGCGCTCAAAGTAGAAGTCGTAAATGCATGGGTAAAGCGAACTGACTCGTTGCAAAGCAATTGAAAACCAGACTTAGTACCGGAGATGGTGTCAGGAGAACAAGAGATATCCGACACTGCAAGATTGTCTGCAGCGATAATAAGAATTGAACTCTTGTCACTTGATTGGCAACCAATCTGGACCAGGCTCAATACGCATAGTGCGAAGGCTAAAATGATTCTCTGCATATCTTGACCACGTGTCATGGATCTAGAGATAATGGATCAATAATTTTTGCTAGTCAAAGTTTTGAAAGGACAGCTCGATGCTTGCAGAGAAAATTTTTGGTGTTGCTCATTTGGCCGATCAGGTTGTGTTGTGGTTATTGCTTGTTCTCAGCATTTTAAGTATCGGGATGATTCTTGAGAGATTTTTTGCTTTAAGAAAAGTTTCTAATGAATCACAACGTGTTAGAGCGAAAATCAAGCTAGCACTACAAAGCAACAGTGTTGAAGACATTGAAGATCTTGCGAAAGATCCAGACTCTTTGGAAGGTCGCGCAGCTGGTCAAGCGATGAAATACTTACGTGCGTCTGGTAGCAAAGGTTTGGAAGAAATTTTTAACACGATTGCTCTTTCCGAACGCCCTGACTTGGAAAGATATTTGAACTTTCTGGCAACATTGGGATCGAATGCACCGTATATCGGATTGTTCGGTACAGTTTTGGGTATCATGAAAGCCTTCAATGACTTAGCGACTGCTGCCGAAGCGGGTCAACAAACAGTGATGGCCGGGATTTCGATGGCCCTGGTCGCAACAGCAGCCGGTCTTTTCGTGGCGATTCCAGCAGTTATTGCTTACAACTACTACAGCAAACAAGTGCGCGGTATCTTCAACTCTTTGGAGAGTGTGAAAGAGTTGTGCCTTGCTTACGCTAAGAAAAAAGGTATCTAAACCATGGCAATGAAGAGTGGTGAAAACAACGAAGCCATATCGGACATTAACGTTGTCCCATTGGTCGATATCATCCTGGTGGTTCTGATCATCTTCATGGTGACAGCTCCTATGTTCATCAAGCCTTCGATTAATGTTAATTTGCCAAAAGCCGCTAGCGGTGATCAAACCGCGCCAAGCAAATTGAATATCTCGCTAACAGCGGATGGTCGTATTAATCTGAACGGAACATTCGTGAATGAAGAAGCTGTCCGCGCGAAAGCGACCGAGGAAGTGACTAAAAATACGGAAGTTCAGGCGATTATTTCCGCCGATAAAGATGTTCCACATGGCAAGGTCGTCGGGTTACTCGACATCGTGAAATCAGCCGGAGTCAAAAAATTCGCGATCAGCATCGATAAAAAATAAGTCTCAAAATGAAGGCCTTCTGCAAAGAAGGCCTTTTTCTTTCCCGCCACGGCTGTCGCTTTGCGGGACTTATTTTACTTTTCCAAAAAATTATTGTTAACCCTTGGTGGAGTTTTTCAGAGGAGATTTGCAGAAAATCTGCTTCGTTTTTAAACTTCGAGAACTCAAAAGCAAATTATCCCCCAGCCGCCCTTCAAGGCCCGACCATAGAGTGGGCTCTCGAGGGGAATCTCAAATTGATACGGCTAAAGTCCTGCTCGGGAACGCCGATCAAAGAATCATGTTCAAAAGAGCTGCATCAGAAATTCAATTTATCGCAATCACGTTCATCCTTGTTGTACTTTTGGGTGCACGTACGTTTGCAAGTTTGACTGAAGCAGATAGCGCTATGCCAGAAGAAACATCGATGGCCTCTGTCGTTAATTCAAATGCCCGTACTCCTGCATCTTTGCCACCGACGGCGGTTGCTCCCAAAAAAATCGAATCATCTTTGCACCAATCTGCTGATGTAGATTTGAATTGTGCTAAAAAAAACGGCCAGCTTGAGGTTCATGCGGGGTATGTTCAGTTCAAAGGCAAAAGCTGCACCAGCGGTGTGCGCATGGGTGAAATCCAAATCGTGAATAAAAGCAACGGTTACACAGCATCTGTGTTTGACCGGGGTTCTGACAAATATCAAACGGACCTCATCCAGCTTCAACCAGGCGAAAACGAAATCTCCATTCGTTATGAACGCTCTGGACGTCAAGTTGAAGAAATCATCCGTGTGAGCTCTACCAAAATTTAAAACTCATTTATTTTTTCTGTTTTCTTTCGCACAATAAAAGAACCACATCTAAAGAGGATCTTTTATGCGCGTTTTGTTGTTGGCATTCGTTATTTGTCTGGTTCAATGCACCTCTGTAAAAAACAAAGACGCTGATTCCGCACAAAGATCTGCAGCTTCTGCAAAAATGATTTTAGATAAAAGCGGTTACTTGTATGATCCGACCGATCGTTCCTGTGATGGTTATCCTCGTCTGATGGTGGAAACTATGCCGGGTACTTGTCTGGGAATGGTTTTGCCACGTGATCGTGCTATGGATCCGGCGACGAACAAAGGTTTTGTCAAACCGCGCACTATTTTGCAACTTCCAGGCACAGAACAGTTCTTGGTGGTCGACATGGGCGGCTGGGCTCCAAAAAATGGGCGTCTGTTTTTGTTAAAACCGGGTGCGGGTGGCAACTATGGACTGACTTTGATCAAAGCCGGTTTGGATAATCCCCATGGCTTAAGAATGGGACCGGATGGTTTCATTTACATCGGCGAGAAAAATCAGATTTCCAAATTCCATTTCGTGAATGGCAAGATCGCTGACTGGAGACTTGTCTTCGGTAACGTGCCTCGTAAAGAGGGCTATATGCATCCTCTTTCCCAATTCGCTTTTGATCCCAGAAATGGCGACATGTACATCAACTCCGGATCGCCGAGTGATCACTGCATCGTGCAGGGAACTGGTGAATACAAATACTGCTCAGAAGATCAAGCCCAAGGGAATGGTGCGATATATCGCATTCCCGCACATCTGCTGCAGAAACTTCCTCCTGAGGGAGTCGAGATATTTGAATATGCAGCAGCGGGTTTAAGAAACTCCATGGCAATGGTGGTATCCAATGCGGGATTCCTGGTGCAAGGTGAAAACAGCCGCGACTTTCCAGAACTTGAAGAACCGTATGAAGAAATGAATGTGATTGATTTGGAGAAGGGCAGAGTCGCGCATTACGGTTGGCCTTACTGCTATGATTTCCATGCGACTTCCCCGGAATGGGAATTTCCTGAAAATAAAAAACTTCCGATTCACAAACAATTCAGAAAGCCGGTTAACTGTGCGCAAGCCAGTGCCCAAGGGCCGGGCGAGTATCAACCTCCGTATATCTTAATGCCTCCGCATGTGGCGCCATTGCATATGGATTATTATCGCGGGAATATGTTCCGTGATTCTTTGGGTGGAAAGTTATTAGTGACGTGGCACGGTTATCAACCAAGTGGCCAGCGCCTGGTGGCCTATAATGTTGATGAAAAAGGTTTGCCAGTATTGGACGCCTCAACAGCGAAAGCTTCGTATCAGTTTAATCAACCGGGCGGTTGCCCGATTCCGAAACCATTCCAACCACGCGGGGGAATGGATCGTCATGCTTCCTATACAGAAGTAATTTCCAAATGGAATGAAGTGAAAGGCCAACGCCCCAAAGGTGCACCAGTTGCATTCACCGAAGCAAGTGATGGTTCTATCTGGATTGTGGAAGATCGTGAGAATCGCACGATCGTTCGTTTGGCTCGCACTCAGACGGCGAATTTCCGTGAAGCTTGTGATCGCTCTGTCATTACGTTTGATCCGCAAGTGCAAATGCTAGCCTGGAGATCCGCGGTTAAAGAAGATCCAAAATTGCTTGAAGGATATAAGGGCATTCAAAGTCAGCTGATTCAAAACTATTGCACGGGTTGCCACGGCAATCTGGAGGCCGATGATATTGCCAAAGATCGTTTCAGCAATCTTGATTTCCTGGTGAAGAATGGCTGGATCGCACCGCAGGATTTGGAACGCAGTAAAGCTTATGGTGCCATTGCACACCTAGAGGGATATACACCCATGCCTCCTGCTGATAAGCCGCAATTTTTCGGAACCGCAGAGGGGGACAAGTTAAACAAACTGGTTTCTCAATGGGTGAATGCTTTACCAAAAGACATTGATTCCAGTTATGCCAAATACACAGCAAAAGATAAGCGGAACATTCGTCTTCAGCCGTCGACTTCAGCAAAAGCTTGCGGTCAGTTAAATCCTGGAGATATCGTGTTCATCGATCCAAGATCCAGCCGAGGAATTTCACAAGATGGCTACAAATGGAGTCGAGTGTATTTGGTTCCGGCGCACAGCCGCCTGTTCAAGGACGCATGTCCTGCTCCTGAAGATGGCGTTTATTATATCGCGCAATAGCGCCTGCCCCTATTTAGCTCAGTAAGAAAGTATTTTCGATGATCAAGGCCCTAAAGCAACCGCAGTTACAACGTCTTTGGTTAGGGCAGGCATTTTCATCCATCGGTGACGAAATTTATCGTGTGGGTTTAACTTGGTTCGCCGTGAATCTGATGGGCTCCAATACGGGATACCTGGCTGCGGGGCAAACGGCATCGTTGATGTTGTTAAGTTTTATCGGCGGTAAATGGGCCGATCGTTGGAATCCTCAGCAGACGATGTATCGCGTGGATTTAGTCCGCATGGTCATTGTGCTGATTCCAGTGATGGTTTCATTTTTCACGGCTGTCCCACTTTCGCTTTTGATCGTGATGGCATTGATTCTTTCAGCACTCAGTGCATTTTTTGATCCGGCCACTCAAGCCACGATTCCTCTTCTCGCAAAAGACCTTGAGACTTTGCAGTCCACGAATGGTTTGATGGGCACGACGATTCGTGGTGCACGCATGGTGGGGCCTGCGGTTGTGGGATTGCTGGCAGCTGTCGTACCGATGATTCATTTCTTTACGATCGATGCGCTAACATTTTTTATTTCGGCTCTTTCCGTACGCTCGCTGAAAAAATACTTACCTGAACACGTACCTTCCCCCAAAGCGCGCACGGGCTTTGCGGAAGCAGTCATGAGTGGTTTTCGTTTAATTCAAGGTCAGTCGGGGATGTTGTATGTTTTTATTTCACGTGCGTTGACCGCCGGTGCATGGAATTTATCAATCATCGTGGGATTTGCTTTGTTGGTGCATCAGGTGTCGGGCGGTGATGCTCGCATGTTTGGTTTGGTGATGGCATCTTATGGCGTCGGCAATCTTACAGGTGCCTTGTATTTTGGAAATCGGTCCCGTGCGGGGCATCGTTTGTTGTTTTTAATGTATGGCGGTTACGTTCTGTGGGGATTGGGAATTGCTGCGGTTGGTTTTGCTCCAACAGTGGCCTGGATTGCCGTCGCCTCCATTTTCACTGGATTCATGGGGCCTTTAAATGATCTTGCTTTCATCGATTTGATGCAAAGAAAGTTTGCTGTCTCTGATCTCACCAAAGTGTTTCGACTGCGCATGGCTTTGGAGTCATTGGGTACATTGATTTTTACTTTGGCGTCTCCGTGGTTGATCCAAATGACTTCCATTCGCGCGGTGATGGTCGGGTGCGGACTTCTTTGGATAATCTGCGGGGGAGTGGGGTTGTTACTAAAACCTCTTCCTGCTTCGTCATCCACAAGTTCCTAAATCCTGAATTTTGACAAAGAAAAGTGCCTCTGTGATTTGCATAAGTTGAGGTAAATCATAAGGTTGATGCAAGCGGCTAGAGTAGTATCATTTAAATTGATCTTGCTCCGTTGAGCCTTTAAGTTGAGCTCGAATGATTACAGAAGGATTCTTTAACTTGGTCGATCTTAAGAAGCGCTCGGACATTCATTATGCTCGAAAAATTTGGCATATGACGGCAGTCTTTGCCATGTTCTTGGCGTACGTCTATCTTCCTAAGGAAGTATCGGGCACGTTGTTGGTTGTCGCTTGGCTTTTGTTCGTTCCCTTTGATTTTTTGCGCCACCGCTACGCAGTCTTAAATGACTTCGCAGTTCACGCCTTCAAACCCATCATGCGCCAAAGCGAAGTTAAAAAGCTCGCTGGAACAACGTTTTTGTTGTCAGGTGTTCTGATTGTTTACGCTATTTTTCCGCGTCCAATCGTTGCTTTAACATTGTTGTTCTTGGCTTTCGCGGATCCTATCGCCAGCTATTTCGGAATTCTATACGGTAAAGACAAAATTTTCGGTCATAAATCCATCCAAGGTTTCATGGCTGCATTCTTTGTTTGTGCCGCACTGACTTTGTCTTTCTTGTTATATCACAACTATCTAACGGATCGCGTGATCGTGGTAAGCTTGCTTGCCGGTCTTGTGGGCGCATTTGCAGAGTTGATTCCAATCGGAAAATTGGATGACAACCTGACGTTGCCGTTGATGAGTGCCGTTGGACTGTCTATCCTCTTTTATTTCTTTGGATTTTTCGCTTAAGTCGGCTAAAACCGATACATGGCAAACGATCATACAGCAAATTCGCATTTAGATACTGAAGAAGCACGCGCTCAGCGCTTGCACATGTACATTTATATCCTTCCAAATTTGATGACCACTGGAAATCTGTTCTCAGGTTTCTTTGCAGTTATTCAATCCATCAAAGGCAACTTTGAATGGGCAGCATACGCAATCGTCGTCGCAGCTGTGTTCGACCAATTAGATGGTCGTTTAGCACGTTTGACTCGCTCAACAAGTAAGTTCGGAGCGGAATATGATTCACTTTGTGATCTAGTCAGCTTCGGCATGGCACCAGGTGTGTTGTTGTTCTTGTGGGCATTGCAACCATTCGGTCGTTTAGGCTGGGTTGCATGTTTCCTTTTCGTGGCTTGTGGAGCTTTGCGCTTGGCTCGTTTTAACGTGCAAGCAAACGTGGTCGAGAAAAACTACTTCCAAGGTCTCCCAATTCCGATGGCTGCAGGTATCGTGGCTTCTTCTGTTTTGGCGATCAAAGACTTGGGCTTAGAACCATCTGGCAACTACGGTTTGTTGGTGATGGCGATTTTGCTGGCGTTGGTGATGGTTTCAAACTTCCGTTTCCGCAGCTTTAAAGATCTGGATTTGAAAGAGCGTCTGCCATTCCGCTATTTGATTTTGGGAGTCGGCGTTCTTGTTATCGTCGCACTTCGCCCTGAAGTGATGTTGTTTGTGCTGTTCATGGGTTACGCAGCTCTTGGTGCCGTTTTCGGTGTCTTCAGATTGGGTAAAAACATCCGTAAGATCAGACCATCAGTTTATGCACCGGCCGCGGTTCATGAAAGTGACTTAGTCGAAGAGCTTGAGGAAGAGGAAGAGATCAAGAAAGATGAAAAGAAAACTTAAAGTAGGCGTTGTTGGCGCGACCGGAATGGTCGGCCAGACGTTCATGACACTTCTTGCAGAGCGTGAGTTCCCGATTGCGGAACTTCGTCCTTTTGCTTCTGAAAACTCCCTGGGTAAAAAAATCGAATTGCAAGGTCAGCAGTGGCCTTGTCAGGTTTTAAAAGAAGGCTGTTTCGAGGGTCTTGATCTTGTTTTCTTTTCTTCTGGCGATGATATCTCTGCCGAGTGGGCACCGAAAGCTGTTAAAGCAGGTGCCTTTGCTGTAGATAACTCTGCTGCTTTCCGTATGGATCCAAACACTGTATTGATCGTTCCTGAAGTGAACGGTCATCTGTTGAACAAGGATTCAAAACCTCAAGTGATCGCAAATCCTAACTGCTCCACTATCCAATTGGTGGTTGCATTGAAACCTTTGTCAGAAAAATTCGGCTTGGATGAAGTGCGTGTCAGTACCTATCAAGCAGTAAGTGGCGCTGGCCAAGGTGGCTATGATGAGTTGATGGAGCAAACCTCCAAAGCAACTCAAGAAAAGCATGAACCAAAAACTTTCCCTCATACAATCTTGTTCAATTGCATCCCGCAAATTGGCTCCTTCAATGATGACGGTTTCTGCAGTGAAGAAGTCAAAATCATGAAAGAGACACGCAAGATTTTGGGACTGCCACAATTGAAAGTATCTGCTTTCACAGTTCGTATCCCCGCATTGAATGCCCACAGTGAATCAGTTTGGGTGACATTGAAAAAAGATACGACACGCGAAGCGATTACGGAGGCTTTGGCATCTCATGACGGCATCGTGGTTCAAGACGACCCGAAAAGAAGTGTTTACCCACTAGCCAGAGAAGTATCGGGTAAAGACCCTGTGTATGTTGGCCGTATCCACCGTGATCCTGAAGATTCCAAACTGTGGATGATGTGGGTGGTGTCTGACAATATCCGTAAGGGTGCCGCTTTAAACGGTATCCAAATAGCAGAACAATTGTTCTTCTAGTTCGCTCCGCTAAATCTAACGTATCCGATTGAACCGACGAAGGTCTGGATGGGCTGGTTACTTTGACTAACGGCTCGTCCAGTGGTTCGATAGAGATATGCGTCTGTTGAAGCTTTCCGCTTTATTTGCAACATCCTTGTTTGTGTCGTCGATGGCGATGGCGGCGTCGTTTACGTCAGTCACTATCGGTGGAGCTTCCTACTATGATTTGACGACAACCCCGTCCAAGCCTGTGATCTATGGTGGGTTTGCGGGGTCTTGTACTGGGGATGGAAATTCAACTTGCAACAGTTGTACGGGGTCTGGCTTGGCTCCTTGTAATCAAAACGCGGCTTATCCGAATTTGATTCTGACTCTGACCTTAACGGCGGATGTATCTCTTCCGACGAATGGAACGGTGACGGTAAAAATCGATGATAATTCTGTCAGTTTGAACACGGCTCCCTATATTTCCGGCAGTACGTTGACGGTAAAAATGTTGTGGTCGCAGATTTGTTTGAAATCTGCAAATGGCGTTCAAGACTGCTCTAATAATGTGGATTCGGATTTAGTGGTTACGATTACCGGCTCGGGAACCACGACGACGACGGTTTCAGCAACGATGCACATTATCACTTCTGCCGCGTCGACCGCAACTTATACGGATTGTCCTGTGGGTACAACGGGAGCAGCGAATACAGGTTTTTGCAATTTCACGGCGTTTCCGGGTGATTCGAAAATGTATACCGATCCTATCGTCTCTGAGGGGTATCCAACCAGTACGACAGGAATTGATTTCAGAGATTTGGTATTCTTTTACGAAGAACAAATTCCGGCGGATGGAAATGACCCGGCGACGACAGTGGGAAGAATTACGAATGCGTCCCCAACTTCCGTTATGCCAGTCTCGTCCACAACGTTTCCACCTGATGTCGATGATCGTTTAACGGGTCTAACAAATGGAAAAACTTATTGTGCTGTCATGGCGAATCGGGATCTTGCGGGAAATATTTATTACTTTACCCCAGTAGCCACGGTGGATCCCACGACTTTGTGTGCAACACCTGAACCAGTTGTGGGATTGCTTGATGATAAACATTGCTTCATCGCGACAGCGGCTTTTGGCAGTGACATGGCCCCTGAGGTTCAAAGTTTCCGCGAATTCAGAAATAAATATTTGATTCCATATTCCTGGGGTCAACAGTTCGTTAAGACGTACTATAAATACAGTCCAAAATACGCCGCAATGATTTCACAAAGTGAAACGGCTAAAATCGCCGTGCGCGGTATTTTGTGGCCGTTGTTATTCTTTGCTCGCTTAAGTGTCGCTTTGGGATTCTGGTTCGCGCTTGCAATCACAGTTTTCGGTTGCTTGACGATTTGGGGCTTGTACCGTCGCTTGATCTTGGGACAAAACGTACGAGGTGAACTATGAAATCGCTATGGTTGGTCTTAGTTGCCTTACTTGCTGTTTCGATTTTTCATACAGCAAACGCCCAAACAAAAGAGTCGGCCCCCAAAGAGCCACCTTTCGTTGAAGAAAGCGAATTCGATGCTCCACCAGCGGCTTCTGCAGATCCTTTGCAATCGGAAACCGACGATGCATTAAGCATTGAAAACGAAATCCTGCAAAGTGGTGGCGAGCCCCTTGCCACTCCTCCACCAGCTTCCAATACCGTTGATTTGAATAAAGATGTTCCTGAAGCGGGTTCCTCACTTCCAGATGATTTGATTTTGGAAGACGAAGCTCCAGCGATCGCAGCACCAAATAATGAAATTCCATCCAGTGAAGCGCCGATCGAAGAGCCCGTGAAGGTAAAGCCTGCCCCGGTCGTTTACAGTAATGAAGTGGTCCGTAAATCTCCGTCGGGCGGGGTTGAATACATTCATCATCCTCAAGCCGCAGTCGGTTTGATTCGCATCGAAAAGGACGGTACTTACATTTATAAAACGAAAGACAAAGGCGAAGTTAAATCGACGGGCTCTTTCCGTTTCGGGGCCATGGATGCTCCGATCATCAAAGCAGCGGACGGAGTTACAACGTTTGAAACCATGTATTCTGGTCCTTCAGTTCCTGTTTTGACTTTTGAATACGAATGGCAACCTTTGAAAATATCCCAGAACTTGAAAGTCCAAGCTGGTTTCAATCTGATGATGGCAAACGGTAATGGTCGCTTCGCTGAATCGAATCCGAACGGTGGAACGCCTCAAGCCGGGGACAAAGCTCGTGAGGAATATACTTTCGTAGCCATTCCGTTGAATCTGGGGCTTGCGTATCGTTTCCAATATATGGACCGCCAGGTCTTCGCACCTTACATCGCTGGCGGTGGATCTTACATTCCCGTAGTCGAGTATCGTGATGACGGTAAGAATACTAACATGGTTGGCACTCCTGCAGGTTTTGGCGGCGGTGGATTGCTTATCAATGTCGGAGCGATGGACCGCGAAACTGCATTTACTCTGAGATCTGAGTATGGTGTGACGAATTTGTGGGTCACATTAGACTATCGATATTTAAAATCTGTTAGTGAAGATGTCGATTTCTCTTCAAACGTGATCACCGCCGGCGTCTCCGTAGATTATTAAATCTTGGAGAAAATTCATGAGCAGGCTAAGCCACGTTGATCTTAATGTTTCTGATTACGCTAAAAGTATTCGTTTTTATGATTTGATTTTGCTGCCACTGGGGTGGAAGCGGGTTTCTTGTCGTACTGATTGTACGACTTACTCTGATGGAAATATGAAGATCTGCCTCGGTGAGACTGAGTCTAAATATAAGTCGGCCGGTTTCCATCGTAAAAAGACGGGGCTCCCGAGCATTAGACTAATACATTCGAAGATAACTTCGATCCTTACGCAAAATAAGTTCTAAGTTATATCCAATCTACGGTGGCACTTCGTTCGAAATTTGTCCTAACGGCCGTTTGTTGAACAGCGTGGATTAAAGTGCGGACGGCCGCACCTCCGCAGCGGAAGTAGAAATTGCATTGTTGTCATGGTTAGAGAATTTGCTCGTTAAGGGTTACTACAGCATTCGAATAAATGATCAGTGGCGGATTACATTTAAGTGGCAGCAAGACACTGCTTTGGAAGTTAGTATTGTCGACTATCACAAATAAGGAACGAGATGAAAAATAGAGTTTAAAAATCCATTTCATCCGGGTGAAGTTTTGTTGGAAGAGTTCCTGATTCCCATGGGAATTTCTCAGGCAGCCTTTGCGGATAAGCTTGGTTGGACGAAGGCGAAACTAAACGAGCTTATTAAGGGCAAGCGGGGAATCACAGCTGAGACGGCCTTGGATTTGGCCGATCAGCTCGGGACGAGTGCGAAGGTGTGGATGAATTGGCAATCCAGTTTTGATTTGGATAAGGCTCGCAAAGATCGCGCGGGATAATCCCTGAAAAAACTGCCCCGCACAGCGCCTCGAGTGAAGCAAAAGGTGCCTGGCACCTTTTTATGTGTTAAATCCTCGGCCGATGGAAAAGACCAAAGTTAAATTCACAGTCTCTTACGACGGCACAGGTTACTGTGGCTGGCAAAAACAGAAGCCCGAAGATCAGGTTTCTGTAGCGCAGGTGATTGAGAAAGCTTTGTCGCGCATCTTTAATGAACCGATTCATCTGTTCGCTTCGGGTCGCACAGATGCCGGGGTTCATGCCCTGAATCAGGTCTGCCACTTCACGACGACTCGAAAACTGGATCCTGCTAAGAAATGGGATCTGTGTTGGGCTCTTAATTCCCAGTTACCGCCGGGAATCGTGGTGAAAAAGGCTTGGATCGCTCCCGATGATTTTCACGCCACTCTTTCCGCAACTCATAAGACATATAGATATCTGATGCTAAATACCCCTCGCCCGAGCGCTCATATGAATCGCCATGCGGGGTGGGAGCGTCTGCCTATCAATATCGAGCATTTACAGGCTAGTTCTAAATTTCTTTTGGGAAATCAAGACTTTAAGAGCTTTCAATCGGTCGGAACTCCGGTCAAAGATACTATCCGCGAGATCTATCAGGCGGATTGGGAATGGCGTAAACCGGGGCTTTTGCAGTTCACGGTCACCGGCAGTGGCTTCTTGAAGCAGATGGTTCGCAACATCGTGGGTACCTCTTTGCTTTTAGAAAAGCAGGGGCTAAGTGCTGAGAATATGAAGGGAATTATCGATGCTAAGGATCGTGCTAAGGCCGGTCCTCCAGCTCCCGCTCAGGGCCTGTACCTCATGCGAGTTTATTATCCCAAGGACCTTGACAATAGGTGCCTAGAACTTTAAAACATCCCTTCCCGCAAACATAGTGTAAGAGCCCGTTGTTAAACTCAAACATCATATTTGCCGAATGGCCGGACGGTAAACCCGGGTATTCAAAAAGAAAACTGGAGACTCTCAAATGAAAACTTTCAATGCAAAAGCAGAAGAAGTTGAAAGAAAATGGTGGATCGTTGATGCCGCTGACCAAAAAGTTGGTCGTGTTGCAACTCGTATCGCTACTATTCTTCGTGGTAAAAACAAAGCTATCTACACTCCGAACGTAGACACTGGTGACTTCGTTATCGTGATCAACACGGACAAGATGGAACTTTCTGGAACTAAATGGGATGACAAAACGTACTACCGTCACAGCCGTTTCTTTGGTTCAATGAAAGAAATGACAGCAGCTCAAGCGAAAGTGAAAGATTCAACTTTCATCATTCACGAAGCTGTTCGCGGTATGCTTCCAACAAACAAGCTATCTCGTCATGTCATCATGAAAATGAAAACTTACACTGGCGCAGAGCACCCTCATGCAGCTCAAAAACCAGAACTTCTAACACTTCCAACTAAGAAGTAATTGGAGAGGATAGAATATGGCAGCAGCAGAAAAATTCTTTTATGCAACTGGAAGAAGAAAAACGTCATCAGCACGTGTTTTCTTGAAGCCTGGTAAAGGCACTATCACTATCAACGGTAAAAAATCTGAAGACTACCTTAGCCGTATGCAATCTCGCATGGTTATCGTACAGCCTTTGGATCTTTTGAACCAAATCGGTAAGTTCGACGCAAACATCACTGTAGCAGGTGGTGGTGAGTCTGGACAAGCTGGTGCGATCCGCTTGGGTATCACTCGTGCATTGATCGCTTTCAACCCAGAGTTCAAAGGAACTCTTAAGAAAGCTGGATTCATCACTCGTGACCCTCGTATGGTTGAGCGTAAAAAATACGGTAAAGCCGGCGCTCGTCGTAGATTCCAATACTCTAAACGTTAAAATTTGGAGTGTCCGAATCTGGACCAGAATCAAAAAGGGAGCCTTTGGCTCCCTTTTTTTATTTGTTTAATGATGACCCTGTAATTGGGGTGCTCTTTAAATTAATGGTAATTTCATTCTCGCAGCTGAGGACTTATGAAGTTATCAAAATATCTTTTCGCACTCATCGCCATTTCGATTTTCCACTCCATCGCTCAAGCCTCCCCCGTGAATGACACAGGAACAGGTATTGTTGCGCGAGCAGGAGACTGTGGAACTTTGAATGTTCAAGATGCTTACTTCACCTGGTTCGGTTTTCATGGATCTTTAGGGAAGGCCTTGATCATTAAGGCGCAAATTCGCAATGATGCTTTTGAAAAGATCGTGCGTATAACTCACAGTCGCGGCTCGGTTGAGGTGGCTGAAAATTCACCCTCAGCACGCCGTCTACGTATCGAGTATCAAGGTCAAATTGGGAATATGGATCAAGTTGAGTTGACCGATCGAACGATCGGTATGGAGCTGTCAGGACTTTATATAATGTCTGTGACGATGGCTGGAGTGACTTCGGAATGTGTCTTTCAAGTGGATCGTAAGATAGCAGAGCTCAGATAAAAAAAGGCGGAAGAATCCGCCTTTTTTGTTTTCTATTTTAGTTTTTCCCACAAGTAAGTGGTTTTCAAAGACTCCCACAAAATGCTTTGTTCGATGTTTGCATTTCCTGCGTGACCGCCTTCGGTATTTTCATAGTAATAAACTGGATGCTTTTGTTCTTTCATGCGGGCTACGAATTTACGAGCATGCCCTGGGTGAACACGATCGTCTTTTGTACTCGTCATTACGAAGACCTCTGGATACTTCGCTGTCGGACTTAATTTCTGATAGGGGGAGTATTTCAAAATCGCTTTGCGCATTTCTGGATCGTCGGGATTACCGTACTCATCCATCCAACTCGCTCCCGCCAGCAACTTGTGATAGCGAAGCATATCCAGTAACGGAACGCCGATCACGGCCGCTTTATAAAGATCAGGACGAAGAGTCACAGTCGCACCAACTAACAAACCACCATTAGATCCACCGGAAATTGCCAGATGTTCTGGCGACGTAAATCCACGCGCAATCAAATCTTCGGAAATAGCGACATTGTCTTCGTAAACTTTATAGCGGTTTTCTTTTAAGACAGCTTGATGCCATTTCGGACCGAACTCTCCGCCACCACGCAAGTTAGTCAGAACGTATACGCCCCCTTTTTCTGCCCACACTTTTCCGAAAGCACCTAGATAAGAAGGAGTCATTGATTGCTGAAACCCTCCGTACCCATACTGCAAAGTGGGATGGCTTCCATCCAGCTTCAGATTTTTTTTGTGAACCACAAAGTAAGGAATCTTAGTTCCATCTTTACTGGTGGCTTCAAAGCGAGATGTCGTCAGAGACGAAGAATCAAAACGCTTCGCTGCTTGTTTTAGCAAAGTGAACTTATTCTTCGGATCAGAAGCATTCGCCATATAGTACGAAGTTGGTGTTAAGAAATCCGTGTAGGTCGCCAGATAAATGTCGGAGTCGTCGTCACCGTCATAGCAGGAAGCCATACCATTGCTGCCCAGTGCGATGGGTTCTGATTTCCAAGTATTTGGAGGAGTGAATGTGACCTTTTCCATCTGCGTAAGAACGTTGTTGGAAACCACCATGATCATATGGTTTTTGATATTGCATCCTCCCTCGATGAATCGCTTGTCCGTCGGTGCGAAAACGACTTGCGCCTGGCTTATCGCTTTTTCACCCAAATCCAGATTACCCAGAGGAATCGCAAGCAACGTACCTGCTTTCATATCCTTATAGTCAGAGCGAAGTTCGATCAAAAGATTGCCTTTGAACAAGCTCCAGCTTTCAGCATCATCTGGTTTTGGAACCAGCACGGCTTTTCCAGATTTGTCGTGGTACCACAATTTAGTGGAGTAAAAGCCTTTGCGAATCTGATGGAAGTAAAATGGTTTGCCTTCGTCATACAAAGTGTAAGCATAAGCGGACATGTCAGTCGTGTTTGCTTCTGCCAGAGTCTCAGCAGATGTCAGGGGAGTTCCGCGTTTCCAAGTTTTCACGATGCGTGGATAACCTGAAGTCGTCATCGATCCTGGGCCCCAGTCAGTCCCGACAAACAGGGTGTCTTGATCTTTCCAGGAAGCATTTGTTTTTGATTCAGGAATAAAGAATCCGTCTTTCACAAATGATTTAGTCTTTAGATCGAATTCACGAACGACCACAGCATCTTTCCCGCCGCGGGAAAGGTGAAGCAAGACGCGATCATAACCCGGGCGACGGAAGCTTGCGCCTTTCCATACCCAGTTTTCATTTTCAGCTTTAGAAACTGCGTCCAGATCTAAAATTACATCCCATTTTGGATTTGCAGTTTGATAACTGGCTACGGATGTTTTTCTCCAAACACCGCGCAAGTTTTTTTCGTCCTGCCAGAAATTGTAAAGCTCACCATTGGTCAACGTGACGGCAGGAACACGGTCTTTGGCAAAAAAGATTTTGCGATAATCCGCTTCGATATTTTTAAAATCGGGGTTGGATTTGAAGTGCTTGATTGTCACATCATTTTCGGCTTTTGCGAAGTCAAGGGCCTTGGTGCCTTCAACTTCCTCTAACCAAAGATACGGATCTTGTTCTGATTGTGACATGGATTTTAACTCCTTTTGAAAAGAGGAGCTTTTGCAGCCAGCAAGCAGAAGGGTCGCCAGCAAGAGTTTCGATACCGGGAATGATTTCATATGAGCTCCGATGTTGACCTAGAAATTAAAGATCAAACCGGAGCGACTGACAAGGATTACAGGATTATGCTGCGGATTTTTCGTCTTCCCAGCTGGCTTTTTTGCGGCCTTGGAGCATTAGGTTGAGTTCATCAGTTGCTGCACTTAGAGATTCCGCTTCCCCGAGCAATATACTTGAGGATTGGGAGAGATCTTCAGCAACAGCCGCGTTTGTCTGAGTTGTTTTGTCGATTTCGCTCATTGCTTGGCTTAATTGTTTGATGCCGAGAGCTTGCTGTTGGCAGGCTTCGGAGATCTCGCCATTCAGTGCAGACACTTTTTCGATTGAGCTGATAATTTTTGTCAGGGCAGCACCAGAATTATCTGCTACTTTTGTTCCGCGTTCGGCTTGGCCGACGCTTTCTTTGATAAGACCGCTGATCTCTTTTGCAGAGTTTGCTGATCTTTGTGCTAAAGTTCTTACGGCGTCAGCAACGACCGCAAAACCTTTACCCTGTTCGCCAGCGCGCGCGGCTTCCACGGCGGCATTTAATGCCAATAAATTTGTTTGGAAAGCGATATCATCGATAACGGAAATGATCTCTTCGATTTTTTTGGAACCTGAATAGATTTCTTTCATATAAGTGATCAGGCGTTCAATTTCCTGGCCACCTTCCGTCGCAGCTTTCGTGCTTTGAGTGGAAAGTTCCGCAGCTGTCGCAGCACCTTCGGCATTTCGTTGGATCATGCTGGACATTTCTTCCAGTGAAGCCACAGTTTCTTCAATAGAGGCGGCTTGTGTCGTGGAAGATTGTGACAGTTTAACGTTGGATTCAGAAATGCTTTGTGATTTGGAAGTTGTTTCGACCACAGAGTGGTGAACACGTTCCACAACTGATTTAAGTGCGGTGACCAGACGTTTTTGGAACAAGAATCCCAGACCCACAACAGAAATAACCAGAGTGCAAATCATGCTCAGCAACAGTTTCTTTTTGTTCATGCTGTCTTTTTCTGCGTCAGCAAGAAGAGTGGCTGTGAGTTTGTCTGTTTCGGTCGCCGCTTTATCCAACTTATCGAAAATTTTCTCGGCAATTGGATTTAGGTTATTCAGAATTTTATTGGCAGAATTTGGCAAGTCGTTTTTCGCCAAAGAGCCCTGGATATCCTTCCAGGATGCTTCATATTTTGACAGATCTTCATCGATCGATTTGCAATTTTCTCCACATTTTTCACGAAGTGATTTCAATTCTTTGATAAAACCACCCACAAGTTCCACGCGGATATCCCGCGAGTCTTTATCAGTATCGGCTGCGAGTGGCAAGATGTTGGAGTGCACCAGGGCCATTGATTTAATGAGCTTGTTTTGTATAGACAAAGAGGAGATTCCGAATTCACTCGCTTTTCCTAAAGCATTCAAAGCCTGTTGGCTGGTATAGAAAAAAGCGCATCCTACTATAAGGACAAAAGATGCTGACGCGAAAACGTACAATAACAAAGATTTACCGATGCCAATTTTCTTGAACACTTCAGACTCCTTAGAGGCGTTTACTCATATATAAATCGGAGTCATAACTAAAATACTTGACCGAATATTTACCACATTTGCTATCTCCACCCCCCTCCTTTCATCACTTTCGTCCAGTAAACTTGATGATTTTATGGAAGAAGGTCCAGAGTGATTCATACCAAAGTCCTGCTTTTCTCCTTGACCTTCGTCAAACTCTGTCAAGTTCCGTTGACCGCATTGTGAGAGAGTTTCAGGCTGAACTTGTTGATTAGAACACCTAATTGGAGGATGTATGTCGAAATGGGTCGTGTCGACTCTCGCACTAGTATCATTCCTTTCTGGCCACCACGCGATGGCAGAAGGAAAAGTAGAACAAGTTCAAAACGCAGTAAAAAAAGCCTGCAGTAAAGACCTGGCAAATGATGAAGCTCTCAGACAAGTTAAGAATCTGTTCTTGTCCTGTGTTCCAGGTGACAAAGTGGACGTGGATGGTTGCAAAGTTCCGTGTCTGAAAGAAAACTCTGGCGCCGTTGTCGGTCAATAATCATCTCAAGGAAAAACATCATGAAAAACAATTTCAAAAAAATTTCGGCAGCATTCATTGCGGGTATGTTGATGGTTCCAACAGCTCAAGCGGCGACTCTTGAAGAGCGCGTAGCAGAGTTGGAAGCAAATCAATCCCTTAACATTTTCAGTTTCAGCGGTACTTTCAATACTCGTTTTGATGACATTCTTTCTGCAAAACAAACTCAGCCTGCAACTGTGTTGGGGCAGCCTGCTACATTTGACACTAAAGATTTGACGTATCTTCGTATGAAGTTCCAGTTCAATATCGACGCTAACGTTTCTAAGAACGTGAAATTCTATTCTCGTTTGACGACAAGTAAGCACTTCAATACTTTCTATCAACAATCTTATGCAGCTCCTGCGGTGGGTGCTGATCTGGGATCTTCAAATGACTACTCAAGCACTAATGTGGTTCTTGAGAAAGCCTATGTTGATATGACAATGCCAGATACAGGTTTGACATTCTTTATCGGCCGTCTTCCAACAGTAGATGGTCAGCCACAAAACTATAAAGACGGCCGTGCTCGCATGGGTACTTACCCGATGTTGTCTTACGATTCCGTCCTGGATGGTATGGGTCTTTCTTATAAATTGGATCAGTACATGCCTCAGGGACACCAATTGGCCTTGCGTGCATTGTACACTCCATTTGCTCAGTATTATGCAGGTACGTCAGGTGGATATTACACTCAACCTTCTAAACAAGCAGGTGGTAGCCTTCCAACATCTCAAGCTGGTTACGGTTTAATGGTTGATTACGGTTTGAATGATATGAGCTGGGCTGACAACATGGGCTTGGTTCTTTTGAACTTCCAGACTGCTGATTTGTATTATCCGGCGCCATCGTCTGCCGGTTCGTCGAGCAGTTTGACTCTAGCGGTTGGTGGTACAACTCTAGCTTGGGAATTGAATGGCATTGCAAAAACGGGTTGGGATCTTTCAGCTTCTTACCTTGCAAGCTCATTGAAATCTAACGGCAGATACATTTCTTCAACTCCAGGAACTGGTTTCGGTACAAGCAAAGATGAAGACACTTCAACGGGTGGAGTGATGTTGCTATCGACTCGTTATAGACTGGGTTCATGGATTATTGGTGGTGAGTGGGTGAATGGTTCTGAAAACTCATTCTACTATGCAACTGCGGCTGAAGATTTGACTCAGTTCTATAGTACGCATGGTAACGGTTACCATTTGTATTTCACTAAAAAGTTCGGTCAAAACATTGCGGCTCGTGTTGGTTATATGTTGCAAGACTACGATTACACACCGACAAGCGTTGGTGCGGTGGTTGAGTCTGATCGCAAAATCGAGACAGCATACGCAAATCTTCGTCTAGATTTCTAATCAAATCAGTTTCAATTTCCTGATTTGATGAAGGCTCCGGCTCAGGCTGGGGCCTTTTTATTTGTTGAAAACAGAAATAAAAAAAGGGAGCGCAGTGGCTCCCTTTTTCATTCTTAATTTCTTTACTAATTACTTAGTGCAAGAAACTGGATAGATGTTGCCGTTAGCAGCCATGAAACCAGAGAATGAAGCACCTTTGTTGTCAGAAGAAACGCCGAAGAAACCAGTGTTTCTGATAACGCCGTCTTCAGTTTGAGCAGACTTTTCAGTCAATGCCAACATTTGTAGGTAACCTTGTTTCAGTTGGTTAGCTACAGTGCCTTTATCCAATTGAGCAAAGAAAGTTGAAGAACCCGTTTTTTCCGAAACTTCCATAGTCAGGAAATCAACAGAAGTGTCGTCGCCCAAAGTTACGTTGATAGTTGCTGCTTTACCTTTAGAAGGTGCAGAGCATTTCAAAACAGTTGAGTCAGCGAAAGCAGTAGAACCAGCAAGTATAAGAGCTGCTGCGATAAGTTTTTTCATGGGATGTCTCCTTAGTTGTTAATTCGAATTTGTTGACCTGATCGAGGCTATTTCACGGCCCTTGGTCTAGCAATGCAAATGCATTGCGCAATATATGCGATTTGGAGTGCCCTATTGTGAGAACACAAGGAATTTCGCCGTACCAAGGTCAAGTTTCTTACAACGCTTACCGATGAGTCATGAACGGGGGATTGTGATGAATAGAGGCTGGTTGGTTATTCTTGCCGGGTGTCTCATATTGGGATTTCAAAACTGCAGTCAGACGAATCTTTCTGCGTCTGATTTTCCCAGCACCAGTTCGCACATCGTAACTCCGTCCGTTGGTAGCGGTTCTGATGCCGACGAATCACAAAAAATTTCTGCACTAGAAATTCCCGTTAGCGGCGGAGTGCTTTCTATCGATGCTTCGACAGGACGAATTTCACTCGTTGGTCAAAATCAACAAGTGCTCGAAGAATCCTGTCTGCCAGCCGCGGAAATCGCAGAGTTACAAAGTTATTTAAAATCCAGCAACATCTGCGGAAAATCCGTTGATGCTTCTTTGCAGTGCGCACAAGTTTACTCGCCAGGTTACGCAAGCTTGATCATCGGTGATCAAAAAATGAATTTAGGTGAGAGCTATGATTCCTGCGGCAGAGGCTTCAAAGACATCTGTGGCGATCAAGCGCAGTCTTTCCGTGGTCTCGTGGCCTACATCCAAAAAAACTTCCACGGCCTACTCTGCGAATAGGTACGGACACACTTTCTCCATATCTAAAAATAAAAAGGCCGGTGTAAATTACACCGGCCTTTTTATTTTTCTGAAACAAGATGGAGAAAGTGTGTCCGTACCTTATAGGCCTAGGGTGCTGCGTACTTTTGTGAATGCATCACCGATTTTAGAGCGGTCAGGAGCTGCACCTTGAGCAAAGTCAGGGCGGCCGCCACCTTTACCACCCATGATCGCAGCCACTTCTTTTAGAACATCGCCGGCCTTCAAATCGCCAGTCAGGTCTTTAGAAACGGAAACGATGATGGGGTTGGAGCCATCACCTTGGCCGACAACCACGACAATTCCAGATTGGATTTTGTTTTTAAGATCGTCAGTTACTTTTGCCAAAACTTCACGGTCATCCATCGGTACATCTGCCAAAACCAGTTTTGCAGAAACGCCAGATTTAGATTTGAATGCCATTGCCTTACCCGCAAGTTCATCCACGTTCACTTGGCCACCTTGAAGTTTCTTGATTTCTTTCTCAAGAGTTTTCACTTGTTCTTTGATCGACTCCACACGATTCGCCAAAGTCGCTTTTTCGCCAGTCACTTCCAGGTGCTTTAAGTAGTGAGCAGATTTTTGCAAACCAGCTGCTGCCAAAGCCTCATCCAAGTGGGCGATCGAGCTCATCGCGTATTTAACCGCAGAATCACCCGTGATTGCTTCCACGCGACGTACACCCGAGCTTACGCCAGATTCAGAAACGATTTTGAACAAGCGGATGTTCGCTGTATTTTTAACGTGAGTACCGCCGCAAAGCTCGCAAGAAAAATCACCCATTGTCAGTACGCGAACGTCGTTAGCGTACTTTTCGCCGAACAAAGCCATAGCGCCTTTTTCGATCGCTTGTTTGTGGGGCATCAATTCAGTTTTTACTTCAAGACCGCGAGCGATTTGTTCGTTCACCATGTCTTCGATCTTGCGGATTTCCTCGGTGCTTACGGGTTTATTGTGAGTGAAGTCGAAGCGAGTTTTATCAGCATCTACCAAAGAACCGGCTTGAGTAACATGAACGCCCAAAACTTTACGAAGAGCTGCATGCAACAAGTGAGTCGCTGAGTGATTACTTGCTGTGTTTCTTCTTTCGACGGGATCAACACCGCTGAGAACTTTTGCGCCAGTTTTAAAGGAGCCGTGTTCAACTTCAACGTGGTGAAGAATGATGTCGTCGATTTTCGTCGTGTTCGCTACGCGAGCGCGGTTGGTGTCTTGCATGATGTAACCAACGTCACCAGCTTGACCGCCGCCTTCACCATAGAACGCAGTTGCATCCAGGATGATAAGACCCGTGTCGCCCGTTTTAAGTTCGTTTACAACCGCTTGGCCATTAGAAAGAGCCATCACAGTGCCGTCACCGATGGTGCCATCGTAACCCAAAAACTTCACGGACTTGCCGGATTGAAGATAGTCTT
This sequence comes from Bdellovibrio sp. KM01, assembly GCF_013752535.1. NCBI lineage: Bacteria > Pseudomonadati > Bdellovibrionota > Bdellovibrionia > Bdellovibrionales > Pseudobdellovibrionaceae > Bdellovibrio > Bdellovibrio sp. KM01. Next base: position 458,865 of record NZ_CP058348.1, read on the forward strand.
TGGCAAATTTGATCATGTGAGCTTCGTCAGCCCCCATGGATTTGCCTTTCCACGAAGCTTTGGATTTCGCACGATTTGCTTCCATTTCTTTTTCGAAAGCATCTTCGTTTACTTCAATACCGTTTTCATTCGCGATCACGCGAGTCAAATCGGCAGGGAAACCGTAAGTGTCGTACATGCGGAAGACAACTTCGCCAGAAAGTTCTTTAACTCCTGCTGCTTTTGCTTTTGCAAGCTCGGCTGTCAGGATTTCAGTTCCTTTATCTAAAGTTGCCAAGAAGCGGTCTTCTTCGTCACGGATCGTGTTTAGGATGTGATCACGACGAGAGGAAAGTTCCGGATAAACTTTGCCCATATTTTCGATCAAGGCTTCCGCCATACCTGGCAAGAATGATTTGTCGGCAGAAAGTTTACGTCCGTAACGGATTGCACGTCTCATGATACGGCGAAGAACGTAACCACGGCCTTCGTTTGATGGCAAAGCACCGTCCGCGATCAAGAATGAAGTCGAGCGGCAGTGGTCAGCCAATACGCGAAGAGCAGAAGTTGTTTCTGCCGCCTTTGCATCAGTCGTCAATACTTTTTTGTCAGTGATGTATTTTACGCCACCGATTTTGCAAGCCAGTTCAATCATAGGCAGGAACAAATCTGTATCGTAGTTATTGAATTTACCCTGCATCGCTGCCGTCACACGCTCAAGACCTGCGCCAGTATCCACAGATGGTTTTGGAAGCGGAGTCAAAGTCCCTGGAGGATTTTCGAAGTACTGCATGAATACCAGGTTCCAAATTTCAACGAAACGGTCTTCACCAGCTTCGATACCTTTGAACGGATCAGAAATTTTACCTGCTTCAGGACCGTGATCGTAGAAGATCTCTGTACAAGGACCGCAAGGACCTGTGTCGCCCATTTTCCAGAAATTGTCTTTGTCGAAGCGGAAGATGCGATCGCGAGGGATGCCTTCTTGAGTGTGCCAGATGTCGGCCGCTTCATCGTCAGAGATATGAACCGTGACATAAAGCTTTTCTTTTGGAATAGCCAAAGTCTTAGTCAGGAATTCCCAAGCAAAATGAATCGCGTCTTTCTTGAAGTAATCGCCAAAAGAGAAGTTACCCAACATTTCAAAGAAAGTGTGGTGACGTGCTGTGAAGCCTACGTTTTCCAAGTCATTGTGTTTCCCGCCGGCGCGCACACATTTTTGCGAAGTCACGGCACGGGAGTAGTCGCGCTTTTCAAGACCCAAGAAAGTATTTTTAAATTGATTCATACCCGCATTTGCAAAAAGCAACGTCGGATCGTTTTCTGGAATCAAAGAAGAAGAAGCGACAGCTTTGTGTCCATTCTTTTCGAAGTATTGAATAAAAGCATTTCTGATCTCAGAGCTTTTCATAAATAACCTTTCTAACGGTCTCGGAATCAAATCCTCGAGAAGTCAGCAAGCGTCCCACGCGGGCTTTTTCCTCTCGAGAAAACTTATAATCTTCATTAAACTTGTTCGTTATAATCGCCATTGCCTTATCCAGCTCCAGCGCAGAATCGGACTCCACAGTGGGCAGGCCTTTTTCTTTCAGGTAGTTGTTGATGTAACAGATACCCTTGTTGCGGCGGTGAAGCGTGTCTGCCAGGCGAGCAGCATAGTCAGAAGGATCCCCCAACCAATTTTTTTCATTGGCGAAAGAGATGGCTTCCTCGATGGCTTCATCGCTGCCATCCTCGTCTGCGAATTTTCCACGCAACTTAGTTCTAAGCTCTTGCTCAGAATGATCACGTGCCGCCAACAAATCCATCACTTTGCGTTTAGCAGCAGCGATTCTGTCTTGTTGGCTTTCCGATTCATTTTGTGGGTCTTTTTCGTCAGACATAGGCAGTTAGAAATCTATCTGTTCCTGCCTGCGCATGTCATGCTTTTTTCAGAGTAATTTCGGTCAGTTCGCAGAACGTTCCTAGACGTAGACTGGGTCCCCAGTAACCTGTTCCTTGATTGACATACAGCCGCATGTTTTTGAGGCTGTAAAGGCCTTTAGGATAGCGTTGAAAGAATACGATCAGGAAGTTCCAAGGGAAAAATTGTCCACCATGAGTGTGGCCGGAAAGCTGTAAATCAAAGCCTTTGTCACAAGCCTTGTCCGCGATGGCGGGTTGATGGGCCAAAAAGATCTTAAACGCCTCTGGTTTTTGCTGGCTTACTAGTTTGTCCAGATCTGCGGGCTCTTTTCCGAACTGACGAGCAGCGGGATCTGCCACCCCGGAAACTTGCAAAGTCGCGCCGTTAACTTGAAGAGTTTCGGTATTGTTAACCAAAACGTGATAACCGATTGAACGAAAAGCCGCGAGAGCCGTGTCGATATTCCAATAGTACTCATGATTTCCGGCGACATAAAAAGTGCCAAGTTTGGATTGGACCGATTTCAGAATCTCAAACTCAGGAAGATGGCGGATCGCATGATCGTCCAGGATATCTCCCGTAAAGACCACCATGTCGGCTTTTAAGTTATTCGCTTTATCCACAAGCTTTTGAACAAACTGAACGGGCAAACCCGCTGCCAGATGTAAATCCGTGATGTGCAGGATGCGCAGACCATTCAAGCCATCTGGCATATTGGCAAAGGGAATCTCAACTTTGATAACTTTAACTCCCAGGCGAACTACCAAGGTTCCCAAAAGCAAAAGGACCAAGGGAATGACTAAAAGCAACCCGGTTGCTTCGGTGCCGTAAAGTTTGGTGCCGACGAATTCTGGATTTGTGTAGTTCAAAATGAATCCGGCAATGTCTCGCAGGATAATGAAGGTTAACAAAAAGCTGATATAGGCCATCGAAAAGTGGGCCGCGCTGAAATAAGCATCATGCCATGGTTTTGATTCGCCTCTTGCATCGCTGCGGGACCAAAAGAACAGCGGCATCGATATCACGATGGCAAACAACGCTCCCAGAAAAGCAATGATAAATAAAGTTTGGGCTCCAGATAAGTCGGCATATCTCACCATTTGGTGAGCGACGTACATGAATACCGCGAAAAATAGACCAACGATAATTGCGCGAAATGCAGCCATGATTATTTATAGCACGTGAGTCTGTGTTTGCACAGAAAGTTGCAAAAACACAAATCCTCGAAGAGCTGCGTCAGTGATAATCTTAAACAGGCATTGTAGGAGGTGTTCGGTGGCATTAAATAACGAATTCAAACAAGCTCGTGACTTCTTGATTTTACATCGTGCGGATTATGATTATGCCACTCGGGAATTCAAATGGCCGGAGTTAACGAACTTTAACTGGGCCCTGGATTATTTTGATCCCATGGCCGAGGGTAATAACAACCTTGCTCTATGGATCACGGGGGAAGACGGTCATGAAGAAAAATACAGTTTTGCCGATATCTCAGCGCGCTCTTCGCAAGTTGCGAACTATCTGCGACGACTGGGATTAAAAAGAGGCGACCACGTTTTGCTTTATATGGGAAATGAAACGGCCCTGTGGGAATTGATGCTCGCTTGTATGAAATTGGGAGCGGTCATGATTCCGACCAGTCCCTTGGTGGCTTTGGATGAATTGCAAGACCGTTTGGTTCGTGGTGATGTCAAACTGATAGCCACCACCCTGGCGGAATCAGTGAAATTCGATGTGCAATCGCCAACCGCAATCAAGTTAACCATCGATGGTAAAGCCCAAGGCTGGGAAGACTATTCTGAGGCCACCCGGGAAAGTGCGAACTTTCAGGCGGAGGGTGAAACCAAAGCCACAGATCCACTTTTGCTTTATTTTACGTCGGGTACAACTGCCAAGCCCAAGCTTGTTGAACACACTCATCAAAGCTATCCCGTCGGCCATTTGTCGACCATGTTTTGGATCGGACTAAGACCGGGAGATATTCACTTGAACGTCAGCTCGCCAGGGTGGGCAAAACATGCGTGGAGTAGTTTTTTTGCCCCATGGAATGCCGAGGCCACGGTTTTTATTCACAAACAGCAAAGATTCGATGTGCAGGTGATGTTGGAAACTTTGGAGAAAAAAGGAGTTACTTCTGTTTGTGCTCCGCCGACTGTTTGGCGGATGTTGGCTGTCGAAGACCTGGGTCGATATAAAATCCGTCTGCGTGAAGCTGTCAGTGCCGGCGAGCCTTTGGATGCAGAAATCATTCGCAAATTTCAAGAGGCGTGGGACCTGACCATCCGTGATGGTTATGGACAAACAGAAACCACCGCTCTCATCGGAAATTCACCGGGCCAGAAAGTTCATCCGGGCACTATGGGAAAACCACTGCCGGGTTATCGAATTACTTTGTTAGATCGTGATAACAACCCGGGGCCTGAAGGTGAAATCTGCATCGATCTTACCAATCATCCGCTGGGCGTGATGAACGGATATCGGGAAAGCGATGTCGCACAAACTCCTAACGCCAGTTATTATCGCACCGGTGACATGGCCGTTCGTGATGAACATGGTTGTTACACGTTTGTGGGGCGCGGAGATGATATTTTTAAATGCTCCGACTATCGAGTCAGTCCTTTTGAAGTTGAAAGTGTTTTGCTTGAACATCCCGCTGTGCGCGAAGTTGCGGTCATCCCAAGTCCTCATCCCTTGAGACAAAATGTCCCGAAAGCTATTATTTTTTTAGCTAAAGGTATGGAGCCAACGCGGGAGCTGGCATTGCAGATTTTGAATCACTCACGATCGCGTTTGACCCCATTTAAGCGTATTCGTCGTATAGAATTCTCGGATTTGCCAAAGACCACGTCAGGCAAAATTCGCCGTTTAGAACTGCGTGTTCGTGAACAAAAACGCGTAGCTGCGAATGAGAAATCGCAATACGAGTTTTGGGAGGAAGATTTCAAAGCAGTTCTGCCCGACACTTGGTCTCAGGATCTGCCTTAGGTACTGTGTCCTAAACGACGCTCGCATTTGAAAATTATTGGACGTTGTTCCAGCGCGGGTTCTTGCAATTCTGGTTAAATTTATATCACTGACGGCGAGTGGAGATCGCTGTTGGTATTTAAAAACAACTGGAGAGAGGGCCTTATGTCGGAACAAGAGAAAGTCGACGCAAGAGAAACTGGTAAAAGAATTTTGTGTTCTATCTTGAATGAAATGTTGGATCACGCAGAGCAAGTTGCTGTGAACTATTCTGTCGGAGATCGTACGACAATTTACAAAGTAAATTGTCATCCACAAAGCCTGGGGCAATTGATCGGTGCCAAAGGGAAAAACATTGGTGGTATTCGTGCCGTGATTTCTGCCATGATGGCGCGCAAAGGGATTCGTGCAATTATCGAAATTCCTTACGTGGCTCATAGTAACAACCGCATGGAATTCAGTGAATAGTTTCTTGACCTGTTAAATCTTCAACTGCGTGATGTATTTTAGAGCGTTGTGAGTTTGCCTGGAGCTGTTGAAGATATCGATGAGGAGCTTTGCAAGATTGGCGAAGCCCTCTCAAAGTGCAAGTCTTCCGTGGCACTTTGTAAGAGAGAGAGCCTCGCTTCAAAATAATATCAAAAGCGGACATTCAGATTCTGATAAATGCTTCGCAAAGTCGAATCGCTAATTTTAATACCATCCATAAAACTAACTCGCTATGTCATATCTACTCCGCTGAAGGCAGGGGTGCTCGGCTCACTGCATTTTAATTGCCTCCACATGGGGGTCGGCGTACCTCCTTGGTATGAGAAAATTCCTTCTAAAGTTGGCTACATTTTTTGGTGTTGGGTTAAGTCCCAAAGCGCCGGGAACTGTTGCGACTGTTGCTACCATTCCATTGGTTTTGCTTCTTAATTGGGCAGGTCCATTCATTTATATGGGTGCGACAATGGCTATTACGATCTTGGGAATTCTTGCTGCGCAAGCTTATGAAGACGACAAGGGCGGCCACGATCACAGCGAAATTGTGATCGACGAAGTTGCTGGTTTTCTGATTGCGATGATCTGGCTGCCGATGACATGGCAGGCCATTTTAATTGGTTTTGGGCTGTTCAGATTGCTGGACATTACCAAGCCTTTATTCATAGGATATTTAGATAAGAAGATCCAAGGAGGTCTTGGTGTGATGATTGATGACGTTGCCGCTGGTATTGTTGTCAGTCTGATCATGCAGTTTCTTTACAGCCACACCAATTGGTTGGGCTCGCAAGTTTTGGTCGGTTAAATGACTGAGATTCGCGCTAAGAGACTACAAGATTTCATTCGATCCCTTCGCGACCAAAAACTCACAGTGGGTTTTGCGGAAAGTTGTACTGGAGGTGCACTTTCGGCTTTTTTGACAGAGCAAGCAGGTATATCCGACATCTTTTTAGGCTCTGTGGTTTCTTACTCTAACGAGGCGAAGGTGGATCTTCTGGGGGTCCGTCGAGACACTCTCATGCAAGAGGGTGCGGTGAGCGAAAGCGTCGCTCGTCAAATGGCGCACGGAGTGCGTCGACAGCTGAAAACTGATTGGTCTGTGGCAGTTACAGGTATTGCTGGTCCGAGTGGTGGAACACCCGGAAAGCCAGTAGGCACTGTCTGCTTCGCCATTGCTGGACCGAACTTTGAAGATTCGCGAAAAGAATTCTTTTCGGGAAATCGCAAAGACATCCAGCAAGCGGCAGTGGACTATTCCGTGAATTGGCTGTGTGAAGTTCTCGACAGGAAATAGAAACAGGTAGCCCCCAGATGGAAGATGGAAAATCGAAAATCGAAAATCGAGGACCTTGGACCGTCAGCTGCTAAAAATAACAATAAGATTTGTGGTGAGTACCACATAAATAGAGAGGGATACGCAGATGGCAAACACAACTGTGGCAGATGCAAAAGCACAAAACGAAAAAAACAAAGCCTTGGAATTGGCAGTTTCATCTATTGAAAAGCAATTCGGTAAAGGTTCAATCATGCGTTTGGGCGCTAACGATTCTTTGGTTAAAGACGTTGAGGCGATCAGCACGGGCGCATTGAGCTTGGATTTGGCTCTTGGTATCGGCGGTCTTCCTAAAGGTCGTATCGTAGAAATCTACGGACCTGAATCTTCTGGTAAAACAACTCTTTGCTTGTCTGTTATCGCTCAAGCTCAGAAAAAAGGTGGCGTTGTTGCATTCGTGGATGCTGAGCATGCATTGGATATCAACTACGCTCGTAAATTGGGTGTGAACACTGAAGACATGTTGATCTCTCAACCAGACACTGGTGAGCAAGCTCTTGAGATCGTGGAAACTTTGGTTCGCTCTGGCGCGATCGACGTATTGGTTGTCGACTCCGTAGCAGCGTTGGTTCCTCGTGCAGAGATCGAAGGCGACATGGGGGATTCTCACGTAGGTCTTCAAGCTCGCTTGATGTCTCAAGCTCTTCGTAAATTGACTGCCGCTGTAAACCGTTCCAACACACTAGTTATCTTCATCAACCAACTTCGTATGAAAATCGGTGTGATGTTCGGTAACCCAGAAACAACTACTGGTGGTAACGCGTTGAAATTCTATTCTTCTGTTCGTTTGGATGTACGCCGTGTGGGCGCGATCAAAGACGGTGAAGACGTAACTGGTAACCGTACTGCAGTTAAAGTTGTGAAAAACAAAATGGCTCCTCCGTTCACTAAAGTTGAATTCGACTTGATGTACGGTGAAGGTATTTCTGAAGAAGGCGATTTGCTGGATCTAGCAGTGACTGCAAATATGGTTGAAAAATCTGGCGCATGGTTCTCCATCAATGGCGAGCGTATGGGTCAAGGCCGTGATGCTGCGAAAACATTCTTGAAGCAACATCCAGAGTACATGACACAATTGCGTACTAAGATCTTGGCAGCTAACGGTATCGGCAAACTTTTGGTTGATGCTGAAATGGCTAAAGACGGTGAAGACCATGAAGGTACTGAGCCAACTGAAATGCCAACAGAAGACGCAGCTCCGAAAAAAGAAAAAGTTAAAAAAGGTAAGCACTAGTCGCTGACCGCGTTTAGCTGAAACATCCTTGGAAACACCAAACCCGCTTCTAACCCAAGCGGGTTTTTTATTTGTAGCAGAGATTACATTACGACTCGGTGGGGAACGGCGTAGTTTAATTAAATGAAGCATTGGTTACTGGCAATTCTACTTATCATTCTGGGTATTTCTTTTGCTGAAGCCAGCACGGCCGCTCCTCGTAAAATAGTTTTGGTCGGTGCTTATGGTTTCGCGCCTTACTATGACCTGGAAAAGGGTCGGGGAATCATAACGGATGTTTTAGAACAGTTAAATTCTATGCAGCCTGATTTTCAATTCAAGGTGGTGGAAATTCCCAGTCGTCGTCGCTATCAAAGTTTTGTCGAACGCAAAGTGGACATGATTTTTTTTGAGGACCCTCGTTGGGATTGGAAGGACATTGCTCACTATGCTTTGCCAGTGGGTGTTCAAGATGCTGAGGTCTATATCGCTCTTAAGAAAAAGGCGAAGGATCAAAGCTACTTTAGTTCTTTAAAGAATAAACGAATTGCCGTTATTCTGGGGTACCACTATGGTTATGCAAAATTCAATGCTGATGAAGCCTATCTGCAATCCAATTTTAAAATCTCCCTGGTCAGTCATAACTTAGCCTCTGTGCGATTGGTTTTGCATGAGCGAGTGGAAGTGGCTGTTGTACCGCTGCCCTTTATCCGTCGCTACTTGCGTGAAAATCCCGATAAAAATGCCGAAGTATTAGTTTCAGAAAAAGTCGATCAACATTATGATTTGCGATTAATTGTGAATCCCAAAGCGGCCATTGCCCGCGACCGTTTAGAAAATCTGATGTCTAAACTGGTGAAAGAACCCGCTTACCAAGCACTCTTCTAAAATTTCCCGTGACTAAAACAGTGAACACTTATCAAGCAATGAAACATAAAAGTTGGAATTGTCGTTTTTTTGTTAGTTTTGGTTTTCAAAATCTAAAAAACTGCTGACCATCGAACAAATGAATGCTGGAGTATTATAGATACGTGATCACAAGAAGTGATTACATAAACTGACATAAAGGGATTTTATGTTGAAGACGTCACTGACGACGAAAAATGCATCTGCATATGCGGGTGATGGTGATAACCGTCCTGTACCGTGGCCGTGGTAATAAAAAACCCGCTCTTTCGAAGCGGGTTTTTTATTTTTGGGCTATGCCATTTTTTAGAACAAGAAATGGCTGCTCGAAATGCCTATTCCACTTAGCGAGTGAATGTTCCGTAGATGTAAACTGGGTCCTGCACATAGTGGCAGTCTTCATACGGTGGGCGGTGATTGTCGCCAGGGTACCAGCGGCATTCGCGGCGTTGGCGCATTTCACGAAGGATTTGCATCTGTAACTTAACGTTACCGTTCTTCTCTTTGAAATCGACATAGGCTTTGCGACCTTGAACCATCAAAGCACAACGACCACGGTCAAAATCAAATTCTACGGCGTCGACTTGCGGGTTCGATTTTTTGCCCGTGATATACACTGTTCTTAAATTCCCGAAAGAAGATTGGCAGTTGTTATTCAAGATATCAGTGCCCATTTCGTTGCGGTACTTCAGGATGGGCTTGTTACCTTCAAAGCTCAATATCAACTCGCCATATACGCCGTTGAATTGGCCAGAGTAAACACCTTCATACTTTTTGGCTTTTGAAAGATAAGCGTTTGGAACGCGGCCATCTTTGATTTCGACAGTTTTGCAGCCAACAGCCGCAAACAACATAAGACCTGCTATCAGAGCTTTAATAAAGTTCATAGATCCCCCTCAATAAGGTGAATAAATCATAGGCATTGCCAGAGAGCAAAAAGAAAACGAATATTGCCGTGCTCAAATACACGAGGGGTCTAGTTGCTTGCTTGAGGGGGCCAAGCGAAAATTGGGTGTCCATAAACACTGTAAAAGGAGACCCTATGAAAATGGCAATGGTAGCGCTGCTCCTGGTTGGCGGCACAGCAATGGCACAGATGCCCGATACCTCTAAAATGATGGATCAAGCCAAGGGCAAGGCCACAGACATCATGGCGGCTTGCAAAGAGGATAAGATCAAGTTCTGTGATAAGGTCACAGAGATGAACGCGATCAAAGAGTGCCTGAAGAAAAATAAAGACGGCCTGAGTGCCGGCTGCAAATCTACTCTGGGCTTATAATAAAAAAAACCCGCTCGATGGAGCGGGTTTTTAATTTCAGAGTTTTAAAGCTCTTACTTGTTGTAAGCGATTTTCTGTCTGCCCACCAAGCCACTTGATTTCTTAGGCAACGATGCACGCGTCACCTTAGACATCCCAGCTTGGTAGGGGCTTAAATTTGAAATCTGTCTTTTTTGAACTGGTTTAGATTTAGCAACTTTGAAACTCATTGATTCAAGAACCAAGGGCTTCGCTGTTGGAACTTGCACAACAGTGTCGACTTGCGGCTGTTGACGGGCCATTGCCATGGCTTTCACAGGAGCCGCTTTTACCGGAGCTTTAGTCATCGCTACAGAAGCTGGAGCACGGTTAGCTTTCATAACAGGTGCTTTCGCAACTGCCACAGGTTTTACTGCTTTAACGCTGGATTTAGCTGCAATTGCTTTTGGTTGAGCCACTTGCTTAGCAACCATAGGTTTGGGCATAGAAGCTGGCATACGTTTCTGAGTTGGATCTACATAAGTTTTAGTTAGCAATGCCTGATTATTCGTTGGGGAGTTGGCTGCCTTAGGCGCTTCATAAACTACACGGCGAGCTGGATAGATAGACCAAGTTTTCACAACGCGTTTTTGTTTTTTATAACCTGGTTCAGCTTTCAAAGTAACTTTGAGGTCTTCAGAAGATGATGTGTTCCCCTGCGCGATCGCGCACAGCGGGAAGAATGCTAGAAGTGTCAAAACGATGCGATGTCTCATTTGCGGAACCTCTACTTTTGAATCTATAAACCAATATGCAAGGGAAATGCCGTCTATAAACTAATCAGGTGTCAATGAAGCAGTATAGTTGGCGAAGGAATCGACACTGTCTAAAATAAGTTAGGCAGTCAAAATGAGTCGATCATATTGAGTCGACTTCACTGGTGTCGTTCGGTTCACGCCGCTCTGTTTCACATAAAAAATCGGAGACAAAATGTCTCTGAAATTTTCTGACATTTCTCTGAAAACGTATCTGTTGCAGAAGATACATTTGAGAGGTTGGCAGGCTCCTTGTATATAGGAACCGCACAGTATACACGGGGGTTAAAAATGAAAAGCGTATTGGTATCACTTGTAGTTATTGCATTCAGCGCATCAGCGTTTGCAGGTCGTGGTCATCACGGGGGCGGTTACGGTCCTGGTCCGGGACATGGTCACGGTGGTGGATATCATCATGGCGGTCGTGACGACAGCAACGAAGTGGCTTCGATTCTAAGTGCATACACTGGAGTTTTGATGCTGACATCTGCGACTGCATGCGGATCCGGTGATGGTTGTGCTTACAAGCAAGTGATTATGGATTCTAAGGACGACGCAGCTCTATACATTGCTACAGAAGGTGATGAGAAGGGTGTGAAATTCGTTCGTGCAGTGGAGCTTCTTCGCAAGATGGATCCAAAAACTCAAAGTTCAGACTTTGAATTGGCTGAAGACATCATCAACTGGTAGTTGTTAAGAAGCTATTTTCTTTTCAACATGTGACATGACTGCCTGGGTTCTTAAGTACTCGTTGTATCGAGGGTTGCCCAGGTGGTCTTCATAAACTTCCGTCCATGATTTCATCGGTGTATAAACCACCGTCGCGTAAAGCTCTTTGCTTCCAAAAGAAAACAAATGATCTTTTCCTGTTGAATCGACTCCGCAGAAAGTATCGTAGTCCGGAAACTTCGCAATGAAGTCCTGGGTGTGATCGTGATTCACGCCTTTAAGCATATCATCCACAACATATTCAAATGCTGAAATTTTAGTGAAGTGATAAATCGTAAATGTTCGCGGAGTGAAATCCTCGAATTGAATTTCCGATCTAACTTTTCCATAAAGTTCAAAGGCATCTTTGGCTTGAATGATTTTTCCTGTTTTCATGAATGACTTATCGGCCAGCTGGACCGGGGTCTAGAGAAAAATCTGAAAGATTTGAATAGTGTCTAATTTTTGGTCGAAGGACGCCTCAGATTTTGGGCATAAAAAAACCCGCTCGGGGGTGAGCGGGTTTAATAACTACAAAAACGAAACTACTAAATACTAGTGAGCAAGTTGTGCGCAAGTAGAGTAGTTGTAACCTTGAGCAACACACTCATTGATAGCTGCGTTTGAACCACCAGAAGCGCGTGGGCAAAGGCTAGCTGCGCGAGAGTAGTCGTAACCAGTTTTAGCCATGATAGCGCCTACGTTGCAAGTAGCTGTAGTGCTTTTAGTACAAAGAGCTTTAGCTTGATCCAAGAAATAACCTTGTTGAAGGTAGCTAGTGATACATGCGTTTGTAGAAGTTGCGAAAGCTGGAGCTGCTGCGAAAACTGAAAGAGCGATAACTAGTGATTTCATGTTAAATCCTTTTTTAAATTTGTTTTTCAAACGTTAATTTCGATGGACATGATTTCGTTTATTATCGCGAAAGAGTCAATACGGTGAAGGCACAAAGCCTTCACCGTGCGTGTGAAAGGGTCTTCACAAAGCTTGTGAAAACCTTATGAGAACAGGTGGTCAAAATGACGATTTTCCCTCTTAAGAAAGGGCTTTTTGGATGTCTTCGACCATGTCTTTGGGCTCGTCATTGGGAGCATATCGCTTTAAAACTTTTCCATTTTTACCAATCAAAAACTTGGTGAAGTTCCATTTGATAAGTTCGGTGCCCAGGAGGCCCGGCGCAGATTCTTTCATCCATTTGTATAATGGATCGGCTTTGCTGCCATTTACATCGACCTTGGCCATTACTGGAAATTGCACACCGTAATTCAGTGAACAGAACTGCTGAATCTCTTCGTTGTTGCCCGGTTCTTGCGCTCCGAATTGGTTGCAGGGGAAGCCCAATATAGTAAAGCCTTGGTCTTTGAATTTTTCGTAGAGCTCTTCCAAGCCTTTGTATTGGGGAGTGAATCCGCATTTGCTTGCTACGTTCACTACCAGGACCACTTGGCCTTGGTACTTTTCAAGTGGAATATCGCGACCTGCGGAGTCTTTAACAGTGAATGACTGAAGTGATTGTTCCATGGAGTTCTCCTAATTCTGTAATCTAGCCTAGTCCTAATCTCTATATTTGAATACAGATTTAGCGCTGTATCAAATTGAGATTTTCAGTCTGGGGACGACTGGGTATTTCATCAAGTTAAACCCTTGTGATGCCGATATGTTACCTATGGGAATGAATATCTTTTTTCGCACATTTCTGCTTTGCCTTTTTGCCTTTTCGTATTCGATCGTCGCAAAAGCGCAAAACTATACAGACAGTAGTTGCAATAACGCCTGTGGCAGTGGTTACAAGTGTGCTGTCGTCAGCAACAGTGGGAATACAAGAATTTTTAATTGTATAAAAAGCGGCACTACTTCGCGCACTTCAGGTGTGACGACGGGAGCAACTGTGTGTTCCATGCAGTTTCAAAAACTGATGGCGCAATGCTCGAATGAAATCGCATCTACGGATGGCAATTGTGATCAAAAAAATAATCAGGGTATGAACAGCGCTTCATCGATGGCGAGTCAAATGGCTTTGGCCTATGGTGCGAAAGCGGCTTCCAGCATTTCAGAGTCCTGCACTAGCATGGCGGCATTATCCGCGACGATCAATGCGGCAGTAGCAGCGTATCGTCTGACTTGTTCCAGTGCGATTAAAGACTGTAATTCGACGTGCTCTTCGGCTCAAAGATATTTAGCCACTACGGCTGCTTGTCAAACGGACCCTAATTTGACTGCGATGAAAGCCCAAGCGTCCGATTCAGTTTATCAATGTGCATCTTACACCGCAAAAATTGGTGAAGCCCAACAGGCTATGACGAACATCGCGCAAACTGCTGCGAATGCTTCTCAGTGTGCTTCGTTGACTTCGGCGGATGGTTCTTCCGATTTGGCTTCATTGTGTGCGGCAAATCCAAGTCTTGCGGGGTGTGAAAACGTCGTGATGGATTGTAACAACCCAACGATGGCTTCTAATAAGGTTTGTATCTGTTCTAAAAACCCAAGCGACCCTTCCTGCTTGGGCACTTCAAATGTTGTCGGTGATTCAGGTGGTGGATTGGCGACGATTGATAATTCATCCCGTACAGGTAGCTCCGCTAGCGCGAGTGATTTCACTGGCGATCTTCCAAATATTGGTATCGAACAAGCTGAGCTTAGCTCTAGCGGTAGCGATGCGGGTATTGATGGTAAGCAAGGTGGCGGCGTTTCTTTCGGGGGTTCCAGCGGTGCCAGTGGCTCCGGTGGTAAACAGGGTGGTGAAGGCACTGATCCTGCGAAAAGCACAGCTGTAAACGGGGGATTCCGTGGCGGTGGTGGCGGCGGAGGAATGTTTGGTGGTGGAGGCGGCTCTGATGGCGAAGGCCAAGGGGGCTTCTTTAATTCTGCTGCGAATGCTTTAGCAGCTAAAGGCGGACCTGATCTTCGTCAGTTCTTACCGGGTGGGGGGAAGTACAATCCCAATGCTCGTGGGGTTGCTGGAGCTACGGGGCCTGATGGAATTACGGGTCCTCACACGGACATTTGGAAGAAAGTTCAGAACCGTTATCAAGTGATGAGTCCTTCGTTACTTCCTTAATTTTTTAACTCTTTAAAATCTTCGATCGCGGGACCTGAATCGGCCCCGCTGTTCGCTGCCTGCAGCGCCGTCGACACGCCATCGTGGCTCACCGTCGCCCGCCTTTGGCGGGTGCGCGCATCCATGCGCCGACGGAGGTCGACTTTGTGCAGGCATCGACCATCGGGGCCGCTTCAGGCCCCTCGGTCTTCTATTTTTCGTGTTAAATAATTAAGGAAGTAACGAAGTCTTCGTGTGGGCCGAGATTTTTCTTTTGCTGAAGTGTTAACTTTATGTGTGGTGTTTTTTGGTGAAAATAATATCTGGGGGGTTTTGGGATCGGGGTTGGGTGGAGTAGGTTCTTTTTCGCGATATTATTTTTTAAACAGGAGATTTACGTGAAAAAGACTATTCTTGGTTTTGCTTTGGTTTCGGCTTTTGGTGTGAACGCTTTGGCTGGTGTTGTTGTTTGTGAGGGTGATAAGCATACTGTTGTTGCTGATTCAGATGCACAAACTGTATTGTTGGCGCCTGAGATGACGGTGGCTGTTGCTGGTTTGGTTGGTAATGGGCCAGAGGAGAATACTTTTGTTGCTACGGATTCATTGCCTGAATCTAATAAGATCGGTTCATTCTTTGTTTTTATGGGTGCTCGTAATGGTCAGATGAAGGCTAACTTGTTCATCGGGCAGAATGGTGAGCCTGAAGCTTTGACTTGTACTGGTAGCTTTTAATTTTGATGCTAAATTTTGAAATAAAAAAAAAGCCAGGTGTTGAACCTGGCTTTTCTATTTTTAGATCAGAGCGTGTAGGGATTCGATGGCTTGTTTTCTTGAAGTGGAATCTACTACTACGGTGACGCTCATGGCGCTCATTATTAGTTTGTGGGCTTGGAGTTGTGCGCTGTCCATTTTTTCTAGGACTTTTTGGGGGATTTCTGGGGAGGTGGCGCCTGTGCACGTTAGAGTTACTGTTGAGAAATCGGTTGGGTTGAGGGTGAAGCTTTTTTGAGCTTGTAGTTCGCGCTTTACTGCACCCATGGTTTCTTGGGGGCCTGTTAGCAGGATTTCTGCGTGGTCTTTGTTAATTTCACAGTGCAGAAGTTGCGGGAAGGCGATTTGTTTTTCTTCGAACAGAGCTTGCAACTGCTTTAGGGCTTTTGCTGTGTTTTTTTCCTGGGATTTGATTTCCAGAACTGTTTCGTGGGAGTTCAGTGACAAAGCTTTGCAGGACTCGAACATATTCAATCCTTTTTTTACGAGGGTGCCGTCAGAAGTTTTGTTGGATGCGGGGCCGATGTACAGTGTGACTTCGCGGACTTTCGCTAACTCCACTGAACGATAATGCAGAACTTTGGCGCCCCAGAAAGTCATTTCCATTAATTGATCGTAGTTCAGCTCTTGCAAGGGCTTTGCTGATTTAACGATATTTGGATCTGCGGTAAATACTGCGGGTACGTCTTTTAGGATTTCGCAGCGTTCAGCATTGAAGGCTGCTGCCATCGCAACGGCGGAAGTGTCGGAACCCCCGCGACCTAATGTTGTGATTTCTTTTGTGGTTGGAGAAACACCTTGGAATCCGGCCAGGATCACTACCTTTTCAGATTTAAGGGCTTCTTCCACGCGGAAGGCTTTGACGTCTTTGATGAATGCGTTAACGTGAGAGTCGTCAGTGAAGATTCCCGCTTGGCTTCCCGTGAAGCTGATCGCGGGACAACCCAAATCATTCAGTGCCATGGATACCAGCGACATACTGATGCGCTCGCCCACACTCATTAACATATCCATTTCGCGACGTTGTGGATGAGTGGAAACTTGGGCTGCCAAATCAATCAAAGAATTTGTGGTTTTACCCATCGCACTGACGACGACGATTAATGAATTGTCGTTAGCTTGGTTCGCCACGCGTGCGGAAACGGCTTTGATCTTTTCGGGATCAGCAAGTGTAGCTCCGCCGTATTTTTGCACGATCAGGGGTTTCATGAAATGGACCTCAATCAAAACGTACTAATTGCGATTTGCAAAACTTGACGCCATCAACGCTGCACCCTTTGGTACGCGGATCGCGTGTTTTCCAACCTGACGAGGAATGTACCCCAGGTACAGCTCGGCATTCAAATCTTTTAGTGATTTTCTTGTGACCCCTAAATGATCAGCAAGTGAATTCAGCTCGGTGCCGCCAGGAACATAAACTGTTTCGTACTCAAGCGGATCCATTTTTTCCAGGTCGCGAAAGCCATAAAGGTTCGGAGCTTTCGATATAAGCATCGCTGCAAGAATTTTCGGAACGTACTCTTGGGTTTCTACAGGAAGTGCGGAGAGTTTGATGAGTGTCCAGTAATCTTTGGTGCCATATTTTTTAATCTGACGACGAAGACCGTTTTCACCCATGTTATAGCTTGCTGCAACCAAGTACCAAGAGCCGAACTCTTCATAGAGGTCTTTCAAATATTTAATCGCGGCCGTTGTGCTTTTATGCAAATCACGGCGTTCATCAAGCCACCAATTTTTATTCAAACCGTAACGCACACCTGTCGGTTCAATGAATTGCCAAGGGCCTACAGCTGCTGCCGAGCTGACAGCATTCGGGGCAAAGCCACTTTCAATCATCACCATATAAGCAAGATCCGTTGGCAGGTTCGCTTTTCTTAATTCCGATTGAATGAAGGGCATATACTTGTACGAGCGCTGCAACCACTCTCTGAACCACTTGTTGCCTTTAACTTGATAATAAGAAACCCACTTGCTGACTTTGTTATTGTAAGTCACCGGCAAGTCGAAGATCAGATTGTCGGATTGAACATGGGTCGAACGTGCGGTCAGGGCTTTCAGTTTTTCTTTTAAAGTAAGAGCACTTTGTGGAGCCACGGGGCTTGGTGGAAGCATCGGTATTGCTGCCTTAGGATTGGCTTCTGCAAAGGCAGAAGCAGACATCTGAAATGTAAGCAAACCAGCGAGCAACGTTCTTTTCATAAGCCTTATTATGAAGTCGATTCTTTGACACTGTCGACAAAGAATTGCCGCCAACGAGACACCATGACGAAGGTCCTTGCTTCGGTCAAATCGCAGAAAACTTGAGTCCATAAATTTTCATCACGACAGAAGTCTAGTCGTGGAGTTCTTTTCCTAGACTAAGATCGGTCCTGTCAAATGCTGGCATACACCTTGCTGCTCAACAGGAAGAGGGAGATCTGATGAGTGTAAAAGGCGTCTATACTGCACTGAGCGGAGCGATGGCACAAAGTACGAAACTGGATACGATCGCCAATAATCTGGCGAACGTGAACACGCCTGCGTTTAAACGCGACCAGCAACTCTTTCAAGAGTATCTGACGGCCAACGAAAAACCTCCTGAAGTTATTCAAATCCCTCGTGATGTCGCTTCGATAGAAAGCTTCTATAACATGCAGGGTGGCGACAAAAGCTATGTCGACACTAAAGGGACATTCACGGATTTCTCTCAAGGTGGATTAAAACCCACGGGCAATACTTTAGACGTGGCGATTGATGGCAAAGGTTTCTTTGAAGTGGCAACTCCGGGTGGCGTGAAACTAACACGCGCCGGGAATTTTACATTGGATGGCAACGGTCAATTGGTAACTAAAGATGGTCATCCAGTTCTTAGAGCGGATGCTGCTGGTGGAGCAGATCCTGCTTCCCGCGTTTTCCGATTAGAGGCTGGCGGTGGTCCTATCACTATTGCAGATAATGGCGATGTGGTTCAGGGCACCAATAATTTGGGCAAACTTTCTTTGGTGAACGTGGCTAATCCCGATTCTTTGCAAAAGATGGGGAGTTCATTGTACGGATTTAAACCCAATATGAATGCGGAAGTGACTAATATTGCGAACCCAAGTGTTCGTCAGGGTTTTATTGAAACTTCCAACGTCAATGTCGTGCAAGAAATGACGGACATGATTCAAACCAACCGTGTTTTTGAAAGCACGCAAAAAGCCATCCACGCCTATGACCAAATGGCTGAGAAGATGGTTAACGTCGTTGGTAGCGTTAAGTAATAGATCTAAAAGTTTTTAGTTAGTGAAAAATTCCAGGAGGGAATTTAAATGCTTAAGAGTTTGAATACAGCGGCTACGGGCATGGCGGCACAACAGACAAATATGGATGTTATTGCCAATAATATTGCCAACTCCTCGACGTCAGGTTTCAAAAAGTCACGCGCTGAGTTCGAAGATCTGATGTATCAAACTCAAAAAGAGCCAGGAGCGGTGACCGGCATGAATTCGGTTTCTCCAAACGGTGTGCAAACAGGTTTGGGCGTTCGCACAGCAGCGATTCAAAAAGATTTTGAAAATGGTAATGCGCAAGTCACAAAAAATCCTTTCGACATTCAAGTTGAAGGTGCAGGATTTTTCCGCGTGATGACTGGCGATGGCGAAGTGGCTTATACGCGCGATGGTTCATTTAAAAAAGATCCAACAGGTCGTTTGATTGATAAAAATGGCAATACTTTGCAGCCTGAGATCACGATTCCCATGAACGTTTCCGGCGTCGAGATCACTCCAACCGGGGAAGTTCGTACTATTCAAGGTAACGAAGCTCCACAAGTCGTGGGCAATATCGATTTAACAACGTTCGTGAACCCGGCTGGGTTGAAAGCCATGGGTAAAAATCTGTTCACGCAAACTCCAGCCAGCGGTCAACCGGTGACTTCACGTCCTGGTTTGAACGGCACAGGCTATTTGGCACAAGGTCAGTTGGAATCCAGCAACGTGAATATCGTTGATGAGATGGTGAACATGATCACGGCTCAACGTGCTTACGAAACAAACTCTAAAGTGATTCAAGCTTCTGATCAGATGCTTCAATCCATCAACAATTTGAGATAATATTGATGAAAGTACTTTTGGCTCTGACTTTACTAATGAGTACTCAAGCCTTTGCAAGGCCTGAGATTTCCATTCCGGCAACGGTGGAGATTTCCCAACGTCCCTTGTTGCGTTTGGGCGATGTCGCTGTTGTTAAGGGTGCCAATGAGTCTTTGGTTGCGCAAATCGAGTCGATCGTTATTCGTGAAGATGCCCGTGAACTTTTGATCTCTCAAAAGCTGGAAGCTAAGGAAGTTTTGACCATTCTAAAAAATGAAATGGAAAACAACGAGGACTTCCGCAATTCCAAACCTGCGTTTCGTATTCCCAGTGTGGTGAAAGTGGAGTTTGCAAAATCTCCGGTTTCCCGCCAGGAAGTAGAGCGCAAAATTACTAATTACCTAACGGCGCGCTGTGCAGATTGTGAATACAAGATTACAATTCAATCCACGCCAAATCCGGCCAATCGTGCCTGGGACCTGGATATGTCGCAGCTAAGCACGAAAGGTGGTTTCCTGTTGCCGGTACGCGACGGAGACTCACGTCAAATTAAATGGATTTCGGGCACTATTCGCGTTTCGAAATTAACCCCGGTGACGACAAAACTGATCTCACAAGGGGAGCGTGTTAATTCCCAGGATCTTCAAATGCAAATGGTCGATGTGACCTTTGCGAAAGACAGTGGTCTGCGTATTGAAGATGCCAATGGGCAATTGGCCGCTCGCGCACTTCCCGTCGGAACTCCAGTATGGGCTTCCGATCTCAAACGTGAACCGGCAGCTAAGAGGGGACAGATTGTTAAAGCCATCATCGGCGATGACACGTTCGAAGTCTCTGTCAACGTCCAAGCAGAGGACACGGGCTACATCGGTGATTTGATTAAGGTTAAAAATCTGGAAACACAAAAAGTTCTTTCAGCGATTATCGCTGAAAAAGGCGTGGTGAAGTTACAATGATGAATTTTGGTAAAACCCCATTCGTTAAGTTTGCTGCCGTTATGGCAATTTTCACGGCGATGATCCTGGCAACAGGTTGCGCAACAGTGAATGATTTCGTCACGTCTCTTAAGGGCAAAGAAGAAAATCCTCCGTTGGAAAAAATCGATCAGGCGCCACGCTATTCGGATGCCGCGAACATGAAAGTACCAACGGATCGTCAGTATAAACGCATGACGAAAAACCGCATGGAAGAAGAATCCGAATTGCAGGCCAATGCAGGTTCCACTTGGGTGATGGAAGGACAAGGTTCTTACCTATTTGCTCAAAATAAAATGCGCCGTGAAGGTGACATGTTGAATGTGAAGCTGGATGGTTCAGCTCAAAAGCAGGTTGAAACCAAAGTCAGCGTTATCAAAAAACTGTTGAAGCAATTGGAAGAACAGGAAAAAGGTGCGCAAGCTCCGTTAAACAACGGCTTAGCTGCGACTGCAGAAGGTGGTCGTTCGCCAGCGGCTGCGGCTCCGGCTGCACCTGCGAAAGAAGAAGCTAAAGATGACAAAGAAGGATTGGCGGATGTGCAAAACATCCCATCTAAAATTGTCGAAAAGTTGGCAGATGGAAATTACCGTGTGAAAGGTCAACAACCTTTCATGATTGGCAAGCGTGAATACAAAGTGATTTTGACGGGTATGCTACGTCCCGAAGATTTCAATGACGAGGGCATCACTTCTCAAAAACTACTCGACCCTCAGTATGATGTTGTCAGCATCAGAAGGAACGCCACACATGAATAAGCTATTTAAAATTATCACTCTGGGGTTGGTGTTGTTGGCAGCTTCTGCGGAAGTGGCCCAGGCCGCGCGTTTGAAAGACATCGCGACAATTCGTGGTGTGCGTGAAAATCAATTGATCGGTTACGGTATCGTTGTGGGCCTTAAAGGCACGGGCGACGGTAAAAATGAGTTCATGAGCAAATCCATGGTGCGCATGTTTGATAAGCTGGGCGTGAAACTTGAGGGTCAAGATTTCTCAAGTAAAAACGTGGCAGCAGTTATCATCACAGCATCCATGCCGGCATTTGGTAAAGCGGGAAATCCAATCGATATCACAGTGAGTGCGATTGGTGACGCATCATCATTGGCCGGTGGTACTTTGCTGCAATCGCCTTTGCGCGCAGGGAATGACGAAGTCTATGCGGTCGCACAAGGTTCCATCATCATTGGTGGTGATCCAAAAGATGCTCATCTAACTTCCGGAAGAATCCCTAATGGTGCGACGATTGAAAGAGACATGACAGCGGACTTTGCGACTCGCAAAATGTATCGTCTGACATTGATCAATCCGGATTTCACGACAGCGGCTCGTTCTGTGTTGACCATCAACAAAGAGCTTGGCGGCCACTATGCCTCTGCTAAAGATGGCGGTACGATTGATATTATCACGCCATTTGCCTATGAAAATCGTGGTGTCGAGTTGCTGGCAACGATCGAATCTATCGACATCAATCCTGATATGAAAGCGCGTGTTGTTGTGAATGAAAAAACCGGCACGATCGTGATCGGTGATAAGGTGAAGATTTCAAAAGTTGCGATCTCTCATGGTTCACTCTCAGTGAAAGTGGGCGATGGCAAAAAAGGAACTGTTGAAGAAAAGGTCGCAGTTCTTGAACCGGGTGTCAGTGTCGGTGACCTTGTGCAGGCTCTTAACAAAATGGGAGTCACGCCAAAGGACCTGATAACTATACTTCAGTCCATCAAGGCAGCTGGAGCTTTGCACGGGGAACTCGAAGTATTATGAAATTTTTGTTTCATAATGACGCACCTTTTAATAAACTGAATTTATATGTCTTAGACACATGGAAGTGTTTAGGACGCGGGGAGGGTGAGGAAGAGATCGCGAACCATGGATGGTCAAGAGTACAAGTTTTCTCGCAGGAAACAGAAGCAAAAGATCAGCAAGGTCACGGAGTGACCAAATTGAGCGGACGCTACACTCTAAAGAGTCAAGCACAGGATGTGCATGATTCTCCGAATCTCACTCCCCATTTTTTTTCTTCATTTCGATTTGAAATTTCTAACGACGACGGATTGTCGAAGGGCTCCCAGCGGAGCTTTTCTCTTCGGACAGTCCTCGCTCTTGATGAGTCTAATTAATTTCTATGAATAGTGGTTCGATGTTTTCTTTTCTTTCTTCTATTCCCACAGGGCTGCGGAACTTGATAAAAGCTCCGCTGGGAGCCCTTCGTCAATCCTCTTCGGTAACTTCATCGAATGATGAAACTAAATTGGGGAGTGGGAATGGAGATCATGCACGCCTTTTGAGATCCAATGGTGATCTAGAGGTCCCTGTGGCGTCGGGGAATTATCTTCTTCCGTTTGTTCCGGTTAAGTATGTGGCTTCTGTTTCTTTGGTTGTGTTTGGCTTGCTTGCTTTGCAAGCTCGCGCGGAGATGATGGAGATTCCTTTGCGGCAGAATCCTGCTGTGCAGGCGCAGGTTGAGGCTCGTGAGAAGGCGGAGGCTGATGCTAAGGCGGCGGCTGCTTCGCAGGCTGCGGCGGCTAAGAGTGGGGTTGCTTTGGATCCTGCGGCGGCTTCTGTTGATCGGTCTAAGTTTAAGGCTATGCCTTCTCGGTTTATGGGTAGGCCGGTGCAAAAGTCGGCTGATGAGAAATTGAAAGATGTTTCTAAGATGTATGAGAAACATTTTTTGGGTGAGATGATGAAGGCTATGCGATCCACTGTTCATGAGAGTGGATTTATTCAGGTGAATCAGGCTGAAAAGATTTTTCGTGAGCAGCTTGATGGTGAATATGTTGATAAGTGGAGTGAGAAGGGTGGCATTGGGCTTTCTTCGATGATCTATGATCAATTGGTGCAACGTTATGGTGCGCAGTTGGGGATTGCCAAGAAAGAATTGAAACCGATGGGGCCGATTGCTTTGAATGAGAAAAGTAATTTTACGGCTCATCAATTTCGTCATCCCGGGCGTGCCAAAGATTCTATGTCGTATCGCATTTCTCGAACGGCTCCTCCGGTTGCGGGGGCAAAAGCTGTTGAAGCATCTGAAAATCAGGTGAAAGCCCCTTGGGGTGGGACTTTGCGGGCTGTGCGTAACTTGGTGGATAAGCAAACAATGGTGGAAATTGAGCACGACAATGGTCTAAAAAGTCAGGTCGTGTTTTTGGGCGAAGTGTCTCAAATTGAGACAGGTAAAAAGGTCCAAGCTGGCGAGACCCTTGGCATTTTGAGCTCAGAGGCAAAAAGCCTCTATTGGACGGTGGAACCAGACCATCCGACAGGACAAGAAACTGTCTCAGAATGATTTGGTAGAAATGTCTCGTTATGGTACTATGTTAAGAATAGAAAGAGTGTTTTGTAACACTCACGGACTCTGAAATTCAGAGTTAGAAAGAGGAGCTGTCGATGAAAATTACACACAACAAAGTAGGTCAAAATCTGAACCTTACTGATGCTGGTAAATCCGACAAAGCTGCGGGCGTAGCAGGTAAAGCTGCAAGCAAAATTGCCGACGTAAAAGCGGATGCAATTGCGCAAGCTCAAGATGAATCTTCAAAAGTTCAATTGTCTCCTCGCGCACAAGAAGCGAAACGCATCAAGGAATTGGCAATGTCAGCTCCGGATGTTGATGAAGCGAAAGTTGCGAAGTTCCGCGATATGATCGACAAAGGAACTTACAAAGTTGATGCGAAATCAATCGCAGACAAAATGGTTGATGAACATCTAGAGTTTTAATTTTCACTGTGGCATCGGTAAACACTGATGTCACAACAGCGACGGACGCTGGCTAATCTCTCCGAATAAATTGCGCACGATGCGCGTGAATAGACAAACCTACTTCACAAGGACGATGAAGATGGATGTAGCAGTAGCAGAAAGAGCGTTTCAGAAGCTCGAAGCCAACCTTGAAGAACTCACCAAAATTTACCGCACACTTCTTGATCTTGTTCGCAAAGAAAAAGAAATTCTGATCCGTGCGGATCGTGAAGCCTTGGATGAAAACAACTCCATCAAAGAAGAATTACTCTATAAACTAAGAGCTCAAGATTCTTTGCGTTCCCGTTATGCTATGGATCTTGCAGGCGTAGTGGGCGGTGACGTGGAAAATCCACGTTTGTTGGAATTGGCTCAGAAGATGGCTTTCAATCCCGCAGCAGCCGATCGCTTGCGCACTCAGCATGCGGCTTTGGATATGCTGATCAAACGCATTACTGAAATTAATAAATCCAATGAAGAGCACGCGCAAACGGCGCTACAAACTTTGAACGGTGCCTTGGATAATATTAAAGAAACTTTGTCTGGTAAGAAAACTTACGAGAAAAAGGGCGGCTACAAGTCAGGCCCTCAAGTTTCCGGTAACTTCGTCAGCAAGGAAGCCTAGGCTAGTTCCTAAACCTATACTGTTGAAGTACACTAGGTATTAGTAATAAGTAAACGAACCAACCCCACGGATTACCAGGATGGTGATCTCTAGGAGACAGAATGTCGAAGATTTCGGCAATGATGGACACCGGCAAACGCTCGCTGATGAATTCTCAGACAGCGTTGCAAACGGTCGGTCATAACATCGCCAATAAATCCACGGAAGGTTTCTCTCGTCAAAGAGTGGAACTTCTTTCGAACGTTCCTATTGGTGAGGGTGGTTTGCAAATCGGTATGGGTGCCCGTGCCGGTGTCGTAACGCGCGTTAATAATCCTTGGTTAGAAAAACAAATTCAAAAAGAAGGCATGACCATGGGATTCGAAGATTCCCGTGCGGATGGTCTTTCTCGTGTTGAACAAATCTATAACGAACAAAACAATAAGGGTCTGAACCAATACGTGACAGACTTTTTCAATGGTTTCCGTGAACTTTCCAACAATCCCGAGTCTTTGGCTTCCCGTACAATGGTGCGTGAGACAGCTGTGGGGATGGTAAAAGATTTCGGTCGCGTGACTTCTCAGTTGCGTGGTGTTCAGGAAGACCTTGATGCCCAAATCAAAACAACTATCGGCGAAGTGAATGAGATCACCAAAGAGATCGCCTCTCTGAATGAAAAAATTCAAACAGTTGAGGTGTCAAAAGTTCCGGCGAATGACGAACGTGACCGTCGTGATCTTTTGCTAAAAAAACTGGGTGATAAGATCGATATCACTTGGGCTGAAGGCAAAGACGGCATGGTCTCCGTAACTGCGGGTCGTACAGCGATCCTGGTTTCCGGAACCGGTGCGTCTGAATTGAAAGCTCGTCAAACGGATACTCGTGACCGTATGGAAATCTTCTATCAAGGCACAGGAACTCCAGCGAATGTGACTGAGCAGATTTCCGGTGGTCGCATTGGTGGTGCTTTGGATGTTCGTGACCATGTGATCGAAGATCTATTGGGTCATATCGACAACTTGGCTTACACTTTGGCGACAGAAGTAAATAAAGCCCACATCGAAGGTTTCGACCGTAATGGCAAGACAGGCGTTTTATTCTTTGAACAACCGGAATCTGTGAAAGGTGCCGCTGCGAATATTTCGATGAATAAAACTATATTCAATGACGTTTCCAGAATCGCAGCCGGCTCCCGTGCGGATGCCCCTGGTGACAATACAGTCGCCAATGTGATCTCGTCTTTGCAATATAAGCAAGTGATGGATGGCGGAACGGCAACAATGGACGACTATTACAACACGCAGGTGGGTCAGGTCGGTGCCATGGTTCAGCGTGCGGTAAAGTCTCAGGAGTCACAAAAAAACGTCATCAATCAATTGACGAATATCAGGGAATCTATCAGCGGTGTATCTTTGGATGAAGAGACAACGAAAATGATCGAGTTCCAAAAAACTTACGATGCTTCTGCACGTTTGATCAAAACTGCAGACGAGATGTTCGACACTGTTCTTAACTTGAAACGTCTATAAGCGGCCCTAGCCGAGCAGAGCTGTAGCTGAAGCAGCGAAGGATATGAAATGAGAATCGCGGATAAAATGGCTTTCAATCAGGTGAATCAGAACGTGGGCAAAAATCGCTCCGATATGTCTGATTTGCAGAATCAAGCCGCGACTCAAAAACGTATCAATAAGCCTTCGGATGATCCATTGTCTGCAGCGCGTGTCCTGGCGGCTCGTACTGAAGAGCATGGGAATTCTCAGTTCATTAAAAATATTAACAACGCAAAATCTTTCCTGGAGTTTTCGGATCAGTCCCTGGGTGAGTTGTCTGATGCCTTGGTGCGTGCGAAAGAACTTGCGATCTCCCAATCTAATGATGCCAGCGGTAACGCTGAGACACGTATGGTGACGGCTTCGGAGATTGGACAAATCTATAATCAAGCTGTGCAGATCGGTAACCGCAAATTGGGTGAGCGATATGTATTTGCCGGTTACAAAACTCAATCGGCTCCCTTTGATCACGCTGGAAACTATTTCGGTGACGATGGGGATATGAAGATCCAAACCAACAAAGACTCTTTCGTTGCCATGAATATTTCAGGCAATAAAGTGTTCACAGGGCGTGGTTTGGACGGGGATGGCGTGGTTCGTCCTCGCTACGAGACTCCAACGACCGTTCAAGAAGTTCAGGAGTTCAAACAGGAAGAAATCGACCGTCTTCAAAAAAATGAAGACGTGGAGCGCAATTTCCTAATGACTCGCGGTCCCGCAGGTGAGTTTGAAGGTAACGGCAAGCACAAGCAGGACCCGGTTACTGGTGCCCGAGGGGTGAACATTTTCTCGGTTCTTAAGGGCTTGGAAACCAGTCTGAAAGCGAATGACAAGGTCGGTGTCCAGGAGACGATGGATCTTTTGGATCAAGCGATTTCCCAAGTAGTTTTAGCTCGTTCCGAGGTTGGGTCCAGAGTTATGTCCGTAAATAACACCATGGATTCTCTCCAAAAAGCGATCGTGGACAACAAAACGACGGCTTCCCAATTGGAAGACGCTGATGCGTTCCAAGTTATCTCTGACATCAATAAGACGGACAGCACCCTTAAGGCGACTCTCGAAACGTCGGGTAAGCTAATTCAACCAAGCCTTCTTGACTTCCTAAGATAAAAATAATACCTACAGTTCCGCTAAATTTTACCGATAACGACTGCAGCAAAAGGAGTTGTCATGCTGGTTCTCACACGGAAGTTGGGTGAAAGCATCGCTATCGATGATCATATCAAGATCAGAGTAGTACAAATCAAAGGGAAACAGGTTCGTCTAGGAATCGAAGCCCCTAAAGACACTAAGATTCACCGCGAAGAAGTGTATGTCGCCATTCAAGAACAGAATGTGCAATCTGCTGATGTCTCCGCAGACAAATCTCGTTCAGTCGCTAAGCTTTTAAAGCCCTAAGGGGCTTCTAAGTGGGATGTGCCGCTAAGCAGGCACTTTCCGCGTTGGTCGTCGTCAGCGTACAGGAGTACGCTTTCCTCCTTCCGCCTTGAAATTGCCTACTTATCGACCCATCTGTTTTGCGCTTCTGGCTTCCGCTTCGCGGGGTCGCCCCCTTCGGGGATGCGTCATATTAATTAAATTTTATTGAGTCTCCCTGGATTTAGGTCCAGATTTATAAGGGTACTTACCCGAAGTTTATCCTGGCGTGTCTAAGATATGGGTAAGTCCGCTTTGTCCAGAGGGGGAATTGAATGATCATTTCAACATCGAGATTCGGCCAAGTTGAGCTGAAACAAGAAGATGTTCTGACTTTTCCGGAAGGTCTATTGGGCTTTGCGGATCTAAGAAAGTTCGTTCTTCTCGATGATCCAAGTGATGAGATCTTCGCTTGGTTGCAAAGCTGCGAAGCTGCGCAAATCGCATTTCCTGTTCTAGAGCCTGAATTGTTCGCTCCAGCTTACAAAGCCAACCTGACAAAAGGTGATATGGAGTCGATCAAGCTGACTGCAACAGACAAAGCACGCTTCTTCTCTATCGTGACTATCCCTGATGATCCAACACAAATGACTGCAAACTTGAAAGCTCCCGTAGTGATTAACGTTGCCGAAAAAATTGCTCGTCAGTGTGTTTTGCAAGATAACAATTTGGCGATCCGTGAACCTATCTTCACGAAGCTTCAGCAACGTGTTGTGCAAAATCCAGCTGTGGCGATCAAAAATCAATCCACGGGTATCGATGTAGCGACAAAGCTTCACATAGTAAGAGACGCAGAACTGTAGAAGTTAATACAACGAATGATATGGAACAGGCTTCGATTAAAACCGAAGCCTTTTTTATTACCCGCGAAAAGCCTTTTCTCCTCGAAGAACCATGTTATCCTTGTGTGACCTTTGGAGGCTCGATCTGATGAAGTTATGGGGATTCCTGACACTGCTTACAAGCAGTTTCATTCTAACAGCGACACTGCCAACGATGGCGGCGCCGGTGCCTCATATCTCCCTGTTTTGGGAAGTTCAGAATTGGGAATCTGTTTTCGGAGTGGTTACAGCGGCGACGGCGAATGATAAATTCGAAAAAGGCAGCCGCGAACTTTTTAAATCTCAAAAAATTGATCTGACTCAGCCCTTTGCCAAAATCGAATTCGACGGCAACAAGGTTCGCATGCAAGGTTTGAATGAGCCATTGATCATGGGTGCGACAGCTGCCGAGTTCTCCTATCAAAATGTGGCGTTCACTTACAAACCTAAAAAGAGCGTGAAGTCTAACTTCGAAGAAATGCGCAAAGTTTGGAAAGTGTTTCCGGAATTGAATTTTCCAACAAGTCTTTCGAACCGCAGTCTCGCAAGTTCTGAAGCTCCCGTGTATGCAACGCTCTTTACTATCGTCGGCGCAGCGGCAACATTGGGTGACACTGGTATTCCTGTGGGTGGTTACTTTGGTTTTAAATGGTACAAGAACTCAGCCGAACCAATTTTGCTGGAGTGTAGCCCCGGTAAAAGCGCTCAGGTGAAGGGCAAAGATCGTTTAGTGGTCGAGGCCTTGCCTGATGGTCAGCAAGTGTTTTACAGCGAATCTGGAGGCCAAAAGGGCATCCAGGGAGAGCTTGAAAAGATCACTCTGCGCGGGAAAGAAAGTTTCGCAATCACAAATGGCAATGAAGCTGTGAATGATTTGCGAATCGCCGATGCAGTTGAGTTGAATAAAAAATTAATGGCGATGAAAACTTTGTGTGCGAGTCCGGAAGAGGTCGAACACTTCAACAGCTCTTCCCGCCGAATCCAAGAAGCTATCAACGCAGGAAAAGTAAAACTTGCGTCTGAACACCGCGCTTCGAATTCAGTAAAAGACCCCGACGCCGTCTCCGGCATCCGCTAAAAAGGTGCCAGGTCCTGTTTCATGTTGCATGCAGTTACCGTTGCGGTAACCGTACGCGTTGTATTTTCGAGCGCATGTACAACGATCGAGTATTTTTATTAGTAGAAAACTTGCGAGGAGAACATCAATCCGATGACATCGATAGCGGACTGATTGTTAGCGCTTGGAAGGACTTTATAATAATAAGATCCAATAACGATTTCGTTGGCCCGTTGTTTGATGATTAATCCTGCACTGTAAAGCTGTGCTTCACTGTTTGCGAGTTTGGAGTAAGCGAGACCCGCAACTGGTTGCCATTTGTTTGCGGTGGGCATTTTCCAACCCAAACTGTAGACGAAATTTTCATCGGTCTTTTTATTGTCGCCGTTATAGTCTTTCGCATTACTGCCGCCGCTATATGAGACGTCGACATAGAGTTCTTGAGCTGAAATCTTAAACTTTTGCCCCAGTACCGCTCCCACGGATGAAGTTCTGGAAGGGGTGTATGATCTTGATTCCTCTTGGGGAGTTGTGGGAGTTGAAGAGTTTGTTGAGGAGGAGTAGTAAGCGCCTTCCGACAAAAGAGGTGAGCTTTGGAAGCTTATATTTATTCCTAGGTTGTAAAAATCTGTCGGTTTCCAGAGTGCTGCGGCGATTGCCAAGGGTTGGATTTCCTTTTGAAATGTCTGAGAGTACTGTGTTGCTAAGCTGGTAGGACCCGTCACCTGTGAGTACGTATATGTTTCTTGAGTGGTGTAGATGCCGCCTAAAGTAAATCCCCAAGCAAGTGTATCATCCCAAGGGCGTCCATAAGCGAAACCGCCCATCAGAATGTTACTCTTGAGTGCAAGGCGCAGCGCCAGATTGTAACCTGTGAGTGGTAACGAATGGCTTTGAGAAACATTAAAGGCCACGGGATTTGCGATAAATATCGAAGCGTGTCCTTTCGCCAAGGGAGACGTTGTGCTGGCCAAGGTCGGACGAATGATCACCGTGGAGCTGTTTCCCATGTTCGGGATTTCAAAACTTTGCTGTTCTAGGGCGTTACCGCTGAGGGTGATGCTGACGTTGTTGTCGTCCAGAAATCCCAAGCCCGCAGGATTATAAATTGCATTTCCTGGGGAGGCTGAAAGTGCAGCACCCGTGTTCGCCATCAAGGCTTCAGTATGACCCACCGGGAAAGTCATCTCTGAAAAACTGAGTTGAGAATAAAATAAAATTGAGCAGAAGATGGCGAATAAGCGGAAACTCATTCGCCAATTAGACTACGTGGTTTCCAACTGTGGCAAAGACTTTTCAGTTTTTGCACCCAAGCGTTTTAAATCTTCGACTTGGTCGATCAGATTGCCGCGACCGTCGGAAAGCTTTTTAGTGACTTCCTCATGGGCTTTTTGAGCAGCACCAAGTTTTTCCCCCAGGTTTTGGATGTCTTTCAAAAGATTTGCGAACTTTTCGTAAAGCAAGCCACCGCGCTTAGCGATTTCCAAGGCATTCTTTTCCTGACGGTCTTGTTTCCACAAAGCCGTTACTGTTCTTAGGGTTGCAAGCAGTGTTGTGGGACTGACGATTGCGATATTGCGCTCCCAAGCATATTGGAAGATGTCTGGTTTTAATTTAAATGCCAAGGCGAACGCTGGTTCCAATGGCATGAACAAAATCACGAAGTCTGGAGAAATTAATTTATCAGCCGCGTGATATTTTTTCTCGGACAAGCCATCGATGTGTTTTTTCAAGGAATCGATGTGGAATTTACCGAACCGTTCTTGTTCTTCCAAAGTTTCTGCTGACGAGTATTGTTCGTAGGCTACCAAAGTCATTTTAGAATCCACGATCAAGTGTTTGTTGTCGGGAAGGTTTACGATCACATCCGGACGAAGCATCTGACCGTCTTCACCACGCAGATCCATATCCACACCTTGAACGATATATTCTTCACCTTTGCGCAGGCCCGAACGTTCCAAAATGTTTTCCAAAATCAACTCGCCCCAGTTGCCCTGGGTTTTCGTTTCGCCTTTAAGGGCCTTCGTCAGATTCTGAGTTTCTGTGGACATGACTTTGTTCAGTTCCATCAACTTGGTCAGCTCACCACGCAAAACACCGCGCTCGGAACGTTCCGTGGAGTAAGACTCTTCGACTTTTTTTTCAAAGTCTTTGATACGTTCTTTAAGCGGTTCCAAAACAGAGGAAATATTTTTGTGGTTTTGATCTGTGAACTTTGCGGACTTTTCTTCAAAAATCTTTTGAGCCATGTTCTCAAACTGAGTATTCATGCGGATTGCGAGTTCTTCTTGCTGTTTGCGAGCTTCACTCATGAGAGATTTGGTTTCACTGAGGTTCTGCGTCAGAAGTTCGTTCTTCATTTGCAAAGACTGAACGTCGGCCAGGAGCTGGGACTTTTCAGCCATCGCCTGTGCTTTAGATTTGAAATAAACGACTACTCCGGCAATCAATGCGCCCGCAAAAAAAGCGATCAGGGTTACAAAGTTCACGCGGTTCCTCCTGTTGGGTTCACGAATCAGATTTGCCATTAGAAGTGCTTTTGGTCACACGAAAAACGGTGTATGATGCGCCCATGAGTCAAATTAAGAGTGTTCTTTTAGCTTTCCGCCCAAAAACTCTGACTGCAGCCCTGGTTCCGTGCCTGGCTGCCACAGCTCTGGTTAAAGCCATCGGTCTTTCCTGGGATGGGCATGTTTTATTTTTCGCCCTGGCTGCGTCTTTCCTTATCCAAATCGGCACAAATTTAGTGAACGATGCGGTGGATTTCAAAAAAGGTGCTGACACTGAAAAGCGTATTGGTCCACAGCGTATAACTCAGGCCGGAATTCTTTCCGCCAACCAAGTAATGGCTTTGGGTTCGTTATGTTTTGCTTTGGCGATCGCCTGCGGGATTCCGTTGGTAATGAAAGGTGGCATGGTTATCGTGGCGATTGGGATCGCTTCGGTGTTGATGGGCTATTCTTACACGGCGGGACCGTTCCCTTTGGCTTACTTGGGATTAGGTGATCTGTTTGTGATTTTGTTCTTTGGTTTGTTGGCAGTCATGGGCATGGTGTTTTTAAATACGGGTGACTGGATGATGGAGGCCTTTATTTTGGGGCTGCAAATCGGTTTTCATGCAACGACCTTGATTGCCATCAATAATCTTCGTGACCATACGGGCGACCGCCTGGTGAACAAGAAAACCTTGGCCGTTCGTTTCGGAGTTAAGTTTTCTCGCTATGAAATCGCAGCCATGGCGTTCTTGCCATTTGTATTGAATTTGTACTGGTGGTTTGAGGGTTATAAGATCGCAGCCATCGTCCCGATGTTTGCTTTGCCTTTGGCGGTCAAGTTAACAAAAAATGTTTTCAATACTGAGCCGGGACCTGTTTATAATAAGTTTCTGGGCCAGGCAGCAGGTCTGCATTTGGTCTTTGGACTTTTAATCACCCTAGGATTTGCATTTTGATCAAACTTAGCTACTACGAATATGTTCTGACGCCATTTACTACTTTGAACGCGGTCAGCGCGGGTCTTCCTCGCCGCGGAGCCTTGATCAAAGTGGAATGGCCTCAGGGATTCGTAGGCTATGGTGATTTGCACCCTTGGCCAGAACTTGGCGACACTCCTTTGGATGAACAGTTGGCAGCTTTGAAAAAAGGCCGTATCTCGGCGCAAATGGAGCAAACCATCTGGCTTGCTCGCAAAGATGCGAACCTTCGTAAAAAAGGTAAAACCATTCTGACAGCTGGGGAGAAAGTTCGTAACAACTTCCTGGTTTCCAATTCCGCAGAAATCGTTCCGGGTTTCCTGGACGAGTTGAAAAGACAATCGTACTCGACAATCAAATTGAAAGTCGGCCGTGACCTGGCTGCCGAAGCGACAGCGATCACTCGCATGGCGGCGGCGGGTTTTAAAATCCGTCTGGATTTTAACGGCACGGGCAGCTGGCAGATTTTTGAAAAATTCTTTTCCGGTCTGACGGCGCAGGAAAAAGTTTGGATCGAATACGTGGAAGATCCATTCCCTTATGACACCGACACTTGGGCTGATGCTAAAAAACTGGTGAAGGTCGCGTGCGATGCTCCTTATGAAAAAGTCGATTGGGAAAATTCCGCGAAAGTTCCCTTTGATATACTAGTAATCAAGCCAGCCAAGATGGATGTCGATAAAGCGATCGAGCGTTGCAAGAAGTTTAATTTGAAGGCGACAGTCACAAGTTACATGGATCACCCCGTGGGCTCAATGGGAGCATTGGCTGTGGCGATGGAGTGTAAAGAACTTTATCCCAACATTATGCTCGATGCAGGCTGCCTGACTTATCGCTCTTACCAAATGGATCAATTTGCAGCGAACATCAATACGACGGGACCTTTTCTATCCAACGTTAAAGGAACTGGCATTGGGTTTGATCTTTTGCTTAGAGATTTGCCGTGGCAGAAACTCAACTAAGCCTGGAGCTTTACTCTGACGATAATCTGATTTTACTGAATCCTCGTTGGCCCCAGAGTGATTATAATGATTTAAAAAAAATAGCAGAAACCGCGCAAGCAGAGCGTGGCCTAAAAGGCCACGTGTGGATTGCAACCTCTGGTTCCACCGCAGAATCTGCAAGTGCTACGAAGCTGGTGGCTCTTTCAAAAAAAGCCCTGATGGCATCTGCGAAATCCGTAAATCTGCATTTGCGCGCCACCAATCAAGATGTGTGGACTCAGGTTCTTCCACATTTTCATGTGGGGGGCTTTGGTATTGAAGTGCGAGCTCTGCTATCTGGTGCTCGCGTGGTGCCGGCATTGAAAGACGGACGATGGGACGTAGATTTCTTTTACGATGTTTTAGTGAAAGAAAAGTGCACACTGTCTGCCTTAGTGCCGACTCAAGTTTTTGATTTGGTGGAAAAGGGATATAAATCTCCGGCTTCGTTGCGAGCGATCGTCGTGGGCGGGGGAGCCTTGGAGGTTTCATTGTATGAAAAGGCGCGCGCCTTGGGGTGGCCGCTTTTACCAAGTTACGGAATGACCGAGACAGCTTCACAGATTGCAACAGCGTCTTTGGAATCGCTTAAGGAATCTGTCTATCCTGAAATTGAATTGTTATCCCATGCTCAAGCTAAAACCAATTCCGCAGGATTTTTAGAAGTCACTGCGGAATCCTTATTCACTTGTTATGCGCAAAATACTTCAGATGGTATCAAGCACTGGGATCCTAAAAATGGAATCTGGTTCACGACGGAAGATCGCGGTGAGGTTCAAGGAAATGCCCTCAAAATTTCCGGTCGCAGTAAGGATTATATCAAGATTGGTGGAGAGGGGACGAATGTCGCAAGACTTCGTGCTTTGTTAGAACAATCTGCCTTGGACTTTAATCCCCAATGGCCTATGCAAGTGACACTATTAGATATGCCGTCAGATCGTTTAGGTTCAGAAATTCACATGGTTAGCACATTGCCAGCGGAAGCAAACCTGAAGATTGCTGAATCGTATAGTGCAAAAGTTTTGCCGTTTGAAAAAATAAGACAGACCCATGTGGTGGCGGGAATTCCCCGTAGCGATCTGGGTAAGATTCTGTGGCAGCAGTTAAAGAAATTATTGTAGGAGTAAGCCATGATTCGCAAAGAAGAAAATCCCTGGAGCGATGCCCTTGTTATGATTTGCACGAAGTGTGGCAAGTCGATCTCTGGTATGAAAGAAGCGAATGTCGCAGATAATTTAAAAATGTTTTATAAGAAAAGCCTGAAGGACAGCGGCGACGGTAAAAAGATCCGTGTCGTGACTTCAAGCTGTTTGGATATTTGCATCGATGAATTTCAAGCGATCACAGTCGCAACGAAAGACAAGACGGAAAGCTTTATCATGCATCCTGAAAAAGACCGCGATGCTTTCTTAGAGCTTCTAAAAGAGAAGCTCTAAGGGCCTGTCACAGAGAAGTTTCCGTACATAATTGGCAAAGTTAACAAGCCTGTTCCATTGAATATCAATGACAGGCTTGAGCCAGAGTATGAGCTGGAAAGTTTGATATAGAATTTATACTGATTTGAGTTGTATGGAGCAATCGGAGCATACACATTCTCCGCAACAGCAGTCGATGAGCAACTTGGATCCGTATATAAAGTCACATCACCGGCAGCGGCACCCGAGCTATTCGAGAAGGCCAAATTAATTGGGTTTAAGGCCGGAATAATTCCCGCATAGTCATTTAAAGTCAGCATCACATAATTGCAGCTGCCTTTAACCAGTGTATAGCTTGTCGCTGTTTCAAATCCAAACCCCGTTGCAACGACACTGACGCTGACGTCACGAGAGACCGTGTTCATGCCCGTCGTAGTCATAGTGATGACGCTTGTGGAGTTTTGTCCTGCCGATGATTTCACGTAAACCTTCGACATCACGGCACCCTGAGTAACTACAAGACTTGAAAGTGCGTTCGTACAGTTTGAGTCGGAGTAAAATTCCAGACCTGCTACAGTAGAGCCCGAAGAGAAATTGAAAGTATAGTCTTTATCCGCGGGAACGGGTGTCCAATTTCCATTTGCGGTTACAACCGTATAAGGACTGCAATAGCTGCGACTGACAGTCGTGGGACCCCAGAAATCCACATTCGCAATTGTTGTTTTGCTAGATAGATCCACGCGCACCGGGAATGACGGGTTGTCATAGTTGGCATCGCTGACCGTGTAGTTCACTTCCACTTTGGTGAAATTCGTCGTCGAAGTGGTGTTGCCCGGTTCATATCTCACGTAAATTTTTGATTGGCTTACGTATGACGCGAAAAACACAGAGCTTGTTTTTGAACTCGAGTTACAATCATCAGCGGTATAGAAAAGCAATTTCGCATCGGACGGAGCCAGCGCCAGACTGATGGAATCAGTCATACTTCCTGATGTCTTGTTGTAATCCAAGCGCTGCAGCGTGATCGGATAGCAAACATTTTTATACAATGTGCCCGGAGCATCCGTCATCGAAATGAAACGATGAGACGACGCAGGATCGCGCAACGTTACAGGAGTCGCGGCCGTCGAAGCTGTTAGTCCGCCCGAAAGCGAAGTCACAGTAAAACCAAGAACCGTATCTATCGGAGTCGTCGGCATTTTGACGTAAATCTGCAACTGACTTTTATTCGCGGCGATCGTGAATGATGTTTGCGGGCTGTAACTTGAAGAGCAATCCGCGATTGATTTATAAGTCGAAATGCTTGTTCCTGCCGGAGGATTTACAGAGAAAGTGGCTGCTGTTCCCGTTGAAGTTTCATTTCCGTTGGCGTCAGTTACAAACACTGTGAACATTTCACACTGTCCAGCGCCACCAAAGTCTTTTGGGAAAATTTTGCGCAAAGCAAGTTTCGCAGCCGAGCCGACATTTTCTCCCGAACCTTTTTTAGGATCAGGTATTGTTAGGGTGCGAGTATCACCAAAGAAAGTGGAACCTTTAATATAAATGTTATCCACCGAAGAAGAATCACTATTCACCGTGATTCCCCAGATGCTGAGCAAATCTGCGGCTGTCACATAGATATCAAACTTACCATCCGAGCAATCGTTGTCATTGGTCACGCTGCCCAAAGTGGTATTAGAAGTGTCTGGAGACGTTGGAGCTGAGTGATAATTGATGTCATCGAAACTGATAACCAC
The DNA here is from genome assembly GCF_013752535.1 of Bdellovibrio sp. KM01. Lineage (NCBI taxonomy): Bacteria > Pseudomonadati > Bdellovibrionota > Bdellovibrionia > Bdellovibrionales > Pseudobdellovibrionaceae > Bdellovibrio > Bdellovibrio sp. KM01. Next base: position 496,040 of record NZ_CP058348.1, read on the forward strand.
GGGGCCCACGCGAGGATCGCAAGTACCTGTGATCTCAACGTAGTTCTGCGTATCCATGTCTTGATCAAAGGGACTGGAGCTAGTCAAAACGGGTGCCGCCAGTTTTCTACCCAAAGTAGAAACTGAAACCGCCGGGTCTTCACAGCCCGCTAAAAAGGTCGTCGCAGCGATCAATAATAACAGTGGTTTGCAGGTTACGTTCACCATGCCTTACTCTTCGACGTCCAAACCTTTTGTCTTAAGACTTAGATTGAGAAACTTTCAGATTGTAAGGAAGTTGCAAGAACCGCGTTTCGAAATGAGACGGGGAAATTATTTTCCCCAGCCTTTTTCACTTTCGATTTGTTCGCGCAGTTGGCGCTCGATGCTTTCAGCGGGAACGACTTTTCCACGTCCCACACCGGGACAGAATGCTTTGACATCCTTTGCCCACGATTTTGCATTCATCACTTCAGGCCAGAACGGCCAAGTACGGCATTGAGTCGGGCGAGCTTCGTAAACGCCGCAGCCTTTGCCTTTAAGGAACATGCAGTCCGTATTTTTTGGATCTTCTTTCAAGTGCCAGATGCCGCCGGTTTTTTCGCAGTAGCGACGAGTGAAGGCCGAAGTGCTGATTTTCAAGTGCTTGGCAAAACGTTGGCGGTCCTCAAGGTTCAAATACACAAATCCGTACTCGCCATGGGAAGTACAGCATTTGCCTGAGCCAGTGCATTCGAAACGAACGCCTTCACGCCACCATTCTTTTCCTGTGAACTTGAACTCTTCCACTAATTTTTCTCCAGGTAAGGTTCCAAACGGGATTTCATCAATGCGGGAATTGCAGCTTTCTGTTTGGTTTTCAGATCCAAAACAGAATGAACCATCGTGACCACCGCGTGAGTTTTATCGCCTTGAGTGAAGACGTACTTCATTTTGAAAGAAGTTTCACCAAAACTTACGACCATCACCGAAATATCGTAGGTCTCGCCCGGAAAAAATGGAGCCATATAGTTGGCTTCAGAGTGGCGAAGTGGAATCGCATAGTTTTGATCCTGGAAATACTCTTTCCATGTATACCCGGCATCCACGATGAATTGTTCGAAAGCGTCGTGGGCAAACCCGTAAATATTCCCAAAAAACATGATTTTCGCGGGGTCTGCTTCCCTGAAAGTCAGGGTCTTTTTCGATCGGAAGACTTTATTCATAATGACTGGAACTTTAAGGCCCCTCTGCCCTTGACAGCAAGCAAGAATATCAGCATTTTGGGGCCCGCAGGCTGTTGAAAAAGGCTCATCCGACTGCGTTGTCGGGCCTTATCTTTCACTCCGACGTGCTTAAAAGTACGCCTCCGTTTCAGATAAGACCCTCCGCCTTGCGTCTGAACCTTTTTGAACAGCCTGCTAATAGGAGTCTTAATTGTCGCGCAATGTCATTGATCTGAAAGTCTATGATTCCAGGGATTTCCCTGCCTACTTACCAAAGCTGAATAAGCTTTATGATGACCTCTTTTCTGGAGGCAAAGGATTCCGCGCGAAATTGATCCGCATGATGTCTTCCAGTCTTTCCTTGGATGGAAAGTCTGAACATCTTTTGGCGCAAACGATCGAGTTCATCCACAATGCTTCGTTATTGCATGATGATTTGATCGACCGCTCTCATCTTCGTCGCGGTAAAACGACGGCGTGGCTTAAGTACACTCCCGAGTACGCAGTTCTTGCGGGTGACTATTTGCTTGCACGCGTGATGGTGAACCTTTCTGGTCACGGCAATATCAAACTTGTTCAATACACGGCTGAAATTATCTCGGACCTTTTGGAAGGGGAGTGGTTGCAGGACTCTGTGATTGGGGACTACTTTGTGACACTTGAGCAGTTGGACCGTATTCATAATTTGAAAACGGCATCCTTGTTCAAATGGTGTATCCGTGCTCCTTTCATCGCGCAAGAGCGCTATGATGCTGAACTTCATCAAATTCTGGAAGAGATGGGGACGTTGCTAGGTCAATTGTTCCAACGCTCTGATGATTTGCTTGATTACGACATCCGTAATGACGAAGGCAAAGCGATCTTGGGTGATTTGAAATCTGGCTACTTGAATTCTTTTGGCGCATACGTGACCGCAGGTCGCACTCGTCAGGAGATCGATCAAATCGTAAAATCGAAAAACTTAGATCAGTACTACGCAAGCATCGGTGGCAAAGAAGCTTTTGATAAAAAAGTGGAAGCCTTCGATGAAATTAACAAGGGTTTGATCGCAATGTACGACCATCACTTGGAGCGCTTGAAAAAGCACTTGAAACCGGGTGAGGAAAAGCTGATCAATCAACTTCGTCCTTTGACAGAGATTCTTTACTGGAGAAGGAAGCCTTCTTCGTGAGTGAGTTCGTTACCTTAAGCAAAAGCTCGCCTGAATTTGAATCCTACTTGCTTGGTACTTTTGCCAAAGACAAGCGTGCTTTGCCTGTGCAGACGTTGAATGTGAATTCCGCGTCTGAAACTGTGACGTTTAAAATTGTGCCGATGAGCGCTTTGGATTTTCCTCCGCGTATCGTGCGCATCATGAAAACTGTGAAGATCAGAAGCTTCCTGTTTATCTTGGTTCCGCTGTTTTTGATTCTGACAAAAAATATCGTTGATCAAACTTTGCGAGATCCTATCTCGACTTTGATTTCCACTTTTGGTGTGATTTGCGCGTTTATTTCCGTGAACCTTCGCAATGACTATACCGATCACGTTCGCGGTGTGGATCGTGTCCTTGAGCGCAGTGGCAGCCGTGCGATTCAAAACGGCTGGACGACGGCAGCTCATATCAAATCATTATCGACGGTCTTTTTGTGGATCTCGTTGATTTGTTCTTTGCCGGTGATGTTTGCCTACAACCAAGTGGCCATCGTTATCGTCGTGGCAGCTTTGATTGGTTTGTGGGCGCAATTTCAAAAACGCATTTCCTTTAAATATCAAATTGGTGGCGAGTTCGCGCTGTTCCTGATGTTCGGTCCCCTGTTGACTGTGGGCTATCAGTTGGCGATGGGGGCTCCCTTTGATAAAGAGTCCTTGTGGATCGGTGTCGTTTGGGGCTGGGCTGTTTTATTTGTGGTCCACCTTCGTAATTTTATAAATATTCTTCCCAGCAGCCAGGCCGGTTTTAGAAATACTGTGAACTGGTTGGGTTTTGATCGTTCACGTCGGCTGATTGCGATCTGGTGGGCGATTTTTTTAATCATCAATCTTTTCTATCACACAGTGTATGCCGGAAAGTATTGGGGAGTTTACGTCAGTGTGGCGCTGGTGTTCTTGTCTTGTACTTTCATTTCCAAGCTTAAAAGCCTTTCCAGCCCCGTGGGTGGTGATTTACGCCAGGTTTTCAAATACGGATTCACTTTGTTCTTATTCACCATTGGACTGTGGGTGTTTGAATGTCTTTGGTATCTTCTGGCGAGCTAAAACAAATATGTGTCATCGCCGATGATGCTGGAATGTCCAGGGGACAACAGTGGGCTCAATTTTTAAATTGCCCCTTGAATCCTGCTTCTCTGGATTCTTACTATTTCCGATTCAATGTTGAAGGCGAGCGCATTTACGTGCGCGATCAAGATAAGCGTCTGCTGGAAATCGACTTCGATAAAAATCATCTGGATTACGAGCGCAAAGGTCATCGGGGAAAACAGGAATTGATCGCCAAAGCTTTGGGTGCGGCCAAGGGTTGCAAGAAAGTTTTGGATCTTTCTGTGGGCATGGGAATCGACAGTGTCTTTTTGACTCAGCTGGGTTTTCAAGTCACAGGTGTGGAGCGCTCTCCGGTTTTGTATGCGCTTTTAAGTGAAGCCTTCGCGAAAACTCAAAAAGAGTATCTAAAATCCTATAAATTGCACTTTGCAAACAGCTTGGATTTCCTGCGCGAGCAAAACGGAAAAATCGAAATCGATTCTATCTATTTTGATCCCATGTATCCGCACAAGAAAAAGTCGTCGTTGCCTAAACAAGAGATGGTCGTATTCCGGGATCTGGTCGGTCACGATGATGATGCGGCGGAAGTTTTAAAAGAAGCTTTGAAATGGCCAGTGAAACGCGTGGTGGTTAAAAGACCGATCCACGCTGAAGAACTGTTGCCCGGTGTGATTCACTCTTTTGAAGGAAAGGTGGTTCGTTATGATTCTTATGTGGTTGGGTAGTTTTGTCCTGATGATGTTTGGTCTGACGAAATCCCAAAAAAGCGCGGCGCAAATGTTCCGCTCTTTTCAAAAGTCGTTTTTAGACAAGAACATCGATCAACCGCGAATGATCAAAATGTTTCAGTACTGCCTGGATGTAGTACTGTTGGAAGTATCTCCGCAAAAATCTTTATATGCCGGAATGGGCATGTACAATCTGCGCATCGCAAGCCTTCGTCCCAGTGCTTTGGTGATGTGTCTTTCCACGCTGGGTGCGTGGTGGGTCGCTTTATTGGGAATGTTATTCCTAAGTTTCAATGGCTCGTTCCTGCTGGGGCTTTGTGCCTTGGGACTTGTCTCGGTCATTATGACGCCAAAAATCCGTACGGTTCTAGAGTGGATTTTAGGCACAGGTATTTTTTTGATTGGTGGGGAGTTGGTGCTTAAAAACTCCAACGTTTTGATCATGGCCTTAGGTCAAAGTGATTTGGCATTTTTCCTGGCTGATGGAAGAATCGTATCCGTCGCTTCTATTTTGCTTGCGTCGGCATTGATCAGTCTGATTGTGCGTGTGGAATTTTGGTCCCTGGCTTTGGGGTTATCGCTTTTATTTGTAAATGTGATTTCCCTGAATGGTGCGATTGCCTTGCTTGCGGGTGAACGTGTGGGCCGTATGATTTTATTCTGGTGGCATACGCGCTCTTTAAATCAGGATTGCCGCCGCGTGGGTTTGCAGTTCTCGTTAGTTTCAATTGCAGGGGCTATTTTGGGGATGCTTTTGGCCGGGGAAGTCCGGGTCACCCTCAATATGGGATACACGTCCGAAATGAGTGCGTATCAGGATAAGAGCCTGCAGTACGTGATTCTGTTTTTGATCATTCTAAGTGTGCAGTTCTTGGCTCAAATGGTATGGGGCCACTTCGGTAGCACCAAGCAAGTGGACGAGATGCAGGATCCAAAATACATTTCTCAAGTTTGGTTGTCAGAGGATTTTGCATCCCCTGGGGTTTACCAATGGGCGAAATCTAAAATTCATAAACGCTTAAGCGAAGTGCGCTATCACTTGCAGGGGCTTAGCACTTTGCAAGAGGGCCAAGTCCCGGGTCCGATTCAAGCTCGTTTAAAAGAAGAGGAGCGGCAGCTCTCTCAGCTGGATGTGATGCTTAGTTAGGGAATTCTTCTTTAATGACTTTTCCTGTATCCAAATCAATCGAATTGCTAAAGCCTTCCCAGTCGAGGGCTTTGGCTTGTGATCCAAACTTAAAAATGGCGGTATAGAAGCGGGGTTTGCGGCCCTCAATCTGCCAGCGAATGCTCATGTCCTTATTCAGAAAGAGGACATTGTCATATAGCTTTCGTGTCGGAATCTTATCATTGAAGATATTCAATAAAACCAGAATTCCGTCCTCGAACTCCAGGGCGTTTTCTATCGTGTGAATCAGGAAAAGATTTTGTCCGGAGTACTGAATCTGGTGATTTTCAATTCTTAGCATGTTCCTTCGTTTCTTTCATTTTAGCCCGCGCAGGTCTCAGTAATGCAAAACCATTTCCCGGCTGAAATAGTGTTTAAGGGGCTCTCTGTCCGACAGATGTTCTAGTGCCGGACAAGGACTCATTATCTTTTTGTTTCCAAAATTGGGTTCGTGTCTACTTTTTGTTCATCTGAAATGAGGTTTAATCGGTTCTTTGCGTGGTCCGTGGGTTGCACTCAGGAATTCAGATTCAAAAACTAAAGATCTAAAGGAGCACCCATGAAAAGTGTTTTGTTTGTTTTAGTATCCGCAATGTCGATGAACGCGATGGCGTTGGAAATCTCAACATCCATCAAAATCACGCAGGCGAATCAGGAAAAAACTGCTTATGAGCAAATGCTTTTGGATGCGCAACCGGATGCTGCGATTTATATCGCATCAGGTGGTAAAGAGTTGAGACCTCAATTGGCTCGCACGTTCGAAGTTATCCGTTCGAAGAACGGCAACAAAGGTTCTAATATGGAACTTGCAGAATCCATCGCGAACGCAAAATAGTTCGAAAACCCTTACGTATGTTGCTTAAAAGGCCACCCTCCGGTGGCCTTTTATTTTGAGCTGAACGAACTAATTTGCCTGCCCAAAAGCGGCACCCTGTTCAAATCTCCAGCAATCTAAAGACGTTAAAAGCGATTGGTTTTATTTGGCAGGCCTTCTCTGTGGCAGGATCTTTGTAAGTAATCGAATATGCTTAAAATATCATTGTTCAGACAGCTGATCGCCTTATCCTTGCCGCTGGTAACCAGCGTGGTGGCGCATGGCTTTGAATATCGCCTCGTGACTTCGCTTCCTGCGAATCAGCGCACGGCAGTTCAAGATCTTTTGAAACAAGCTGAACAAAAACTTCCTGAAACATTAAAGGCGGCTTTAAGCACCGTCGATGTGCGCTTCAATCAGCTTCCTTCTTTCAGTGCTCTTTCCCCGAATATCGGTGTCGCAAGCTTTCAACGTCGTGATCTGACGATCAATACTTTGATGTTGGCTGAAATTGTTAAAGGACCTCAAGGTTCAACGCGCACGACTCGCACTCATGGCAACATGTACAATGAAGTTCTAGCGACGGTTCTGCATGAAACGACTCACTTGTATGATTTTGCCAATGTTCACAGTGATTCAGAAAATGAAATGATCAGACACTGTGATACCAAGTTTGCAAAATCCAAAGAGGAACGCATTCAGAATGGTCCTCGTCCGTATGCCTGCAAATACTATGAGAACATGACGACTTCTTTTTCTTCTAATCCATACTATTTGCAAGTCGCGGGTTGGACAGGTCAAAGCGAGAACGTCATGAATCAACGTTCTCCGGATATCTATGAGCTTAAAGACAAGCGCGAGCATTTCGCTGTGAACATGGAATACTTCCTGATGGATCCACAGTTTAAATGTCGTCGTCCATCAATATATAAAGTCCTGTCGGCGCAGTTCCAGCACGTGCCTTTTCAAAATGTGACGTGTGAAACCCAATTGGGCTACGTGATTCCGAATAGTGGTGCGATGTACAGCCAGATTTTGCAGATCAATCCAGATCGCATTTATCAAGTTCATTATCTGTTTGCAGAAAAGGGTAGCGATATTTCTTCAGGTTGGGGTCACTCGATGATTCGCTTGGTGATGTGCGCTCCAGAGCGTAAAACGGTGGGCCCTGATTGCCTTCGTGACGTTGAATATTCCGTGGTTTTAAGTTTCCGTGCGTGGGTTGAAGCGATTCAGCTCAGCATGTGGGCGGGACTGGTTGGGGACTATTCTTCTCGTCTGTTCATTTTGCCATTAAGTCAGGTTGTCGATGAATATCCGAAAGGTCAGTTCCGTTCTTTGCGCAGTATTCCTTTAAAGCTGACGCGTGAACAAATCCGTGACCTGGTTGTGCGCTCTGTTGAAACGCACTGGGGCTACGAGGGCAGATATAAATTTGTCACTGCAAACTGCGCGACGGAAACTTTGGATCTGTTGCAGTCCGTATTGCAATCACCGGCCATGATGAATGTGGATATTAAAACTCCCGCAGGATTGTATTCTGTTTTGCAAAAATTGAATCTTGCGGATGATTCTGTATTCAGAGATCCGAAAAGTGCCAAAGAATTGGGTTACTATTTTGAATCCTATGAAGAGCGCTATAACAATACGTTCAAATTGGTGAAAGACGCGGGTTTCACTCCGCTGAAAGACTTTAAAGAGTGGATCAACGCGGATGCGGCTTATCGCCAGAAAGTCATTCGTGCCATTCCGAAATCTCACCCCGAGTATAAGAAAATGATTGCTTCGCTGTTTGTCTTGGAGTTTGCGGCCCAAAGACAGATTCAAACTTATATTTTGCAGGATTTAACCGGCTTGATGGCTGAAGGCAAGTCGAGCGCAGAGGCTGATAAAGCTCAGCAGACCGCAAAAAACTATATGAAGATTTCTGAGTTGTTCGCAAAACCGTCATCGTTTTTGCCGAAGGGCAGAGGTTACGGTTTGCCGCTTCCAGGGGAAATGGCAGCGGCGAAAGAGCTGGTGGCTGTGAAAGCCAAGGAAGCAATTAAGATTTCTGAAGAAACAAAAAAAATGGCTGATCAACTGACCGACACAGTTCTGATGAGGCAGGTAGAGACCAGCAACGAAAATGTTAAATTATTACAGCAACTGCTTCGCACGAAGTAGTGAAAGGTGAACCTATGAAAAAGGCAATTGTTACCGCTATCATTATGCTTACAGGTGCTTCTGCGATGGCCCAGTATTATCCAGGTCCTGCGCCAGGTGGTTACTATCCTCCTCCTGGTGGCGGCGGTTATCACCACCAGCAACCAGATCCGAATGATCAAGCTTCGGCGATGAGTGCCGCGACAGGTGCCATGTTTCTTTCTTTGGCTACGATGTGTGGTGCTGGTCCAGGTTGCTATTACAAAAACTTAGTGGCCGCAACTCAAGAGGAAGCCGTTCTTTTTAAGGTGGATGGTTCCGTAGGTCCGTACTTGGCGAGAACTTTAGAAGTATCTAAAACTCGTGAAGGTCTTAAGGATCTTTCTTTGGAGCAGCAGATCGAGAACATCATCCAGTTCAAGCCTTAGTTCGTTTCTTCTAGTCGACCCGACTTAGGGCCGAGTCAGGAATCACTGCCTGACTCGGCTGTAAAACAAATCTAAAATAAGAGCGTTATGACGAATGATCCAAACGCTCTTAAAGAACGCATTTCTGATTTAGAACATGAACTGGCTGTGAAAGAAGCAGAGGTTCATCGTTACCGTTTGGAACTGGGTAAAGCCAATCAAGCTCTGGAAAAAATGATTCATCAAATGAATCAGGAGTTGAAACTTGCTCAGGCTTTGCAGAAAAAACTTTCCCCTACAGAATTGCCCAATGTTCAAGGTTTTGAGTTTTCCACCAAGTTTTTGCCTGGTACTCGTTCGGGCGGGGACTACTTTGATATTTTCGAACATGAAGATAAATTGAAGTTTGGAATTCTGATTTCCAGTGCGACTGGATACTCCCTGTCGTCGATGCTTCTTTCCGTTATCATTAAAATTTCATCTCAGATGGAAGCACGCCGCGGCCTTGAAGCTCACAAAGTTGTGGGTATATTGGCAAATGACGTTGTACCAAATATAACGAACGACGATCGCGCGAATATCTTTTATGGAATCGTTGATCGACGCAGTTATGAATTTCAGTATTGTTCAGTTGGCGACATCGATGGTTTTCACCAGATCTATGGCAAGGATGCTCTGTCGGAACTTATGGCGACGGGGCCCAGCTTAGGTAAGGATTTTAACACGGAGCCTCAAAGTCGCACCATTCAACTGAACCCCCGTGATAGACTGATTTTGGCGACCGAAGGCCTCAAAAACTCTCAGAACTCTTTGGGAGTTGGCTGGGGTGGGCATAATTTGATGGACGCCATATCAAAAGCGCCTCGTCAGGGTGTGCACGAGCTGCGTAACGAGATTCTTTATGCGAATCAAAAATATTCCGGCAAAGAGGATCCCGTCAGAGATCAGACTCTGATCGTCACTGAGGTGAAGGATCGAGTGATCAAGCTTGCCAAGAACTAGCTGTTTTTATATGACTTATTTTATTCTACTTCCACTGGAAAGGAACCCCACATGGCTGAAGTAAATATCTACGAAGGCGCTTTAGATAAAGGTCTTGAAGGCGTAGTTGCATGTACAACGAAAGTATCTTTCATCGTTGGCGATAATCTTAATTTCCGCGGTTACACAATCGACGATTTGGCTGCGAACTCTACATTCGAGGAAGTTACTTACCTTCTTTGGAATGACAAACTTCCAAACGCTTCCGAGTTGGAAAAGTTCTCTAAAGAACTTCACGGCGAAATGGCATTGTCTCCAGACTTCATCAAAGTTTTGAAAGGCATTCCAACTGACGTTCACCCGATGGGTTGGTTGCGCACGGCTGTATCTTTGATGGCTCACTATGATAAAGATGCTAACGATATGTCTGCTGAGGCAAACCTTCGCAAGTCTGTTCGTTTGACTGCTAAAATGGGAACTCTTCTTTGCGCATTCGATGCAATCCGCAAAGGCAAAGAGCCTGTGGCTCCAAAAACAGACAAGTCCATGGCTTGGAACATGATGTACATGCTTGCTGGTGGTAAAGAGCCAAACGCTGAACACGTAAAAGTAATGGACACTTGTTTGATTCTTCACGCTGACCATGAATTGAACTGTTCTGCATTCGCAACTCGTGTAACAGCTTCTTCTTTGTCTGATCTGCACTCTGCAATCGTTTCTGCAATTGGTGCATTGAAAGGCCCGTTGCACGGTGGTGCAAATGAACAAGTTATCCTTATGCTTCAAAAAATCGGCACAATGGATAAAGCTCAGCAATTCGTAAAAGACGCTCTTCAAGCGAAAGAAAAAGTGATGGGTATCGGTCACCGCGTTTACAAAAACGGCGACCCTCGTGCTCGCATCCTTCGCACTATGTCTGAAAAATTGACTAAAGCGGCTGGCATGGAAACTATGTATCAAATGTCGACTTTGATCGACGATACTATGTTCAATGAAAAAGGTTTGATGCCGAACGTGGATTTCTATTCTGCAACTGTGTACTTCTCAATGGGCATCCCAACTGATTTGTTCACTCCGATCTTCGCAGCTTCTCGTATTTCTGGCTGGTGCGCTCACGCGTTCGAGCAATACGCGAACAACCGTATCTACCGCCCTCGTGGTAAATGGGCTGGTAAAGAAGGTTTGACTTGGAAACCGGTAAGCCAACGATAGTTTGCCTCAATCCGACTCTGGTCTGATTGGAAAATATTTTGGTCTATAAAGGGGGTCGCAAGACTCCCTTTTTCTTTTTGCATCTTCACAAAACCCTCCATTTAGAATCTGAAATTTTCTAGGCTACAGCCTTGATGGCTCTAACATATTCGCTGGCTCAGGATGAGTATGGAATAGAGACGGCAAGGAGAAGCTATGAATATTTTCTGGAAAAGAATTCTCGTTCTCTTGGTGGCTTTTGGCTTTTATTCTGCTGATAAAAGTTATGCGCAGTTTGAAGCCCAGAACCCTTTCCTGGAAATGGAACGGCAGTTTACTCCTGGGGACTACACGCGCCTTTTTTCGAATATGAGTGTCGACGATATGCGAGCGACAATGTTGAAATCCTGGGTGCACGGTGTGAATCCCGTTTATTATTGGCGCCCTGATATGGAAAAAGCTTTTCAAGAGGGCGGAGCGACCTCTCCCGGATTGAAAGCGAAAGCCGACGAGAACTATCTAAAACTCTTGCAGGATATTTCCATCGGAAGTGCCAATCCCGTTATGATGGGCACAGATGTTAAGTTCGTGCAGAAAAAATTCCTGTCTCCAAAATATCTACAAATGCTGATCAGCTCCAGCGGCTCGCGCCCGGATCTGTTGGTGGATAATCTGGCGCCGCAAAATCCTCCTTATAATGCGCTTAAGGCCGCGATTGCAAAAGTCTATCCAGCTTGTGGCGATGGCACTTGGACACCTTTGAAACCATTTAAAAAACCTTTAAAGCTTGGGATGAAAAACCCTGGTGTGATTGATTTGAAAAAACGGTTAAGTCTTCTGGGCTATCCGATCGTGAATTTCGACGAAACGTTTGATCGGGAAGCACAACTCGCTGTGAATGATATCCAGTGGAATCTTCATTGGAAGCCTGATGGTATTCTTTCTCCGGGTGGTCGCACATGGAATTTTTTAAGTGTTTCTTGTAAGGACCGCACACGCCAGATTCAAGCAGACATGGAGAAAATGCGCTGGTTCCCGCAAACATTCCCAGAGAGATATATTTTTGTAAATACCGCGATGACCTACTTTGGGATGATCGACAAAACTCAACCTGAACGATTTACGATAGCGTTTAAAACCATCAATGGTCGTCCTGAAAGGAAAACACCGACAATGGCGGACAGCCTGGTGCGCGTGATTTTAAATCCTTTCTGGATTGTGCCGCCGACGATTTTCATTCAAGACAAAGTCGAAGATATCAAGAAACTGAATTATTGGGAGATCAATGCTTACTTTGACTCTCACAACTATGAAGTATGGAACAAAGAGTTCACGCGCCGCCTGGATCCTGCAAGTATTAACTGGTGGGCCTACGATAGCACACAAGACGCCGATATTTATATTCGCCAAAAACCCCACTTGGGTAATGCCCTGGGTATTGTGAAGTTCGAACTGACGAATTCTTTTGCGATATATCTGCACGACACAAACCAACGGGAACTTTTCGTGGAAGCGAACCGCCAACTCAGTTCCGGATGTGTGCGCTTGGAAAAACCATTGGATCTGGCAGAGTATCTATTGCGTGGAACGCCCTGGGATCGCCAAGCGATTGAAAATACGATCGCAAAACCCGGTCAGGTTATGACGAAGGATACTAAAATACCTTTGAAAGAGCCGGTCGCGGTATATATCGGCTTTATCACTTCGCAAATGTTCTCTGATAAGGTGATTCGTTTTACGACGGATTCCTATAATCAAAATGCGAAAGTTCTATCTTTGATGAGGGCTCCTTTTTAGGGGGCCCTCGGGGAAAATTCTTTATTTATTATGGGAACGAATGACGATCGTGGGCACGGTGCTGCTCATGATTGTTTCGCGAGCGGTGCTGCCTAAGAAAGCTTTAACGAAAGAACTTCGTCCATGGGTTCCCATCACCAAATACTGATAATTTCCTGACGCTGATTCGGTGGCAATCGCTGCCTGGGACGTCGGCTGAATAGAGTCCATCTTAAAGGAGCATTTCACGCCATCGGCTTTAAAGCCTTTTACTTTTTTAAGGAGTGCTTCTTTAGACTTTGCATTCAAAGTATCGATCGTCGATTGATCCATGAATGCCGTTCCTGAGGCTGCCGCATATTGATCAGCAATTCTTAATGATTCAAGTGCCGAATAGATGAACACGACTTCAAGGCCCAAAGCCTTAGCCAGTTTTTTTGCATAGGCTTCCGCACGACGGCTGTTACGAGTCAGATCTGTGGCGAGAAGAATTTTACCTTTTCCTGCCGGCACCTTGGTAACTTTTGGTCCAATAACCATGACCGGGACCACGGCATTGCGAACGACTTCTTCAGCGACACTGCCTAAGAAAAATCTTTCCAAACCTTTTTTGCCTTGGGTGCCCATGACGACTAATCCTGGTTGTGGGGCGCTGTTTTCCAGACGAAAAATTTCATCTACTGGATTTCCGAAAGCTTCAATAACTTGGATCTTCTTGCTGCTTTGGCGGATTTTTTCCAAAGTGGTTTGAATGCGTTCGCGTTCATTATTTTTCATGGTGATATCGATAGGATTTTGAACGTACAACAGTCTGACGGGGGCATTTAGTTTCTCGGCCAGATTCAGGCCGTACTGGCGAATCATTTCGGATCGAGCTTTTGCACCTGGAGATACATCGAAAACATCATCGGCAATTAACATATACTTAGACGCCATATACACCTCGCAGAATTAATTCTACTCCTTGTCACAAGCGAATGTCATTGCCTGACTTCAAATCGTAATTCTATACTTAGGGGCCAATATAAGAGGTGCATGAATGGCTTCCGTTTTTACTAAAATCATCAGTGGTGAGTTTCCTTGTTACAAAATTTATGAGGACGACAAAGTCCTGTCATTTTTAGCCTTGGATCAGGTCAATTTGGGACACACATTGGTAATCTGCAAAGAAGAAATCAATCATTGGACAGAAGTCCCTGCTGATACATATGCGCATCTACATAAAGTTTCGCAAAAAATCGGTAAAGCGATTTTGAAAGCGTCGGGTTCACCCCGGGTTGGACAAATGGTGGCGGGTTTTGAAGTGCCTCACTATCACTTGCACTTGATTCCGGCGTGGTCGATTCCGGATTTAGATTTTAAAAAGGCCACGCGTCGTTCCGATGATGAAATGAAAAAGATCCAGCAAGAGATCATTAAGAATTTGGCGTAATCATGGAATCGGAACAATTGCCTATCAGTGGCGCGATCTACAAACATTACAAAGGAAAGCTCTATCAGGTGATCGGGGTGGGCAAACATTCTGAGACCATGGAAGACGTAGTTCTTTACCAATGCCTTTATGAAAATTCATTGGGCCGCCTATGGACTCGCCCCTTAGCAATGTGGTCTGAAATGGTTGACGTGGACGGCAGAAAAGTCCCCCGCTTCGAATTCCAATTTAGATAAGCAAAAGGTACGGACACACTTTCTCCAAAACAAAAAACCCGCGGTTACGACGCGGGTTTTTTGTTTTTTTGGACAAAGTGTGTCCGTACCTTTTATTCTGGGATTTGGCAGCTTACTTCTAGCAGGACGTCTCTTCTCCAGATGGTGTTCACAACTGAATCGCCAGCTTTTACTAAAGTTGCGTCGGCGTAGTAGCGGCCTTCACCTGGGATATCAAAAATTTCTAGAGATACACGGCTGCCGTCGTTGTTGCGGATGCGGAAGCTGAAACCATCGATGTCACCAATTTTACCGTAGCCGTTCAGAGCAGGCTTGATGACCGTCTCCAATTGCTTGTCGTTGTTTTCAGTAACTGTGCAGGCTACTTTCAGATCCGCCGCGTGGGCGACAGTGCCTGTAAGAATCAATGCAGCCAAAGCTAGTGATTTCATGCGTTCCTCCTAGAACATCCTGACTCCATCTCCGTTGGAGCCTGTCTTTATTACACAGGGCTATCTTTTATTCTCAACTCATTCTCAGTTAGCGTTCAGCTCAATGGTTCTTAGGGCACCCAAATTGACGTTTGTGAAGGCCGAATATATGACTGCCGCCATCGGAGAACTAAAATTGATTATGCGTGTTATAGCCCTTTCCCTTCTTCTATCTTTGCAGGCCTTTGCCCAAGAGAAAACTGTTAATGAAGTGACTCCAGCCGTTCAGGTCGTTGCTCCAGCTCCTTCGCCTAGCGTATCTCCTTCACCCACTCCTGGTGGTACACCGGAACCAACAACCAACATGGAAGCGGAAAAATCTGCCCCTGTGTCGACCGTGATGGTGACGAAAGCTGAAGATCTTAAGGCATTCCCAAAATTCAGTTTTAAATCATACGGGTACTTTACGTTCTCTCAGGCAGAGACGTTTAAAGCCGTGAATGACCTGACAAAATACAACCGTCGTAAAATGGACCTGGCAGAAATTGCCTTCGAAGGTAATTACGAATTAACACCTACAAGCAAAATCGAATTCGAAGTTGAAATCGAACACGGTGGTGTTGGAACGGCGATGGAATTTGACCCGTTTGAAGAGTTCGGTGAGTTTGAAACCGAAGTTGAAAAGGGGGGGGAGGTTGCGCTCCCAGAGTTCGTTTATAAAAAATCTTTCCCTACTACGGATAGTGTTTTGAAAGTCGGGAAGTTCCCGTTGTTTATCTCAATTGGAACAATCCTTGAGAAACCTAGCCGTTTTTATGCTATCCAAGCTTCCGATGTGGAAGCCGCTATGATTCCTTACCACTGGAACGAGTTGGGTGTTCAGGCTGAACAGAAAATCTGGAAGTTCACTGGACGTTTGGGTCTGGTAAGCGGTTTGAATTCTGAGTTCTTCCGTTCTTACTCTTGGGTGGGCGGTGGTTACCAACGTCAATTCGAAAACGTGAACGCAGATGACTTGGCAACTGTGGCTTCTCTTGAATTCGGAAGTGTTGCGAAAGGCTCGGGCGTTGGTCTTGCTTACTACAATGGCAACTCTCAAAACAACCGCTACAAAAAAGACAAACTGACTGTCAGCGCCGAAGTTGAAATCTGGTCATTGCTTGTGAATTACCGTATCTGGAAGTTCCAGCTTACTGGCGAATCTTTGCGCGGTACTTTGGAAAACTCTGACAAAGTAGCTTTGGCGAACTCCACATTGGGTGGCTTGGCTAAACCGAAATCATTCGCGCCATTGGGACACAAAGCGGTTTTGGACAGCGTACAACTTGCCTACGATATTTTCGACGACAATACATTGGTTCCTTACGTTCGTTGGGAGCACGTGAACACGTTTGATGAAGTCCAAGGATCCATCACTAAATACCCTCGTTACGATTGGACTCGTTCATCGGCGGGTCTTATGTGGGCTTGGGATCAAGGTGCTTTCATGAAGTTCCAATACGCTGAAGACCGCACAGAGTTGATTGGTATGCCGGAAACGAAATGGTTCGGTCTGGCGTTTGGTTTTGATATCGCAAAATTTAATTAGTTTTTTTAATAAATCTCAGTCTTTGAAAATCAAAGTCTGAACAGGAGAATAAATGAAAGCTCTTAAGTTAATGACAGCAGCCCTAGCGCTAGTAATTGGCGGTCAGGCTTCAGCTGCATCGAACCAGGAAATCATCACTCACGTGTCTTACAACGTGATCACAGCAACCTATGTTGAGCTTGCACAAGCGACTGTTTCTTTGAAACAGGCTGTCGACATTTTCGTTCAAAACCCGAACGAAGCAACATTGGCTCAAGCGCAAAACGCATGGCGCGGAGCTCGTATGCCGTGGGAAGCTTCTGAAGCTTTCTTGTTCGGACCTGTGGATTCTTTGGGTATCGATCCAATGCTTGATACTTGGCCTTTGAACAGATTGGATCTGGATGCAGTTTTGGCTTCTGGCAGAACAATCACTCCTGAGATGATTCGTTCTTTGGGTACGAACCTTCAAGGTTTCCACACGATCGAATATCTATTGTTTGGTGACGGAGTTCACTCCAACACAAAACCTATTTCTGCTTTTACAGCAAAACAATTCGAATACCTTTCTTCGACGGCACAAGTTGAAATGGAGCATGCGGCAGCTTTGGCATACGCATGGACGAACCGTTGGAATCCAGAAGATGCGTCTTCTCCAGGCTATTCTGCAATTCTTGCGCAGCCAGGTTGGAACAATCAATTCTACACATCTGAAGCGGCTGTGTTGGAAGAGCTTGTAAAAGGCATGATGGCGATTGCTGATGAAGTGGCAAATGGTAAAATCGCGGATCCACTGGGTGGCGATATCAACTCTGCAAATATGGCATTGGTTGAATCACCATTCTCTTGGAACTCTTTGAACGATTTTACGTTCAATATCCGTTCTATCTACTCAGTTTACACGGGTACATACAGAACGTCTCAAGGTCCGGGAGTAAAAGCATTGGTTGAGCGTCACGATCCGCAATTGGCTCAACAGATTGAACAACACATCTTGGGTTGCATGCAATTGATCCAAGCGATTCGCCCTGCAGGTGGTGGTGATTTCGGTCAGGCGATCTTTACTCCAGATGGTCGTCAACGCGCTCAGCAGGCGATCCAAGCATTGAACCAACTTCACGCGGTTTTGGAACAACAAGTTCTTCCTTTGGTGGATAAATAGTCATATGAAAAAATCGACTCTACTTTTAGCGATTCAATTGTTTTTTAGCGGAGCTGCGATGGCGGCTCCAGCCATCGATATGGACTACGTTAATGCAGTTATGTCGGGCGGTGACACGACAGTGATTTTCAAAAGAGAGTCGATTCAGGCATTCCGCAATCCTGCGGCAAATTTGTCTGAAGAAGAAGTTCGCCGCCACATGGCCGGTGATGCTCTTTTTGAGAGAAATTTTTCCGATGATCCAGGTCGTTTTGACCATGGTTTGGGGCCTGTTTACAACAACACGAATTGCAACGCCTGCCACGCTAAAGATGGGCGCGGTGCTTTGCCAGTTTTGCCGATCGGTCAGGAAAAAGTTTTGCTTCGTCAAAACGAAGCGGTTTTCTTGCGTATCAGTATCGAAGATGGCCTCAAGAAAGTTAAATCTGCTGCAAACCACTGGGGTGCACCAGTTCCCGTTCCAGGTTTCTCGGATCAATTGTTCCACTTGGGTTCATATGGTTTGCGTGAAGATCTTGAGGGCGCGGGGCAAGCTCAAGTATGGATGAGTTTTGAAAAATCATCTTTCACTTATCCAGATGGCAGCACGGTCGAGCTTCGTAAACCCATCTTCACGGTGACGTCTCCTTATGATCAATATTTTGATTCTGTGACTGGCCAAATGCGCAGCCGTCTTTTTGAGAAAGACGTAAAAATGGGACCTCGCATGGGCACTCCGATGATCGGCTTGGGTTTGCTTGAGGCGATCAAGGAATCTGACATCCGTGCGTTAGCCGCGCGCGATCTTTCTGCTGAAGGTGTTCATGGTCAAGTGAACATGGTTTTTGATATTCAAAAATCTATGGCAGGTGATGCGTACCCAGTTTCTATGGGTCGCTTTGGTTTAAAAAACAATACGCCGACAGTTTTCCACCAATCCTTGGGCGCTTTGCGCGGTGATATCGGTGTTACGAACTATGCTTTTCCAGATGAAAGTATCGCGGGCACAGCATTGTACGATAAATTTATGGCGTCTCGTCCACCTCTTCCAGAGCCTCAGGCTGCTAAAGAAGTTGCAGATGACCTGGTATTCTATTCTCGCACATTGGCTGTTCCTTCACGTCGTAACGTTGAAAATCCTGTGGTTATCCGTGGCGCTAATTTGTTTCACCAAACCAGCTGCACAAGCTGTCATCACCCAAGTTTCGTAACAGGTCCTCACGAGATTTCTGCTTTTGCTAATCAAAAAATCTATCCATTCACAGATATGCTTTTGCATGACATGGGACCTGGATTGGCTGACGGCAGACAAGATTTCGATGCGACGGGGAATCAGTGGAAAACACGCCCTCTTTGGGGGATGGGACAAACTCAAACGATCAATCCACGTGCGGGATTCTTGCACGATGGCCGCGCGCGTACTTTGGAAGAGGCGATTTTGTGGCATGGCGGAGAGGCGGAGTACTCTAAAACTAAGTTCACTCAGCTTCCGAAAGATGATCGTATCGCTTTGATTCAATTTATCCGCTCTTTATAAAACAGGACTTCCAAACAGTGGAAAGTCATCCTCCGACTCAGGTACTATAGTGGAAAGCCTCTATTGGGGCTGGGAAGGGGGTGGTCTTATGGTTAAAACATGTGACATAACCAAGGCGGGGGTGGCGGCTTCTTAGCCGACTCGACCTTCGCCAGGGATTCGAAAGAATTCTGCACATTTAAAGGCGGCTCAAAAGGCCGCCTTTCCTATTTCTGGACGGCGCACCTTCGGTGCGAAATTTCTGGTCCTCGCATTTTGGTTCTAAGCCTCTCTTAAATATACGATATTCCGATAAATTCACAGCATGAGTGACGATCAAAACGGCGTGAATGATATACCAGATTTTTCTGGGCTGATAGACTTTGAGCAAATCGAAGAGGTTGCGCGCGTCTTTTTTGAAGAGTCGAAAGAAATTTTGGACGGCTTAGATTCGCTTATCATGCGTCTGGAAGAATCTCCAAACGACGTTGAACACATCAATGTTCTATTCCGCAAAGTTCATACAATCAAAGGCAGCGTGGGTTCTGTTCCAGGTGGACAGTTATTGGCCTCTTTATCGCATGAGTTCGAAGCTTTGCTAAATCGAATCAAGCGTGAATCCCAAACTGTCACGAAAGAGTGCATTGATCTATTCCTGCTTAGCTCGCGCTTGATGAAGCAATTGGCGGAAGCCCTTCGCGAAAAACGCGATATGTATCCAGAAGAGCTTAGCGAGGTGATTGAAACAATCACTCGGTATAATGGTTTTGAGTTTTCGGGTGTGGCGCCAAGAAAAACCAAAAGAGCCGCTGTTAAACCGAACATCGCTTCGGGTGATGAAGACGGTGTGTGGATGTCCAGCAAGCAGCTTAATGAAATGTTGCGCTTAAGTGGCGAGCTTTTGGTTTTAAAGAACTTTTTCTCGATGATGAATCAAACGGTGAATTTCCGCTCGCAACCCGAGTTGTTCGAGCGCCGTCAAAGCGACTTTTCACAAAATCTGACAAAGATCACGGATCAATTCCAGTCTCATTTGCAGGTTATCCGTAAAGAAAAGGCCGAGGATTCATTCCAAAGCATTCCAGTTCTGGTCAGGCAGACAGCCACGGAACTTAATAAAACAGTTCAGTTGCAGATGGTGGGCTTGGATTTCCTGATTGATAAATCTCTGGCCAAAGATATTTCTGAATCTTTGGTACATCTGGTGCGAAACTCTATCGATCACGGGATCGAAGACCAATTTGAGCGTGCCGTTGCCGGTAAAGATTCCATTGGCCAATTAACGATCGAAATGAGTGAAAAAAATGGCGCCGTCTATGTCGTAATGAAAGACGACGGTAAAGGCCTTGATCGCGAAAGAATTTTACAAAGAGCGATCACCAACGAACTGGTGAAACCTGAAGACGTGGCCACCATTTCGGATGAAGAGATTTATAAATGTATTTTCGAGCCGGGATTTTCCACCAAAGAGAAAATCACTACGGTATCGGGTCGTGGTGTCGGGATGGACGTTGTTTCCACCTTGGTGGAAAAGTACGGTGGTCACATTTCAATTTCCACGCAAATGGGTGCTGGCACAACATTTACCCTGGTCTATCCCGCGATCTCTCATATTTTGGTAGAGACGGCGATGGTGGCAAGCTGGAATAACTTCCAGGTGGCAGTGCCATTGACTTCGGTAGCTCATATTACTTCTTGCAGCAGCCTTCAATTAAATTACGTAGAACACTTCCGTTATTGTCAGTTCCATAACCAGACGGTTCCGTTGATGACTTATCAAGAAATCCGTCAGGGGCGAATGCTGTTGCCGGAATCTGATTTCGTAAATCACACCGCGATCTTTATCAGAATCAAAGATTCAATTATCGCTTTGCTGGTGGATCGCGTGGAAGCTCAAACAGATCTGGTTGTTAAAGGATTTGGTGCAATCATCAAGGCCCAAAAAGGCTTTAAAGGATTCTCCATCCTGGCTGACGAAAAAATCACTTACATCGTTGATCCCGAGCAAATCCTGGCTATGCTTAGCCAATCCGTAACTTTGGAGGCAGCAGCATGAGCGACTTCTTTGGTGACGATTTTACGGTCGAGCTGAAAAAGTATTTCCTGGATGCCACTTTGAAAGAAGTGGAATCTTTCATCGATTTGATTGATGAAAGTACATTGCAGAAAGTGACGATCGAGATTCGTGAGAAGGCAGAATCTTGGGTGGTGGATGCCAAATCCAACGAATTTACTTCATTAGAAGCTTGGTTAACTGATTTCAATGTAAAAACAGATTCTTTGGATTCTGCCGAGCAGATGATTAAGGCGTTGAGCCTTTTGCAAAAGTATCTCACTGCTTTGTTGGTTGATGGTAAGGACAGCACCGAACTTGCTTTGCAGTTTCCCTTGGTCGCTCAAAGCAGTCGCGAAGCTCTTTTCCTTCATTGTAAAACTGGGAGCCAGCAATTTGTGGTTCCTATTAATAATGTGATTGAAATCACTTCGTCGCTTCCTTTGTTTCCGTTGCCGGACCTACGTGAAGGTTTGGCCGGAGTGATCCCATTTAGGGGCGAAGCAGTTCCGGTGATTGACTTAAAATCATACGGATTTCATTCTGTAAACACGAATAAATTCTATTACGTCATCTGTGAGCATGTCGGTACACGTTTTTCATTACAAGTTACAGAGACTGATGAACTTTTAAGTCTTAAAGACAAAGATATGCAAAACTTAAGTGATTATCCCACGATGCTTACGGCACCTTTCATCAAGCAGTTTTTCGTTAAAGAGGAGCACAGTGTGATGGTACTCGATATTGAAAAATTGGTGGCTTAATGAATTCACATTATTTGTTTCCTGGTAAACACGCGGCTTTTAAAGAAGAAACTGTTATTTCTACTCTTTTGGGGTCTTGTGTTGCAGTCGCGATCTATGATCCGACAACACGTATCGGCGGCTTAAATCACTATCTATTACCTGATGCCCAGCCTAATGAGCGTGCGAACTCCCGTTATGGTAATCATGCCATCCAAATGTTGGTCGAAGACTGCGTCAAGCTGGGTGCTAATCGCTCGCAATTGAAGGCGAAGGTCTATGGTGGTGGAAATGTTATCAGTGTGTCTTCTTTGGGAGATGCCATCGGTAAACGTAACATTGAACTTGCCGAGAGCATGTTGCGTGAAATGGGCATTCCCATAACTGATCGCAATGTGGGTGGCGAATCTGCGCGCACTATTAAATTCAATACGGCTACTGCGGATGTTTTGCACAATCAAACTAAAGAAGGCGGGGCCGACAGCCCTGTCGACGTGTCTGGTTTTAAACCTTTGGCCGTGGCTAAGGGCGTGAAAGTATTGGTGGTGGATGATTCGGCCACAGTGCGCACTTTGTTCTCTAAAATCTTCACCAGCAGTGGTTTGGAAGTTGTGGGCGCAGCAGCTGATGCTTATCAGGCCCGCGATTTGATCGTTAATAAGAAACCTGACGTGATGACTTTGGATATCGAGATGCCAAAGATGTCTGGGGTTATGTTCCTGGAAAAAATCATGAAGCATCACCCGATTCCGGTGGTGATGGTTTCTTCTCTGGCGAACACCGGGGAGGCAGCACTTAAATCTTTGGATTTGGGTGCAGTGGAGTTTGTTCATAAGCCTTCTCAGTTTGATCCGCAAGTTTTAAAGGAACTCGCTGAAACGTTGGTTATGAAAGTGCGTGCAGCAGCTTCTGTGAATGTGATTAAGAAGTTAAAAGAAACGCCGGCTCCAGAAGCGCGTGTTTCTGTTCCTACGACAGCTGTTCGTCGTGCAGCTGAGCTTAAAGTTGTTGTGGTCGGCGGTAATGCTGGCAGCGCTGATGCTTTGGAGCAGTTTATTGCAAATCTTGCAGCGGATACTCCACCAGTGGTGGTGTCTTGCAGTACGGTTGCGAATTTCGTGACGGCATATATTTCTAAAGTAAAAGCGAAATCCAAAGTCACGCCGGTTGTGGGTAAGGATGGGGATTTCCTAAGAATGGGTCATGTGTACTTTATTCCGTCAGAACATCACGGAAAGATTGTTACGGGTCCCCAAGGTCCTGTCTTGAAACTTGAAAAAGGCGCACCTGTGGCGTCTCAGTTGCCTTCCAGTAACGTCCTATTCCAGTCTGCCGCGAACTCCTTTGGAAAAGGTGTCTTTGCGGTTCTATTGGGTGGGTTTGGTACTGATGGCGTTAGCGGCCTGACCGAAGTGCAAAAACTTGGTGGTGCAAGCGTCGTACAGCATCCGGAAGAAGCTCAGTTCCCTTACGGCCCGCAAAAAGCGATTGAGCTTGGCGTGGCAGATGAGGTATTAAAAGCTGAAGCTTTGGCTGCGTACTTGATGCAATACCGTAACCAAAACCTTTATTAACCGCACTAAAAGTATTTTCACTGCGGCTGATAGCTTATCGAAGTTGGGAGGTCGCGGTGGAGATTTTGAATTTTGTTGCGGGTGAGTTTAAGGCTTCCGGAAATTCGAAGACTTTCGATAAATACTCTCCATTTGATGGTTCGTCCTTGGCTTCGGTTTCTGATTCCGATGCGATGGATGTGATTCTTTCTTTGCAGAGTTCTAAAAAAGCTTTGGCGGCTTTTGAAACTTCCACTCCTGAATTCCGTGCAGAGCTTTTGAATAAGCTGGCGGCATATTTTGAACAGAACGCTGCCGTGATTGCTTATCAGGAAGCCCTTCATCAGGGACTTTCGCAAAAATTCGTTTTAAAAAATAGTGTTCAGGTTTCAATTTCGATCCTTCGCGAAACGGCGAGTGATTTGGTGAAACCTTTGCCTGCCGGTAAAGTCGTTAAAGCTTCAGGGTTGATTGGAATCATTACGCCATGGAGTTTATCTTTGCGTCTGGTGACCGAGCGCTTGGCGCCAGCATTGGCGGCGGGTAATGCTGTTATCATTAAAATATCTGAACAGTCACCCATCACTGCAAAAATTTTGGGTGAAGCGTTTAAAGCTATCGAACTTCCGGTCGGTTTGGTGCAAGTTTTAAATGGTGGAGCAGACGTTGCACAAATTATCGCTGGTCATCCTGGGATTCGTGCCATCACTGCTGCGGGCAAATCTTCGACGATGGAAGCGATCGCCAAGGCAGCTCTTCCACAGATGAAAAAGCTGCAGCTGAGTGGCGGTGCTAAAAACGCAGCGATTGTGCTGAGTGATTTTGACTTTAAGAATCGCATGGCCGAGATCATGACGCCGTTCCTGTTGGGACAAGGTCAGATGTGTTGGAATATGACTCGTTTGTTTGTTCTGGATTCTTTTGCCAAGGAATTCAATGAAGAGCTTAAAAATTTTTTGGCAGATTTGAAGCCTTTGACGTCCCCAGAAGGGGATTCCATCTGGACGCCATTGATTTCTAAAGATCGCGCCGAGATTTTGAATCAAAAAACTGACTTTGGCATTTCTGAGCACGGAAAAGTTTTTGCGCGACCTTCAGCGGATGAATCTGGGAATTTCGTTAAGCCCACATTTATGGCAGATCTTCCGAATTGTTCCGTCATGCAACAGGATGAATTATTTGCGCCTTTGTTCCTGGAAACTTCCGTTAAATACCAACATGAAGCAGTCAAGTGGGCGAACACGGCCTATCTGGGTCATTCTGCCATCGTATGGGGACCTGAAGAGAAGTTTGCCAAGGTCGCTGAAAAGTTGGATGTGGGCCTGGTGTCTTTGAATAAGTGGTTGGTGAGTGAGCCCGCCACGGTGTTCGGTGTTAAGCAATCAAGCTTTGGAATCACTGATATGTCTTGGGCGGGATCGTTTTATTCGGACGTAAAAAAGTTGACGATGGCGCCATAACGTCAATTTTGTGACGAAATGGCCCGTCGATTAATTGACGCGATTTAGTTCAAAATGTGCGTTCTTGCACGAGTTTTGACATCACAATGAGAGCAAAATGCTTCCTCAGTAATTTCGGAAACGTTGCGATCAGACACGTGTCTGAGTTCGAGTACGGTGCCGCAAAGTATGCAATTGTTTTGGGAAATTATAAACTCGCGGTGTTTAGGACTATCAGTTTTCTCGAAATAATTGATCTTCGTTTCTTCCATTTTTTATCTCATCCTTGAGCTTTGGTCCTGCATCCATGCAGGAAGCAATAGTGTGCCGCTGCAAGAAGCGTTCACAGGCTTGGGTCGAGTCTCCGCGCTTGGGGGCCGCTTCGGCTAGGGCTGCAACTCCGCGACACACCATCCGTGGTTCACCGTCGCCGGCTGCGCCGGTTCGCGCATCGTGCGCCGACGGAGGTCGCTGCGTTTCAGCCCTAGCCGAAGCGGCCCCCAAGCGCGGAGACTCTCCTTGTTGTTTTCTTTTTTATCGACAACTATTTCTTTTGAGAATTTGGGGAGAAGAATTTTGGAAATGAAAATGGCGCGAGGTCTTCGCGCCATTTTTATTTTTTTAGAGATTGAGAAGGGGGTGGGGATTATAGGTAGCTTGTTTTTAGTTTTGATTCTGATTCGTAGCGCTCGAAAGCCAACGTGATCAGTTTCGTTACTAGGTCTTTGTATGCCAGGCCTGTTGCTTCCCACATTTTTGGGTACATGGAGATTTTTGTGAAGCCTGGGATTGTGTTGATTTCGTTTATGTAGAGTTCACCCGTTGGTTTTAGGAAGAAATCCACACGGGTTAAACCGTCGCAGCCCATGGCTTGATAGGTTTTTTTGGCCATGTCTTGTAGGCGTTGTAGGGTTTCGCCTTGGATTTTTGCTGGAATTTCCAATAAGGCGCCGTTGTCGTCGATGTATTTAGCTTCGTAGGAATAGAATTCGTGTTGGGGGATGACTTCGCCTGGTAGGGAGGCTTCTGGGGCGTGGTTGTGGCCCATGACCGAGCATTCTACTTCGCGGCCTTGGATGAATTCTTCTGCCAGGACTTTAAAATCGAATTGGAAGGCGTCTTGTAGTTTTACTTTGAAGTCTTCTGCTGTTTTGATTTTGTGGACGCCTACGGATGAGCCGGCGTTTGCGGGTTTGATAAAGAATGGAGTGCCCAGGTTCTTTACGATTTCGTCGTAGTTATTGTTTTTGTATGGCGTTAGCAACATGTAGCGTGCGTTTGGAATTTTTGCGTCGGCCAAGATGTGTTTCATGACCGCTTTGTCCATGCCGGCTGCTGAAGACCAAACCCCGCAACCTACGAACGGGATGTTGACCATTTTAAAGATGCCTTGAATCGTTCCGTCTTCGCCCATTGTTCCGTGCATGATGGGGAAGGCGCAGTCTACGGAAGTTTTTGTGCCATTTTTCAATGAATAGAGAACCGGTTTACCCAGGTCGCAGATCATGGCTACAGGTTCGGCATTTGGTGGCAAGGCTTTGTCGTCGATTTTTGTTACTTGAGAAAAGACCGCCATGTCGGGGAAACGGTACCAAGTTCCATCAGAGCTGATACCAATCAAGATCGGACTGAATTTTTCTTTGTCCAAAGCGTCTGCTACGTTTTTAGCGGAGCGAAGGGAAACTTCGTGCTCTGCTGATTTACCACCGAAAATAAGTGCGATTGTCTTTTTCATTTTAAGTCCGTCCGTGAGTTAAAACATTCTAGAAAGGGAGCGAAGTCGGAGAGTGGGATTACGCCCACTCCACCAATTCATGTGCTAAACCGAAGATGCCTGCGAAGACTTCGTTTGGTTTTGCGTCACCGTACATATATGCAGGCGTTGTGACCACTTTTGTTTCGCGATCAGAGATATAGTCGTCCACCGGGCATTCTTCGTGTTGCGCGCCGGTTTTTTGAATCTCTGCGGCTGTGGCGGCATCGTCACCGATTGTCAGCGTGACTTTTTTCTTGCCCAAAACTTTCGCCAATAGCACCGGGGCGATACAACATGCGCCGATTGGTTTGCTGGCTTCAAAGAATTCCAGGATCACGCGTTTCACGTCTGGATTCACTTCGCAAGCGGCGCCTTTTTCAGCCCAGTTGCAAAGATTTTTTGCGGCACCGAAGCCGCCCGGAAATGCCAAACCATCAAAATCTTTTGCGTGAAGCTCGGCCAAGGATTTAACTTTGCTGCGAGCGATGCGCGCAGATTCGGTCAGAACATTGCGTTTGCCACCTGTTGGAGATTTTGAAATGTGATCGACTTCGACAAGATCGATGTCGGGAGCAAAACAAGTGATTTCAGCACCGGCTTGGTTCAAGGCGATGAACAAGCTGACTGTTTCAGTGATTTCTGAACCATCCAAATAACCGCTACCTGAAAGAACGACTGCGATTTTTTTCATAAAAAAACCTCCGGGAGATTTCACTCTACCGGAGGTCGTAAGTGTTGGCAATGAAGTGGTGACTAGTTCTGGCTGGTGTTACGTTGAAAATTCTTAAGACGGTTGCACACCGTGACTAAAACTTTTGTGGTTGAATTCGGAATCTGTACAAGACCTCGGGAACAATAATCCAAGACACGTGGCAGGAAGGGCAGATCCGGAGTCATAGAAATAGTGTAAGTCACCTTTTGCTTTTCTGTTGTCGTTCCAGTTTTCAAAAGAATCGACCAATCGAATGTCACTTTTTTAACGTTCAGCTGACAGTTTGGAAGTCCACCACAGTTTGATTGCTGTTTGATAAGGTCTGGAGCGGGACGAACTTCTGTTGTTTTAGTAAGATTCGCGCACTTGATTTCGCAAGAATCCACTTTCAACGTTTCCTTGCAATACTTTTGCAAGTCATCGGTCATGATACAGGAGTTTGCGAGCATCAAAACTCTTTCAAAACCCAAAGTCATTTCGTAATCGTCACCCAAGGTTTTTACATCACTCTTTTTCGCTAAAACGGATTTCGCTATTGCCAAAGCCGCGCTGTCAGTGGATTTCGATTTCTTTTTTGAGGCTGCTTGCACAGGGTTTGAATCTGTTGCGTTACTTTTCATAACGGAGCGGTGATCTTCACGTGTTGACTGTGAGGAATTCTCGCCCGAGATCACAGCCGTTTGATATAAAAACGTATAATCATATTGATCTGTGGTTTCCGTAATATTGGATATCGTGATGCCCTCTTGCAAAACCAGGCGAGGATCCATGGTATCGATTTGTTGTTCAGTTTCTTGAAATAAGAAATCACCTTTTAGCATTGTCAGGGGGCTGACGGAACCCCAGCCATCAACCAAAGAGCTGCTGACTTCCTGAGCCGTGGCGGGAACAGCTTTGTCTTCAAGATCTGGAGTTTTCATGCAGGACAACGAGCCTGCGACCACTGCCACAGTTAAGACTTTAGGCAGCAGTCTTTGCAAATTTTTATTCATATTGAATCCCAACCCCAAACCCACAGATTTAAAGGCATGATTTTTTCAAATTTAGCGACAGTTTCTTCTTTAAAGATGCCGATCGCGCGATAATCAACCGGGCCGAACAACAAGCGAACCATGTCGGTTTCATGTGTGATCGTATATAAATCCTGACCGATACCAAAAACAAAGTGATCGCCCTGTTTTTCCAAAACGAAATCAGCAACACCCTCAGCACGGAAAGCGCGTTTGATTTTCGCTGACAGTTGTTCAAAGTTTACGATTTTGATCATCCCTAAGAAGCCGCTGTTCTTGGTGACATTGTGTGTTTCTAGTTCGCGAATCAGATTTTGGGAATGCTTAGGGCAGATGATTGTAAACGGCGTTCCTTTTTTCGCACGGATAAAGCTTAACAAAGAAAGCAGTTTGCTGGTTGAGCCACCCCATTCATGGATGTATCCACCCAAATCGATCCCTTTGCCTTCAATTGCATAAGCAGCCAGCTGACCATTCGGTTCCCAAGCTGTATAGATTTGAGTTTGCGGGATGCTTAAGAATTTACGAGTTTCTTCGATCGAACGAACCGAGTTCACAGAGTGTTGTGAATACAGGCGGTAAATCGCATCCGGAGCGATCTTAGAGTCAGTTGAATACGTCAAATTACTGATTGGCATATTGAAATTGTCTTCAATAACGAAGCTGATCTCGCTTCCCGCCAATTCAAAGCCCATGCGGCGATAGAAATCGAAAAGATCGGTCCAAAGAATCGCGATATCACAGGATTGTTCCTGCGCAGATCTTAGGCAATCTTTGATAACCGTTGTGCTAAGACCCTGGCCACGATGCTGATCATCCGTTACCACCGACCCGATAGCTGCGACTTTATAGATCACATGGGGAGACTTAATAATAAGAGGTTTCAATACGGCGTGAGAAAGGACTCGTTCCTCATCCGCAATAATGCGCATATTGTGCAAGTTGTTAGGAGTAAACGCCGTTGGATACTCGGCAGCAATAGACCAAGGAGCTTCAGAACGTAGTTTTTTATTCAAAAAATCCAAAACCTGGGGAAGCTCGGTTTCCCTTGGTGAGCGTGGTCCTTCCATGAACCCTCCTTTTGACAATCTCCTTTAGAATACCGGGATTTGGGGCTGGACCCCAGTGATTCGACAAATAAGGGCCTGAAAATGCGACACAAGTCCGGAAGGTCAGTTTGACAGAAGGGGGTAAAGCCTTATATTTAAGGGCGTATTAGGGAGAAGTCATGGCTGATAAGGGTTCAAAATGGTCGGAAAATAAACCGGGTAAAGTATTCGTGGATCAATCTTGTATTGCCTGCGACGCCTGCGTTTTGACGGCTCCAAAGAACTTCTCCATGCACGAAGAAGACGGTCACGCCTTCGTCTCCAAGCAACCAGAAAGCCCCGAAGAAGCTGAATTGGTAAAAGAAGCCATCGAAGGCTGCCCAGTTGAAGCAATTGGCAACGACGGTGACGAGTAAAAAGAAAGCTCCTCTCGAGCAGACTATATCCCTTTTAAAGCGCTATTATCCTGACGCTCATTGCGCTCTAAACCATCGCAATCCTTTTGAATTACTAGTCGCCACGGTTTTATCCGCACAATGCACGGATGAACGCGTGAACATGGTGACCCCAGCACTTTTCGAGAAATATCCCACGCCACTGGCCATGTCGAAAGCTCCTTTGGGGAGTTTAGAAAGCCTGGTTCGTTCCACGGGATTTTTTAAAAACAAAGCCAAGAATTTGAAGTCTGCTGCCACTGATTTGGTGAAAAAATATGACGGCGAAATCCCCCAGGATCTTGAGGCTTTGGTCGGGCTTGCGGGGGTAGGCCGAAAAACCGCGAATGTGGTTTTGGGTAACGCATTTGATATCCCCAGTGGCATCGTGGTTGATACGCATGTCACACGCTTGTCGAATCGCCTGGGTTGGGTAAAAACCGAAAACGCTGTGCAGATCGAAAAGATTTTGTGCAAAGTGGTGCCAGAAGACGATTGGATTTTGTTATCGCATTTATTGATTTCACATGGTCGAGCTATCTGTAAGGCGAGAAAACCTGATTGCGCTCACTGCTTCCTTGAGACGACTTGCCCGAAGCGCGGAGTCTAGGCACAATGATCACATGTTTGTTTCATTCTTTGAGAGCGTTAAATACGTAGGACATCTTTTGCCCATTTCTTTTTTAAGAATATTTCTGGGCTATTACTATTTAGAGCAAGCATTGCAAAAGTATCGCGGCGATTTTTTAACTCGTCCACGCATTGCCGATCAAATTGCAGAGTGGTTGCCAACCAGCCATGCACCGAATTGGTTTAAAATTTTTGCGAGTGCGCAGATGATCCCTAATTGGCAAACAGTGGCCTTCATCATCGTGGGCTTGGAGTTTGCAATCGCGATTTCCTATATCATCGGTTATGTTGTTCGTCCTATCGCTTTGATCGGGATGCTTTTGTGCGTGACGATGCTTTTCATCTCGGGACCGGGACACGAAGACTTTTACAAAACTTTCCTGGCGATTCACCTGATCCTGGCGTGGGTGGGGGCAGGCCGTTGTCTGGGATTGGATTACTATTACTTCAAACGCCGCCGCGGTATCTGGTGGTAATTTCATGAAAAATTTTATCGTTTTTATTGCAGTGGTATTTTTAGGTTTGTTCCTGGCTCTTTTGAACCGCACGGAAACAAATACTTCCGCGGGGTCGATGCCGACGTTGCGTGTTTTTGGTTATTCTTCCTTTACGGGAAAATTTGGCCCGGGTCCGTCTTTGAAGACGGAGTTTGAAAAGTCCTGTAACTGCAAACTGGAATTTATCGAGGGCAGTGACTCTGGAATTTTACTTCAACGTTTGAAAATTGAAGGTGAAAGTTTGGGAGCTGACTTGGTGATCGGCCTTGATCAGTTCGATATTTCCAAAGCAACAGCGGAACACCAATGGCGAAAAATGAATTTGGGTGATTTGAACGTCTATGACGTGGTGAAACCCGCTTTAGCGAATAAATTCTTTGTCCCTTATGACTGGGGCGCTTTGACCTTTGTGATGCGCACAGGGGAGCTTAAGAAAACTCCAGCAAAAATTGATGATCTTTTGGACCCTGAACTGACCAAGAAAATTTCTTTGGAAGATCCTCGCACCAGCTCGCCAGGAATGCAGTTCCTGTATTGGTTGGTGAAATCAAAAGGCGAGGAAGAGGCTTTTCAATTTTTGCAAAAGTTGATGCCACAGGTTCACAGCTTTTCTCCGACCTGGTCCGCAGCGTATGGGCTTTTCACTAATAAGCAGACGAAACTTGCTTACTCTTATGTGACATCGCCGCTTTATCATGAAATCGAAGAGAAAAAGAAAGACTATCAAGCCATCGTCTTCGCTGAGCCCTTGCCTGTGCAGTTTGAATTCATGGGTATTCCTGAATTTTGCCGTCACTGCGAGCTTGCTGAAAAATTTGTGAATTTGATGCTTTCTCCGGCTGGCCAAAAAATCATTATGGAAAAGAACTATATGATGCCCGTGATGAAGGGCGTTCGCGATGGAACTCCTTTCGCGACGGTACCTGAATATAAATCCGTCCCTGGATTTGAAATCCTGCCGACGGCCGAAGTGGACCGCCTGTTAAAACGTTGGACTGAAGTTCGCCGAGGCAATCTCAATTGAGTTTGCGTAAACTTCTTCGCCTAGCTCTGGTTGTATTTCTGCTGTTTCCGTTTCTGTTTCTGCTAACGCAGTTCAGACCTCAGGAACTGCCGGATATGGCCGAGCTGTGGTGGGCTTTTAAAAATACTTTCATTCAAGCTTTGCTTTCTTCGGTATGCTCACTGTTTTTGGGAATCTGGGCTTCGTTTGGGATTTTGAATTTTCCGCCAGGCAAAAGCCGCCTGCGCCTGGTTTTGGAAGTGGCGTGCCTGGTTCCAAACTTTTTACCACCACTCTTTATTCTGCTTTCGGTTTTAAATATCGTGGACCCATTTCCGATGGGAGTTCTGGGAATAGCCTTGGTTCACACAGTGATGAACTTTGGCTTGGTTGCAGTTTTATTCACCAGCATTGTTGAAAGCAAAGTCGGTGGGGTGGCCGAGCTTTCCTATGTTGAGGGCGCGGGCCGTTGGCAGTTTATTTCCAAGGGACTGCTGCCGATGCTTAAGAAAGATCTTTGGCTTTTGGGTTTGTTTATCTTTGTCGTTTGCTTTGGCAGTTTTTCCGTTCCGTTAATTGTCGGTGGTGGCAAGGGCACGACGATTGAAGTTTTGATCTATGAAAAGATCCGCCTGTCCAGTGATTGGGGTGGCGCGGTTTTCCTGGCTGCTTTGCAGTCGTTGTTTATTTTTGGGCTCTCTTTGATCGTGGGTCGCGGCAAAGGCAGCACAGCCACGCGCTATGCAAATTTAAGTTTGCTTCGCACTCGGACTGGGATCGCAATCATTGTTGCCATTTCTTTGATGTATTTAACAGGCTATGTTCAGGGCCTTATCGCGGGCTTTGGAATGATGTCGACGCTGTATGAATACCAGTCAGCATTGGCCTGGAGTTTTGTGGGAAGTATTCTGATTGGGATGACTGTCGGAATTTTCTGTTATGCCGGTTTGATGCTAATCGCCTTTTGCTGGCCAAAACCCTGGTTCGACAAATTTTTGAATGGATATGTGGCGCCTAGCACGTCGTTGGCTTGTTTTTGCCTGCTGATTTTAAGTCCCAATGAAGGTATCTTTCCGTTTATTAAAATACCTGTCGCGCTGGTACTTCTTAGTTTGAACGGCTTGTTTCGCATGGGCTGGGACAGTGAGCTGCGCTCCTTGGATTCTCAATTGAATGTGGCGTATGCGATGGGGGCGTCCCCGGTGCTAATTTTTAAAGAGGTCATGTTTCCGCAGATTTCTGCCAAGGCAGGAGTGCTTGCGGGCATTGGTGCTGTATGGGCTTGTGGAGATTTTGCGGTTTCACGTATTCTGGCGCATCGTGATTTAAGTATTGCGATGATGACGGAAACTTTGATGTCGAGTTATCGCCTGAATCAGGCAACGGTTTTAAGTCTTTTGATTATCGTTGCCGGAATAATTTGTTTTGCTTTGTGTGTGGGGGGAAGTCGTGTCCTTCGTCGAAAATTTACGCCGTGATTATGGTGACTTCAAAATTGATATTCCTCGTTGGGAGATCCTGGATCAGGGAGTGACCGTATTGTCAGGTCCTTCCGGCTCTGGAAAAACCACCGCTTTTAGAATGCTTTTGGGATTGGAAGATTGCCCAGGAATGAAGTGGACCTTTGATGGTCAGGATTTGGCGAAACTGAAAACTCCAGATCGCCGATTGGGCGTTGTGTTTCAAACCTTGGATTTGTTTCCCCATATGACAGCCCGGGAGAATATCTTGTTTGCGGCCCGTGCGCGCGGAATTCCCGAAGAAAAAGTCAGAACTCGATTAAAAGACCTGACTCAAAGTTTGAAAATGGAGTCTTTTCTGGATCGTTCTGCTTCGATTATTTCCGGCGGCGAAAAACAGCGTGTCGCCATCGCCAGAGCATTGATGGGTGAGCCACGTCTGCTTCTATTGGATGAGCCATTTTCAGCCTTGGACCAGGAACTTCGTGAAGACAGTCGTCGCCTAGTTAAAGCGGTGATAGAGGCTGAAAAAATTCCGACCCTTTTGGTCACTCATGATCCAAAAGATATCGAAGTCCTTGCGAATAAGGTGTTCTATATCCGCAACGGATCGATTATTTCTGAAAGCTAATTAGATGGTGTAGCGCTGAACCATTTCAAGCAGTGCTGTTTTCTTAACGGGCTTGGTTAGGTGTTCTGTGCATCCAGCATCCAGAGATTTCTGAATATCTTCAGCCATGGCATTCGCACTCACTGCGATGATTGGGACCGGTTTGTGGTGATTGGTCTTTTCCCATTCGCGAATCTTGCGAGTAGCAACATAGCCATCCATCACCGGCATTTGAATGTCCATCAGGATAATATCAAAGTTTCCATGCGTGGCTTTTTCAACGGCGACGGCACCGTTTTCTGCCTGCACGATATCAAATGGGAATTTCTTTAAATACGTCAATAACAAGAAGCGGTTGTCTTCGGTGTCGTCGACAATCAGGATGCGACCGTTACGGCTGATATTCTGCGCGATTTGCGGAATTCCTTTTGATTCTTCAAATGGACGAGGTGCTTCCACCACGGAATCTGTCGGGATATAAGGAACTGTAAAGGCGAAAGTGCTTCCCTGGTTCTCGCGGCTTTCAAACCAGATTTTACCACCCATGAGCTCCACTAAGTTTTTCGAAATCGTCAGTCCTAAGCCGCTGCCCCCGAATTTACGAGTGATTGAGCTGTCGGCCTGAACGAAGTTTTGGAACAAAAGATGCTGCTTGTCCTTAGGGATACCTGTACCGGTATCGCGAATTTGGAATAGAACATTCTTTTTAGTCTCGTCTTCAAACTCTGCTGTGACAGCGATCTCTCCAGATTGAGTGAATTTGATCGCATTCCCGATCAAATTAAACAGGATCTGACGTAAACGTGTTGGATCCCCGATGATGTGCGATCGTTCGCCATCCAGATTCACGGTAAGATGGAAATCCAGATTTTTCTCGGCTGCTTTTTGTTTCAAGATGTCGCAAATATTTTTCGTCGTTGCAATCAAATCGAAGGCGATTTTCTCGATACGAACTTCGCGGGCTTCGATTTTTGAGATATCCAAAATATCATTGATCAAGGAAAGAAGATTTTCACCGGCGTTCGCGCAAACTTGAACCAATTGCGCCTGCTCCGGTTTTAAATCCGATTCTGAAAGAATATCTGTGATACCGATAATCGCATTCAGCGGGGTGCGGATTTCATGGGACATACGCGCCAAGAATTCCGACTTGGCCTGAGATGCTTTGACCGCTTGCTCACGGGCTTGAATCAGGGCTTGCTCGCTTTGGATACGATCTGTGATATCTGTTCCGACGAACACGAAAGTCAGATCTTTCGAAGTTCTGTTCGGCAAAGCCGCCCAGTTCATCAGAATAGGAATACGGTGTCCATCAACGTTCGTGATCTCGGCCTGGATACTGTGGCGGGTTTGTAAAAGCCAGGTGTAGTTTTTAAATTCTGGCTGGGCATGAATTAGATTTTTTAAATCCACCTGAGAAACTTGATTAGGGGAAAGTCCCAAAAGTTTCAAAGCATACTCATTGGCCTGAGAAATCATGTAAGACGACTGGCGCCAGTCATCATGGTGGATGACTTTTACGATGAAAAGGAAGGCTTTGATGGATTGAATAACGCTATCCAGGAATTCCTTGGATACGGTCGTGGTCTCGAGACGATCCGCCAACTGATTGTACTTGGTAACCAGCATCCCGATTTCATCACGGGACTGGTAATTGATTTTTTGAGTCAGGTTACTCGTACCAAGTTTTTCCAGGCGATCTGTCAAAAGCTGAATCGGTTCGACCACTTTTCCGGTCGCTGCGAACGTCGCAAAGAAGAACAGGATAAAGATCAGGACGGCAGCCGCACTCGATGCAATTGCGATACGGTCTAAAACCGCAAAGGCTTCGCTCTCGTCAATTTTGGTTTGAATGTACCAAAGCTCACCATTCGGAAGATAGATCTTACCGATAGAACGAATGACTTTTTGATTACGATAGTCCGTTCCCAGTTCCCGCACCTCGCTGAGGTTTTCAATTTTCTTGATGTCCTCGTCACCGCGGTTGCTGGCAGGCGTGTTTGTTGGTGGTTGTGGACCTTCGACATCTTCTGTACGGAAGCGACCGGTATTACGCAAGCTCCAGTCTTCGCCGTAAATCAGCGTTTCACCAGTTTGACCCATACCATGTGTCGCCCAGGCAAAGTTATCACTGGTAATACGATCGATTTCAGAGATGGAAATCTTGATAACCACGGCTCCCAGAAATTTTCCGCTGCGGATAATAGGCGAGGCGACATAGCCCGTCGTGAATTTGACACTGACCGGATCTTTTTCGAAATCCAGAAACAGCGTGGAGCCTTCTTGTGCTTTTTGGGCCCAGTTGAATAGATCTTTGAGTTTTGCTGTGCCCGGTGTTTCATCGAATACGGAAATACCATCATCGAAGTCTTTACGAGTGGTGTACAGAACTCGACCTTCGGGATCGATCAAAGCCATGTCGTAAATATTGAAATCCAAAACGTAGTTGTCCAATAAGCGGCGGAATTCTGGAAAAGATTCTGCGCTGGAAGATTGCAAAAGGTTATCGGTCAGCTCGTGGGACGAAATCAGGTTGATCGCCATCTGCAAATCGCGGAAGTAATTTTCAATGGCTGTGGTTTTTGCGATACGGATTTGTGTCAGACGTTCATAGGTGCTGTCGACGATTGTTGACTCCACGATTTTCAAACCGATCAAAGCAACGACAAAGGTGGCCAAAAACACCGACACGAGATTAAAAAGGAAAATTCTTAAACGTAAAGTCACCTTAGTATCAGTGATACAGAGTGAATCCAGATCAATCAACGAGTAGTTATTTGTCCCTCTGAAAACAGGTCGTTTTTCTATGGTTGTTAGATTTTTGTAACGGGGATGACGCACGCCAATTTTGCCACTGCAGACAAAACGTTCTCAGATAGTAATTTGTCTTTTGTCTACGGAAGTGAAATTTTGAGCAAGTATGGTTATTACTAAATAATCATTGGGCGAGGAGGCACCGTGAAAATGAAAACCGCAGGCAAATTACTAAGCACTATGGTGTTTATTCTTCACTTCTCAGCGTGTGCCCAAACGAAGGTCATGGAAGGTGATGCGGAATTGTTGTCGCCGACGATTTATTTTAAGCCCACGGTGCATTTTGATGCCGCCAAATGCACTCAAGAGCAGCTTAAAGATATGCTAACACCCGATGGAAAAATTTTGACCACGATTTGCTCCAAGGATTTTGACCGATGTTTGATAGAGGGTTCTTGCTTTGTTGATAAAGCGGGCTCCGTGAGATCGTTTAACTATCACTCACGGGTAAAAGACATCCCTCGATTTGTGGAAGTGGACCTGCGCAAATGTCCATTCGGTTACGGAGTGAACTCCACTTGTTTAGATCCCTATTATACTATCGCTGCGGACCTTTCGATTTACAAAGTTGGAGATGTGGTTTTTGTACCACGCCTAGTAGGTGCGCCGATGCCTGATGGCAGTACTCATGATGGCTACGTCGTGATTCGTGATCGTGGCGCACGGATCTTGGGACAGGGAAGATTTGATTTCTTTACCGGTTTTTATAATCATGCGGACAAAGACAACATCATTGCTCGTTTAGGCTTTGGTGATCCCTATGCGCGCTTTGATTATCGACTGGCGACTCCTGAAGAAGCAGCGGCCACTCGAGAACGTCGGGGGTACCCTGGTTTAAAAAACGTCGTCGTCATTCGGGCTCTCGAGACAATCTCTACTCTCTCCCGCACAAAGACCTCAGATTCTGAACATGAATAACTAAAACTTCTTTGGCTTTGTGTAACATAAGCATTTGAGTTTTATAGACATTTACCTACCTAGGTCCAGGTGTTCCTAGACCTTTGTCGAAAAAAAATTCTTAACCAATTGCCAATAAAATCAGGCACTTTCGGTGGTCCCTAAAAAATTCCTAGACCTAGGTCTAAAGTTTCCTAGACCTTCGTCGATAAGTTATTCGTAACACGTTAGGGCTTCCGCGGACCTCTCCTCAAAAAAGATCTCCCGGACAAAGTCTCCTGCAAACATGGTCAGTCACCCATGCTGCGGGAGACCTGCTCCAACTTAAAAATATTTGTATTTAAAAATTTAAAGTTTTTTGAACGAAACAAACAATCGATCATAGTACGTTGTCGGGTTCAAAGGTGTTCTGCAGGTAAGTGGTGCGACCACAGTGCAATCTTTATCCCTCAAAAAAACAGCGTCTTATGATCCAAACATATCCCGAGGAGGAATGTAATGGGCTTAAGAATTGCGACAAATACAGCGTCTATCGCTGCTCAGCGTGTATTGTCCACGCAACAAAAAAGAACTGAGCACTCTGCTCAAGCTCTTGCTTCAGGTTCCCGTATCGTAAATGCTGCTGACGACGCCGCAGGTTTGGCGATCTCAGAAAACTTCAAAGGACAATTAAAAGGTATTGCTGCCGCGAGAAATAACGCGAACAACGCGATTTCCTTTGCGCAAGTAGGTGAGGGTGGTCTGAATGAGATCTCCAATATCCTGATTCGTTTGCGTGAGCTAGGAGTTCAATCCGCTTCCGATACTATCGGTGAAACAGAGCGTGGATTCCTAAATAAAGAGACCCAACAACTTCTCCAAGAGGCCGATCGTATTGCCAAGACCACAGTGTTTGGTAATCGTAAACTTCTCGATGGATCTGGCGGTGAGCTGGAGTTCCAAGTCGGCGCCAATGCCGGAGATGATAATATGATTAAAGTAACCTTCGATGCCGATGCTTCTGCAAGTAATCTTGGTATCGACGGAATCGATATGGACTCGAAAAGTGGAGCCCGCTCTTCATTAGAAGATATCGATAAAGCTCTGGTGAAAGTCAGTGAGATGCGCGCCGGCTTCGGTGCGACCCAATCACGACTGGAATCCACAGTAAGTAACTTAGATATTTCCTACGAGAATTTGTCTGCTGCGAACTCTCGTATCCGTGACACAGATATCGCAAAAGAAACGTCAGAAATGGCCTCTGCCAACATTCTGCAAAACACAGCGGTATCGGTTCTGGCTCAAGCCAATCAGCTACCAAACGTAGCTATGAAACTAGTTGGCTAATAGAAAGTAGAACCTCGTTTATATAAAATAAAGTTCCTTCAAGTTGCGAGGGGGACTCCGGGATAAATCTCCCTCTGGAGTAGTCGCCCACAAAAACTACTTCATTTCAGCCCACCCACGGGGCCCTCTAGAGGGTCTCGTGGGATTTTGCGTTTTGGGGTTCGGGCCGGTCATTGCCCTGCACGGCGGGCGAATGAAAAAGGCTCGATTGCTGCGTTGTCGGCGTCGAACTTGCTCTCCGGCGTACTTGGAGTACGCCTACGTGGCAGCTCGTCACCTCCGCCTTGCACTCGAACCTTTTTGATTCGCCTTTGCTAGATTCGAACTTCTTTTGGCTTGCGCCTTCGTCGCTCGCTTCCTTCCTTCCTTCCTTCCTTCCTTCCTTCCTTCCTTCCTTCCTTCCTTCAATCAGTTGTTCCAGAGTTCTATTAGTTGTTCTTGGGTTAGGCCTCTTAGGCGGGTTTTTGAGTAGGGGCGGCCGTTGGCTTCGCATTCGTTTAGTTGGATGTAGTTTCGTACTATTTGATAGGGTTTGAAGCCCTTTACGATCCGGGTGAATGGACGATATTTCCAGATCTTTTCTCTTCTGTCTTTTTTACCTTCGTTCGTGGTTTCGGGGGTATCGGTCATGTTCTGAGCGAATTGTCCTGGCAGCACCCGGAGGAAGCTTTGGAGTTTGGAGCGGCGGCTTCCACGGATTAATAGATGAACATGGTCGTTTTGAATCGAAAACTGCTCGATCTTAATAAAGAACTTCAGGGAATATCTTTTAATTAGAGCTGTCATCAGTTTGAAAGCATATCGATTGCGGAGGCCGCCACGGACTGTCGATTTGTTGATCTTTAGTACTAAATGAATCGGATCCTTTGTGGATAGGGGGCGCGATCCTCTTCCTTTTGATGTCTTTCGTAAGGTGCCCCCGTGACAGTAGCGATGTTGCCAAGGAACTGTGAGTGATAGAAAAGATGGTTGTTTCATCATGACCGATACCCCCAGGGATGAAAGGGTAGGATGCAATTCTTGGGAGAGGATCAAATGCACTGTCTTTTATAGAAATCATTGCGTGGTCCGAGTGACGGAAAGTTCCACGAACAGCATATTATGACGACATTATTGCTTTCAGATCTAAATTCTCGTTCATTCTGACAAAGTTTCGTCATGACCGGTACCCTCCCTCAGTAGCCCTCGAATCATTTGCACGACACCTCAATATATTCGTTCAAAGTCAGGCGGCGACTTCGTGCATTCGCGCTAAGCTCCTCCATGAGTTCCTGTATTCCCAATAATTTTGTAGTTCAATCGAGAAACGTTTCCTCTTCATTCACAGAATAATGTCTTTTCATTCTGCAGTTCTTACGTCTTGAAGTTGCTTCACTCGAGAATCGCTCCATGTGAAGTACTTCACTTCTTCTTATCTAAATGTCTTGGGATCACTTTGCTTT
The DNA here is from genome assembly GCF_013752535.1 of Bdellovibrio sp. KM01. Taxonomy (NCBI): domain Bacteria; kingdom Pseudomonadati; phylum Bdellovibrionota; class Bdellovibrionia; order Bdellovibrionales; family Pseudobdellovibrionaceae; genus Bdellovibrio; species Bdellovibrio sp. KM01. The sequence goes on from NZ_CP058348.1 coordinate 536,405, forward strand.
CCAAAGGTCTGTTAGACGTTTGTGGCGTCGGGGATTTTCCTGGACCTTGGTATTGAAAAAAACGCGAGGAAGGGCTGGTTTTCAATACGAAGGTCTAGTTGAAGCTAGATGATGGTCTAGTTTTACAGGACGCGACTAAAGCCTTTCCAGACCTCGCCGAAAGGTATGTCAGAAGCAACGACGATACCGAAGTCGAAAGTACTTGAGAGCTTCGAAGGGTGTGACTGCCTGACGAAAACTCGATTGCAGGGTACCGAGACCAACGTAGAGTCCCGACGTGTTAAACCGGTCAGCCTAAGTAGGTATAAGGCGGCCAAATATTTATGGGGGTCCCAAATGGGAATGAGAATTTCAACTAATATCGCAGCGGTAAATGCACAAAGAACTCTACAAGGTTCTCAACGTGTTATCGGTAAATCCATGGAGCAATTGTCTTCTGGATCGCGCATCAACAAAGCTGCAGATGATGCTGCCGGCTTGGCAATCTCTGAAGGTATGAAGTCGCAAATCAGATCTTACAGCCAAGCACAACGAAATGCGAATGATGGTATCTCAATGGTGCAAACTGCTGAGGGTGGTTTGTCTGAAGTTTCCAACATCTTAACTCGTATGCGTGAGTTGGGAGTACAAGCTTCTTCTGATACTATCGGTGATACAGAGCGTGGCTTCCTTGATAAAGAGGTTCAACAATTGAAAGCTGAGTCTCAACGTATCACTCAATCTACTAAATTTGGTACTACTAAACTACTTGATGGTTCTGGCGACAAGTATGACTTCCAAGTAGGTATCGGTAATGATGACTTTGCGGACCGTATCTCCTTCAACGCAGGTGAGACAGACGCAACAACAGCTTCTCTAGGTATTGACGGTTTCGATTTCAGCTCTAAAGCGGGTGCTCAAGAAGCTCTTGAGAAAATCGACAGCGCTCAAACTAAAGTGAACGGTTATCGCGCAAATCTTGGTGCCCTTCAAAATCGTCTGACATCAACTGTCGACAACTTGGGTGTGCAACATGAGAACATTTCTGCCGCGAACTCTCGTATCCGTGATACAGACATCGCAGCAGCTTCAGCTGACCAAGCAAAAAACCAAGTGTTGCTACAAGCTAACACGAGTGTTCTTGCTCAGGCGAACCAAATGCCGGGCGCAGCATTGAAACTAATTGGCTAATTAATAAAAGTTTGACCTGGGAGAGCGCCTCCGTGCTCTTCCGGTACCAACCTACCCAGGGAAAGTTTTATGATAGTTTTCCCTGGGGTACTTAGAGAGGGGACTTGGGAATAGCCTAAAGTCCAGCTGTTTAAGTTTAGTCAAAAAATGCCGATAAGATCCTCATGAATATCAAAGGATTGATTCCCACCATACAGCCAAGCGATGTGAAGTCGATAGACCGAACGGGCCGGGCGATTCAATCCGACAGTGCCCACGATCGAGACGCCAACGGGCAAGAATCCTATCAACAGCAACAACAAGAACAGAAACCGCCGATGTCAGAGGAGCAACTTGAAGCTTCGATGGAACATCTGCGTAAACTTCCTGCTTTCAAGGAGCACCGATGGACGGTGGAACTTGAAGATATTGGCGGGGAGAATTTCGTTATGGTCAGAGACAATCTTGGTACTTTGATTCGTCGTATTCCCGAAGCAGAATTGTGGACTTTACCAAGTGATGATTCTCCTCGTGGCCAACTCCTAAAACGTTCCGCTTAACTGGACATCAAAGCCGGCGGCTTTGCGATCTCTTCATAATTTTAAATCCGAATAGCATTTGATTCCCAGCTTCTGGTCCAGCTCCAGAGGGGGATGTCAAAATTTATCCTGCTTATATTGCAGCAGACACTTAAATCCGCAGCCACTGGGCCTTTCGACGGACATTTAATTGACTCACGTTCACTGTATGAATTTGAGACGATTGTTTCATGGCAGGAATACGAATTACAGGCATGGCCTCTGGGCTACCACCAAATATCGTCGAGCAGCTGATGGAAGCTGAGCGTATTCCTGTGAAGCAGATGGAAACTAAGAAGACCGAGAAGGATGAAAAGCTTAAGCTTGTAAAAGATCTCGAGAGCAAGGTTTTGGATATTAATAAAAACCTTTCCGATCTGACGAATGTGCGCGGTTTTGCGGATAAGAAATTTACTTCAAGTGATACGTCCGTTGTGGACGGTCAACTTGATCCGAATAACGCGGTACCAGGTGAGTACTCGGTTGAAGTAGTTTCGCTTGCGGAAAAGCCGGCAGCTATTTCCAACGGCTTTCCTGATAAAAATGAAACGCAAATTGGTACGGGATATATAAAGTTTGAAACGCCCGAAGGCACTAAGGAAGTTTACATCACAGGGAAGAATTCGACTCTGGAGGGTGCCGCGAATCAGATTAATAACGCTGACGTGGGTTTGAAAGCTCAGGTTCTTGAGGATCGTAAAGATAAAGAGAACCCGTTTAAACTTTTGGTTTCAGGGATGGCGACTGGTGATGACCACCAGGTGACATTCCCAAAAATCTATCTCTTGGATGGCGATCAGGACATGTACTTTGATCAGTCCCGCGCTTCTAAGAATGCGAAAGTGAAAGTTGACGGCTTTGAAATCGAGCTTCCGGAGAATAAAGCCAAAGATTTGATTCCAGGCGTGGTGCTGGATTTGAAATCTGCAGCTCCAGGTAAAACGATTCACATGACGGTGAAGGAAAACCTGGAAGCCATTGGTGGCAAAGTAAAAGGTTTCGTTGATGCCTATAATGCGGCTTTGGGTTTTATCCAAAAGCAGCATCAGCTCCAGGGCGGTGAAAAAGGCGGAAATCCTAAGCTGGGGCCTCTGGGTGGTGATGGACTATTAAGGACGATTGAAAGTTCGTTGCGTAGTGCGATTTTGAATCCGGTGCAAGGGGTGGAATCACCTATTCGTCAGATCAATGAGATGGGCATCACGTTTAATCGAAACGGGATGCTGGAGTTGAACCAGGATAAGTTCAACAAAGTACTGAATTCAAATCCGGTGGGCGTTGCTGCATTTTTCCGCGGCGACGGCTTTAAAACGGGTTTTGCCAATGTGATTAAGCAGACCGTTCAAAGTTTAACGAACGGTGAGTACGGTGGCTTGGCCAACCGTAAAAGAGGACTCGAGTCGCAGATCAAACAAATTGATCAGCGTATCGATAACAAAGAACGACAGTTAGAGAAAAAGGAAGATGGGCTTCGTCAGAAGTTTGCCAACCTGGAAACTAAGATGTCGGAAATGCAGGCTCAGCAGGCGAAGTTCGCAGCGATGGCCCGCCAGGGTGGATAGTTAGTTTAATAAGCTAAGTGAACGTTGAACGGTCAGGAACCAAAGAGGAAACGATGAACAAGAACGCGTATCAGAAATACAAACAGACTTCAGTGCAAAGTGCCAGCAAGGAAAAGATCCTTTTGATGCTTTATGAGGGTGCTATCAAGTTTACCAAACTTGCCGTCAAAGCTATTGAAGAGAAAAAGATCGCGGATCGTGGGCAGAATATCGGCAGAGCCTTCGATATCATCATGGAATTAAACAATACTCTTGATCATAAAGTCGGCGGCGACGTGGCAAACCAGCTGGAACAACTTTATATGTTCATGATGGAACAATATACCAAAGCGAACATCAGCGGAGACGCAGCACCACTTCATGCGAATTTGAAGTTGCTAAATACTTTGTATGATGGCTGGGTGCAAGCCGTAGAAAAACTCAAAAAAGAATCAGACGACGGAAAGAAAGCGGGTTAATACCATGGAGGGTAACGTGACCAGAATCATCAGCCTGTTGAACGAAAAAAATCATTACCTCGAAAAGTTCTATTCATTGAACGAGGTGGAACTTGCGAACTTCGCGCAAGGTTTGTTCGACAATTTGCAGAGCTTTTATCAGACGCGTGAGAAAATTCTGGATGTTCTTAAGTATGTAGACTCGCAAATCGACAGAGCTCAGAACGAAATGAGCGCTGATACTGTTATGGTGCAGAGCGATCGCCAGCAGATCAAAGAAGCTTTAACGATTAAGGACGAATACGTCTCTCGCATTATCGAGCAAGATATCCAAGTGTTGGCTTGCATCGAGATGGCAAAAAATTCCATCATCCGCGAGTTGCAGGATGTTCGTCGCAACCGTAAAGCAATTGGTGGCTATAAATCCAAGATCTTCACCCAGCGTTTGGACGAAGAAGCCTAGACTAGGCAATTTTTTCCCGACAAAAAGCTGACGGCAAGGACGGTCTGGGAGTCAAACTCCTGAGCTGAACTTGCCTCAACTTGAAATAATCGCATCTTTAGACTTGGCATCTGTGTTGCTCTTCTGTTTCTTCGGAGGAGATCCATGCAGATGTTGGAAAATCAGTTCGTTCAAAAGTCCAGTGAAAATACCGAAGTGAATACTTCAGTTGAGAACTTTCAGGAAAGCTCTGGAAGAGTCTATTTCGATTCTGTGCAAGCACTCGCTGACTTTGAATCAGAAACCACAAATAACAAAACACAAATGAATACCGACCCCCGTGTTTCCAAGTATCTGCAAAATGCAGATGTGCTTAGCAAACATGGTGAGTACAACCTTGCCCTGAATCTGTTGCGCCAAGCATGTAACATCGATTCAAAAAATTCTGCGACACTGAGTATGTTGTCTCGTTGTCTTGAAAAAATCGGAAAGCATGATGAAGCCCTGGTCGCATTGAATGCCTGGAATAAGGTGGACTATGGCTTTGAAAGCCTGGCTTGGTTGGCTCACGCTCTGTATAGAATGGGCCGTGATGAACAAGCTTTGGAAAAATACTTTGAAGCATTGTCAGTGTTGACTGAGGAAGATGATCAGCTTTTCGAAGTATATAAAAACATGGGTAATATCTATGTTCGTCAGGGCGACTTCGACGGCGCCGAGGAATACTACAACAAAGCTTATACTATTAATACAACATCCGATGTGTTGTTGGTGAATTTCGGAACATTGGAAGTGCAACGCGGGGACTTTGATAAATCTTTGTACTGCTTCCGCAAAGCTGTTGAAATCAATCCTCAGAATGACAAAGCGTGGGTAGGCTTAGCGATGGTTCATCACCAATTCGGTGACTCAGAACTGGCTTGGGCAAATATCGACGCCGCTCTGGATATCAATAAGAAAAATCGTACAGCGGTTCACTTGGCTGCCAACTGGGGTCTGCGCGATCGCCAATTGCAAAAGGCCATCGAAGCTTTGGAAGAATATTTGGCTCAAGTAGAGCAAGATGAAGATATGTCTTTGGTTTTAATTAATTTGTTCTGCACGGCAAGCCAAATGGATCAAGCATTGCTCGAGATCGAACGTGTTCTTTTGTGGAACCCCGATCACCGCGAAGTTAGAGATCTTAAAAAGAAAATCACACCCTCAGTAAAGGCAGCATAAAATGTCTATGATCACTTTCTCAGAAAACCATGAGTCGTCCCTTATTTCTTTCGAGGCGGGTACGCCGCTTGCGAATATCACTCAACCTCGTGAGGAAGCTTTGAAGTGGGCTTACTCTTTGGGGCCTATTCCTTCTTCTCATGTTGTGGTGATCGGTTTGGGTTCAGGCTTTCATATTGAAGCCTTGGCGGACTTGGATCAGGACGTGCAAATCACAGTGGTTGATTCCCGTGCCTCATTGATTCCAGTTTTCAGATCTCAATTTCCTGAATTAGCAGAGCGCGTGCAAATCGTGATCGCTGATAATGTTCAGGAATTGATGAAAAATGATATTTATGCAGACGTGGTTGCGACACGCGCTTACGTGGTTTCTTTCAGAGAATCTTGGGGCGAGCAGATGGATCTGTTCTCCGAGTTCTTTGGTCACTTGACGGGGCGTACGGTTGAAGCCGTGAAATACCACCTTCAAGATCTGCAAATGAACATGAAGTCTTTGTACTTCCAAAACACAACTCTTCTTTCGATCAAGGATATCTTGCCGGTAGTTGAGGGGTCCCAGGTAGCAGAAGAAAAAAAGCAAATCTTCCGTATGCTGGGAGAATTGGTAAAATAGAATGAAGATACTGGTCGTCTCGCTTTTACGTCTGGGAGATATTATTCAGCAGCAACCTCTTTTAAAGGCGTTGCGTGAAAAGAATCCTCAGGCGCAAATCCATTTGTTAATCAATCGTCAGTTCTCTCACGTAGAGGGATTGCTGACTGGTTTAGTTGATAAGTATCACTTTTTTGATCGAGACTTGTTACAACGTGGCCTGGGCGAGGCGTCTTTCAATATCTTGTGGTCTCATCACCAGTTGGATCAATTGGTGCAGACTTTAAATGCCGAAAACTATCAGCAGGTTTTAAACTTCACGCATAATAAGCTCAGTGCTTATTTGTTGGGGGCCTTGCAAGTACCGATGAAAAAAGGCCTTCACCATTCTGAAGGTAAATTCCAAGGATTGGAAAATCCTTGGCTTCGCTATTTCAATGATCGTTTTTCGGGAGTGCAGCCGTCCTTGTTCCATTATGTGGAGCTTTTAGGAAAGTCCTTTGACTTGCCTGTGCAAAAAACCGCGGCCATGCCAGCAGCAAAATCCAAACAGGTTCTGTTTCAATGTCTGACAAGTGATACGAAAAAGAACTGGGGATTGAACAACTTCAAGAAGCTTAAAGAGACCATCGAATCTTCCCTGGTAGACTATAAAGTGAAGGTTCTTTGCGCTCCCTTTGAAAAAGAATCTCTTAAGGCATATTTTGCAGACTCTGATTTGATCGCTTGCGATTTGATGGGAGCCCGGGAAGTGCTTAAGCAGTCTTGCCTTTTGGTGACTGGTGATACCAGCATCAAGCATTTGGCATCCCAATGGGGCGTGCCAACCGTTGAGATCGTTTTGGGAAGCAGTGACTGGACAAAAACCGCTGCTTATTCTGTGGCGACAGAAATATTGAGTGCGCAGGTACCGTGTGCACCATGTTCGCATTCTCAGGCTTGTTCGCAAAAATCCCAAACTTGTGCGGAACAGATCACTGTGGATCAGGTTTTTGCGGCAGTTTGGGATAAACTAAGCAAAAAGACTTCGGTATCTACGGTTTCGATTCGCGATATTGAAAAAATATCGTGGTCCCTGCAGCTTGATGGCGGCTCACAGTCTCAAGTTTTGAGCTATGCCAGAACTGCTTTGCAATTCTCTGAAACATTCTCCAAAGCAAATTTGAGCCAGGTATTGGTGGAGGCGCGCCGGTTGCAAACTCAATACGACACTTGGTTGCAGGCTTTGGAATCGTCTTTCCCATCCCGTAAGGAAATTGCGGCAAAGACTGTATTGAAAAGCCAGGATATCGGCGAATTTATCCTGACGGCTCAAGATATTGTTAAATCAAAAAAAGATGTGGCTGGGTATTTCCAGTCGGTCGTCGAAAATCTGATGACTCGCTTTTCCAGCACGTTGCAATTTCATGAGAAAATGCAGACAGCTCTTGCGGAAGTTCGCGAACTTCTGCAGTCGCGAGGTCAGTTCATTCACTCTTTAGAAATAGTTCTCAAGGAAGGGGCCTATTATGCAGCAGGAATTGGACAATTATCTATCGATGGCTTTGAAGAGGCTGGAAGAAGCTTACAAAGAGATCGTGAAGACGCAGCCATATAACCAAGAAGCTGAAACAATTAAACTCGTTGCAGAACTAGCGAAGGAACAGATTAAAGATGAAAATTCTCATTCAGCAACTCGCTAGATTAGGTGATATCTATATGTCTTGGCCGGCGGTTCGCGCGGTTCGCCGCATGTATCCTGATGCCGAGATTCATTTTTTGACTCGTCCACGTTTTGAAGGTGCAGTTGAGGGCTTGACGGCTATCGATAAGCATCTGACTTTGCCAAGCGGGCATATTCTGATGCCGCTGGTAAATGAAAATGTAAACTTGGAAGAATCTCTGAATCGCATGGAAGAGTTTGTCGAACAAGTTCGTGCGGAAAACTATGATCAGATTATCAATCTGACGTTTTCACCATTTTCGAGCTATTTGACTCATGCTTTAACGATGCCACACACGACGGTGCTGGGCTATACGCGCTTCAGGGACGGTTTTTTCTGTGCGGCAGATGAGGTCAGTGCATATTTCTATGCGCAAGTGGGAATCAATAAACCGAATCGCGTGCACATCGCTGATATCTTTGCGTCGATGATCGGTACAGAATACACCGAGCAAGACTGGGAAGCGCCTGAAATGCCAGAATTGAATTTTGATTTGCCTCAGCTGTATTTAACGGTGCACGTGGGTGCGAGTGAGAAACACAAAGCCCTGACTCCGGATGCTTGGGGCCGAGCTATTGACTACTTCAATCGTCGTTATCAGGGGATGCCTATCGTTTTGATCGGTGCTCCAAATGAAGTTGAAATCGCGAATGAAATTATTGCGGCCGCTCCAAATGCAGCGATCACCAACTTGGTTGGCAAAACGCGCATGAATGAACTGTTCACAGTTCTTAAGCGCTCTGAATTGCTGATCGGGTGCGACAGTGCTCCGATTCACATGGCTTCTCTAACGGATACTCCGACATTGAATATCAGTATCGGAAATGTGAATTTCTGGGAAACAGGTCCTAAAGCGACTTTGGGTTTAATTTACCGAGTTGAGGAAGGTCAGGATGTCGCTCCAGAGCGCATCGGTGAAATCATCGCTCAGCTGTTGGAAGGAAATGCAGATCCAGAACTGATCATGCGCACGGGCGGCCTTGCAAGTTATACCAAGGTTGAGTCGGCTGAAAAAGAGTTTGCCTGGAATTTAGTTCAAGCCCTGTATTTGGGCGGTCAATTCCCTGTGGCGGAACGTATTGAAATCATTGAAGGTGCCATGAAATTGGATGAAATCAATGACTTCATGATGAGCCAGTTTGCTTTGATTCATGAAAAAGGTGTGGAAGCCGTCGCTCCCTTTATTGACGGCGGCGAAGATGTTATTAAGTCAATTAGCCGGATCGTACCGGAGTTGCGTCCTATGATTGACTGGTATCATGCGGAGAAAATCCGTGTGGCACCAGGCACGCAAGAGGAGATCGTAGCAGCAACTTTGAGTGTTCATGAGCGTTTTAAACGCCATCTTCGTGTTTATGTTCCTCGTGATGAAAAAGTCACGACAGTGGAGGCCAAAGATGGAACGCTATAAAGTATCCGGCGAAGATCTTCGCAATTTTTATCAAGGTGACACGAATCTTTCCAAAGTTTTTGCCGACATCGAAAACGATCTTCGTGATACGAACGCTGTCGTTTGCAGATTTATCGTAAATGGCATGGAAATTAAGGAATCCGACGAAGCACGCTTTGGTTCGGTTTCCCTAAATGATGTGGAAACACTTGAGTACATGACGGAAAACAGCAATGACCTGGTGCTGGATGTTTTGCGGGCATGGATTGATTCTCTGCCAGAGCTTATGGGAAAAACTGAAAACTTATCCAAGCGTATGCGCGCTCAAGGTTTGAGTGGTTTACTAAAACCAATTCATGATCTGGTATCAAATTGTGAATATTTGATCGATAGCGTGATGTCTTTGAAAGTTTTGGTGGGCGACCGTTACCTTGTGGCAAGTCCAGTTAATTGGGCTATCGCAGAAGAGCAAAGTAAAAAGACCGTTACCGAAGCACTTGGTGCAATGGAAAATAAGGATTTTGTTCTTTTAGCGGATGTCCTGGAGTATGATTTAAACAATGTTCTGCAAATGTGGAAAGAACACTTGCAGTACTTGGAGAAGGCGCTCAATGGGGACATCAACGGATCAAACTTCAAATCCGAACAAGATAGATCCAATCCTGTGGGTTGGAAACGTATCGCCAATTAGGCTGCCGCAATTCTTTCCGTTTCAAAAACGGGAAGTCGAGATCGTCTTACGGGCTTCTTTTCAGGAAGCCCGTTCGCTTTTACAAAATCAAAAATTTTCCTCGATCTTAGTCCAGGACGAAGGTGGTTCCGAGGCTTTTGATCTTTTGGTTCAAGCTCGTCATCTGCAACCGATGGCACCGCGCTTTTATATTTCCAATGAATTGAATGAAGAAAAGGTTCGTCAGGGAATCAATCAAGCCCAAGTCTATCGCTTTATCCGCTGGCCGCTGGCTGAAAGAGAAATCTGGCAGCAGCTTGAAGACGCCCTGGAAAAACACTCCACTTATCTTTCGCGATCTCTTTTGTTAAGAGAATCCTCATCACAGAATAAAGAGCTTGAAGCCTTGACGCATTCCTTGGAAGGCTTGGTTGATGAACGCACTCAATTTATCGAGATGTCCCATAAAGAGGAAACCGATAAACTGAACCGGGAACGAAATCTGGTGCGGCTCATTAAAGATCTGGCGAATCAAAACTCCTTTGAAGATGTTTTGGGAATCATTCGTAAGGAGCTGCGTAAGTTTCATAAGATCGGGGACCCTATTCTGGTGTATCGCACCGACAATGCAAAGACTCACTTTATCAGTTTTCAATTGGGCACGATGACTCAGTCAGAGTCCTCCACTCATTTTGAGTTCCCCAAAAATGCACAAGTGCCGTCAGCAGATTTGATTCGTCACCTGGCCAATCATTTTGGTCGTCCCTTTGCAAAAACCTATGTCGTTCCGTTGGAGCTGCGTTTGACGAACCATCTGATGGGTGGAAACGGTGAAGCGATCCTTTGTGTTGAAAACTCCCTGAATGATAAAGAAATGCCGCCTTTTGTAGAATTTATGACCGATCGCATGCGCCCCTTAGGGATGACGTTGGATCGTGTTCTTTTGGACAGTCAGCTTTCAGCGTTTTCGTATCGCTGGGAAAAAACTTTCGACGGCATGAGAGATCCCATCGCTATCATGGACATGGATCACAGTGTGATTCGCGCCAATAAGAAATTCTCGGATAGATTTCCAGACAAGCGCCAGGCGATTGAAGGTTCTCCGGCATCTCAGGCTTTGGCAGATGGGCAGCCGCACGTAGGACAAATTCAAGTGGACAATCGTATTTACCAGGTTCACAGCTATCCCGTTGTTTTGGATAACGGTGGTAAGGCCACAAATGTTGTAAATCAATACGTAGATATCACTCAGTCCCGCGAGCTATATTTGCGCATGTTACAGAACGAGAAAATGGGTGCCATCGGGATGCTGGCCGGGAATATTGCTCATGAGTTGAATAATCCCCTGACAGGTCTGCGTTCATTGACGCAAGTTTTGTTGCAGGAAGCAGACCAGAAAACCAATCTCTATTCAGATTTGGTTGAAATCGAAAAGGCTGCTGCTCGTTCGCAACGTATTATTAAAAACCTACTGGATTTTTCAAAAGGCGAAGATCAACCCGCAGAGGATATTTCTATCGACGAAATAGTCGAAAGAACTCTCCCGATGTTGAAATCCGCTCTGCGCACCCATCGCTTGGAAGTGACACTGCAAACTGTGGATAAAACTGTGCACGTTGAGCCACACTTGATTCAACAAGTGGTGTTCAATCTGGTTAATAATGCGTGTCAGGCGATGAAGGATCCCGGCCGTCTTAAAATCAACTCCTGTCATTCGGGAAATCAGGTGGTTTTGGAAATTGAGGACACGGGGCCAGGGGTGGCAGAGGATATTCAAAAGCGTATTTTTGAGCCCTTCTTCACGACAAAAAAAGAAGGACATGGAACCGGTCTTGGGTTAAGTATGTCTAAGTCGGTCATCGAGAAATTTGGGGGCAGCATCACGTTAAATTCGGTGCAACCTAACGGGGCCCGATTCGTGATTACATTGCCGTGTAAGTAAGGATTTTGTTTGTGAAGGTACTGATTGTTGATGATGAAGCTTTGGTCCGCCGTTCTTTGTCCCGCGCTTTCCGTGCGAAAGGACATGATGTCGTTGAAGCTGAAAACGGAAACGAGGGCCTTGAGCAGTGGAAGAAGTCCACTCCGGATCTGGTATTTCTGGATGTTTTGATGCCAGGCTTGACCGGCCCAGAAGTTTTAAAGGAAATCGGCTCAGACCGTTCCGGTAAGGTGATATTAATGTCGGCTTTTGCTGGAGAACATAACATGGAAACAGCTTTGCAAATGGGAGCTGAGATGTTTGTTCCAAAACCTTTCGAAGATATTTTTGCTGTTGTAAAAATGGCCGAGGATTTGTTGTCATGAGAATTATTGCGGGAAGATATCGTGGTCACCAGTTGGTGGCATTCTCGGCGGATCATATCCGTCCCACCACCGATCGCGTGAAAGAAACTCTGTTCAATAAACTGCAGTTTCAGCTTGAGGGCGCGAACGTGGCCGATTTGTTTTGCGGCACAGGAAATTTGGGCATTGAAGCTTTATCCCGAGATGCACGCTTTTGCACTTTTGTGGAAAAGAACCCCAAGTCCCTGGCGATCACGCGCCAGAATTTTGAAAAACTGAAAGTTCCAGCCAGCAGTTACAAAGTTATCAACATGGACGTGTTGGCGTTTTTCAAATCGTATACGGGTGAACCTTTTGATATCATTTTTGCAGATCCTCCATTCACTGAAAAGATGGCTCATTTCGTAGTGGAGGCTGCAAGCAGCAGTGCCGCCTTTGGCAATCACACTATTATGGCCATTGAATCCCAACGTAAAGAGCGTATGGAAGATCGTTACGGTTCTCTGGTAAGATATAGCAAGAAAGAGTTCGGCGACAAAATTCTAAGCATGTTCTGCCATGAAAGTGCGATGGAACAAGAACAAGTCCCACAGCAAGAGGAATCCGACAATGAGTAGAATTGCAGTCTATCCCGGAAGCTTTGATCCCATCACCATGGGACACGTGGATATTATCAATCGTCTGGCTCCGCTGTATTCTGAAGTGGTGATTTTGGTTGCACAGTCGGCTCAGAAGCAAGCAATGTTCACGGCCGATGAACGGAAGTCTTTGATTGAACAATCTTTGGCGAATTTAAAAAATGTCCGAGTCGATTTTTTCGAAGGCCTGACTGTGGATTATATGAAAAAACACAAAGCGCAAATTATTATTCGTGGTTTGCGTGCCATTGTGGATTTTGAATATGAACTGACCATGGCGCAGATTAATAAAAAAATCGCTCCCGAGATCGAGACCCTTTTGATGTTCGCGAGCCCCGAATGCTATTACATATCTTCCAGAGGTGTGAAAGAGCTGGCAGTGAATGGTGGCGATCTGACGGGATTTGTTCCTGACGTAGTTAAAGAGGCGATCACAAAAAAACTTAAAAAGTAGGACGTTGTTGTATGTTGCAACTTTCAAAGCGCTCCCAAAACCTGAAGACCTCTCCCACGTTGTTCCTGGTGGCCAAAGCCAAGGAGCTAGCGGCACAGGGGCACGATGTGATTTCCCTGACAGTAGGCGAGCCGGATTGGCCAACTTTTGAAGTTCCCAGCAAAGCGGGCATCGAGGCGATTGAAAAAAACATAACCAAGTACACCGCTGCCAATGGCACCATCGAATTGCGCCAGACAATCGCAAAAAAATATAAATTTGAGATTGATCAAGCCTACTCCACCAAAGAAATCACGGTGGCTTCAGGTGCAAAGTTTATTATTTTTGCCGCTCTTCAGATGCTGTGCTCTCCTGGCGATGAGGTGATCATCGGCGCCCCTTACTGGGTCAGTTACCCGATGATGGTGGAGCTCGCAGATGGCGTTCCCCGCATTATCGAGTGCGGCGAGCAAGAAAATTACAAAATCACTCCAGCTCAATTGGAAAACGCGATCAATGCGAAAACCAAAGCTTTGCTGTTTTGCTCTCCAAGCAATCCCACAAGTTTGCTATATACCGCAGATGAATTGAAAGCCTTGGCGGAAGTTCTTAGAAAACATCCCCAGGTCGCAATCATTTCGGATGATATGTATAACCGCTTGGTTTTCGATGGCGGCAAAGTGGCGCCCCATATTCTGCAAGTGGCTCCGGATCTGAAAGATCGCACGTTAGCGGTGAATGGGGGCTCTAAGGCCTATTCCATGACCGGGTGGAGAATCGGGTGGGCCGCAGGTCCCGAGAAGCTGATCACAGCCATGGCGGACTATCAAAGTCAGGCAACGGGTTCCCCATCAAGTATCTCTCAGCACGCGGCCATGAAGGCCATTGAACACTGTGAGGCCGATATTGAAAAAGTGGTCACGAAGCTGACGGCACGTAAAAATGCGGGGCTGGCAGAGTTGCGTTCTGTTCCTGGATTCAAAGTTTCAGAACCCGATGGTGCTTTCTATTTCTGGGTGGATATCAAATCTGTTTTGGGCAAAACCTATGAAGGTCAGCTGATCCGTACATCAAAAGATTTCTGCGATATTTTGCTGGATAAATTCTTTGTCGCGACAGTCCCAGGAGTGGAATGCGGCATGGATGGCTATATGCGATTAAGCTTTGCCGTTTCCGAAGAGACGATGAAGCGCGCTGTGATTCGTATGAAAGAATTTGTTTCTAAGTTGGTTTAAATTAGGGGACTACCGTGTCTGATCTACGGGGCTCATTCCAGGTTTTGGTTACAATGATTCAAGTTTCTTGCGCCGTAGGCCAAATGAATTTCGGTAGACTCTTGTTTCCAGGAAAATCAGGCCGGCAATGATCGCAACCTCTCCAAAGAAGTAGGCTTTCCCCAAGGTCGACAACTCAGAAGACAGTAACGCAATCGATAGCACGAGCACGCAGTAAAGAAAGTTGGCAAAAACAATCGTAAGCAACATGGAGGGCTTAGGGTTTTTCACCAACGAAAAACATGTCAGAGAATAAACAGCAAAGACAAACCCTATGAGACCTAGAAGGCGAAGGGTCATAGCAGAAAGTCCTATCCACTCGAAAAACTGTGGAAGAATGAGCCCGGTGCTCGTGGAGCTGAAAACGGCCCCTATTCCATCAAGCAAGAAAATATTTTTCTGATTCAATTTCATGGCTCGATCGTATCTTTGCAAAGAGCGGCTGTCCAAAGCCAAATGAATTAAGCTACGTCATGTTTAAAAAAGCGCAGGCTTCTTTAGCAAAGGTAGAAAGTCTTTGCGTGAAATAGGAAATCCTGCATTAGCTCGTTACATGACGATATGCGGAACCGCTGCGGTTCCGCATAGCAGCGATGGTGATAGTGCTGCCTATTTCGATTAATCGATCCAAACCAATTTTTTAGCCATGTTCTTCATGGTGTTTTCATGAACCAGATAAGAACCCTGGTCTTTCAAACAAATGATTCCTTTGCGGTAGTCGCAAGAAGTGCCCCAAGAGTTGCGAACCATATAGTAGCAAGCGTTGCCGATTTTCTTACGTCCCACGATCGTCGATGCGTGACCCGCACCAAAGATTCCGCCCACATCTGTGATTTCAGCAGCGTCGTATTCCAAAGAAATCAGTTTGCGACGATTCAGCAACCAATCGATTTGATCATTGATGGATTCAAACGGATGAGTTTTCTTGCCCCAACTTTTGTAATCCAAATCATTGCGAAGAGCGATGGATTTAGAACGGCAAGAGCTGTCCAGGAAGTAAAAAACCACGTCTTCAAGGCTGACATTGCGATTATTCAAAAGATATTTTTTGATTGTTGCTGGAGGAGTCGCTGGGAAGAAACCCTCCACCAATTGTTCAAAGGATTTTTGGCAAAGATCGTTGCAAGTGCCTTTGCGCACGTCTTTCATACGGTTCATCAAATAGGCCATGCCGTTATGAACCGTCGTTCTGGAAGTGATGTGAACTTCTTTGGTGCCTTGAGAGGGAATGTCGCTTTCTCTGCAAACGTGTCCCAATTCATTCATTTTTTTAACGGCGATGCTGACCATGCCGCCTTCAGGAGTTGTGGTTTTGTTCACAACGCCACGACCGATTTTTCCAAGCAAAGTCACCTGGCTGGAATAGTACGCTGATAAATGAAGAGCAGAAATCGGAGTGCCCACAGCCTGGCTCACGATATCAGCGGCTGTGTAACCGTAGCACCAACCGATATCACCTTGATCAGAAGGAGTCGTCATGAAGGTCTTAACATCCGCAGGAAGGCTTTCGCGAACATCAACGGTTGAACAATCATCAGCTGCATGAACCTGTAGTGCACAGATCGCAATTACTAAGAAGCCCCAAATTCTCATGTAAATATTCCCCTGCTTTAAAGTTCGTGACGTATCCCAAAGGATTAGAGCTTTGTCTATGGCGGAATCGGTTAAACTGAGAATTAATCTAAACTTAATGTACCGTGAAATTTCTACATTGCTGGCTGTTCACTTGATGATAAAACCCAACGACGCTAACTTCGGATTTTTAAAGGAGAATTCGATGAAAACGTTGGCACTTGGTTTAGTTCTTTTGGCTTCAACAGCAGCATCCGCAGCGACAAAGTGTGTCGCAGTAACGGAGCGCATGAACCTTAAAATCGTTCAAAAAGACGACTCTGTCGGCGTTCTTTATTCAATGAATCCTCGTGATCTAAGTAAGTACGGCAAGCAGTTTCCAGGTCTGACGATCTCTTTTCAAGAGGGTGAAGCTTACGACATCAAAGGTACAACAGTTGATGGCTTGGTTAACAACAAAGATGTTCTGACCAAACTTGTGGTGAATGCAATCTACAGCACAGCTTTCTTTGGCGGTGAAGAAGACATGGCTTATGTTGAGGCCGGAGATCTTATCAAAGCACTTAAATGCGAATAAAATAAAAAAACCCCGCTGATGAGGCGGGGTTTTTAGTTTTAAGCTTTAAATATCTTAGAACAAGTTCTTGAAGAAGTTTTTCACTTTATCAAAGAAACTCATCTCGGCTTTCGGAGTATCGATAGAGCTTGGCGCGCGAGTCGCATCACACTTATACGAGATGTCGATTTTGCTGCCAGCTGGAACTGGCGTATCAAACACGATGCTCATACCCACCACACGGTAGCTCAATGACGCCATCGCCGGAGTGATCTTAACAACCGGCGTACCTACTGGAGTACATTCCAAATTCACAGAACCCAAGGAATCAACGATTTTATCCACGAACAAGTTCATGTTCGTTCCGAAATCAGCTTCACAGATGCTACCGATACCACCACCTGTCAGACCTGAAAGGGCAGCGTATTGAACACCATAGTGGCTCTTAGAACCTGCAGCGTCTTGAGATTTCATACAAGCTGCATCGCCTGGTTTAACGATGATTGAGTTCACCGTGAAACGTTTTTTAGCACCGAACGTCGACTTTACGTAATCTACAAACACCTGTGGTTTGTCTTCGTTTTCCAGCGCGAAGTATTCGTCTTTATAGTATTGCTGAGAAGCATCGCCACCGATACTGCGTTCGTCTTCGTCAGAAATAATGATATAAGCAATCGCAGCGTCTGCACGGTAGCAACCGCTTACGCCAGAGTAGTGATAGTCACCATTGTAAACGTGGTGGTAAGCGGCTTTGATCGCGCGCTCGTCATTCGAGTTAACATATCCCGCGCCCACATAGTTAATGGTTTGCGCAAAGATCGTTGCAAGGTTCGCTGTGCCACGTTTAAGAACCAAGCCCAGGCTGGTATTTGGAGAAGCGCTGTTAGTTTGCCAGTAAACCGAAGCACCCCAAGCTGTTGTGCTAGCACCTGTTGGAAGAGCACGAGTCACTGTCACACACATTTGCCAATCAAGATTTTTAGTCGATTGCAATGTCGATACAAAGCTTGAAAGTTTTGCTGCCAGTTTTTGATTGTCTGCAAGCATGGAGTTGGAATCATCCAGCACCAATACGATGTCCAATTTATTATTCGAAGCTTCTACCGTACTACTGTAAGTCACGTCACGAGTTGGTGTCGGCGTCGTGGTTGGAGTTGTCGTTGGCGACGTCGTAGGACTTGTCGTTGGAGACGTCGTCGGGGAAGTCGTAGGACTTGTAGTCGGACTTGTCGTTGGTGACGTTGTCGGAGAAGTTGTAGGCGACGTCGTTGGTGTCGTCGTCGGAGTTGGCGACTCTCCAGGTGTGCTAGAAGTTTTCACAGAAGGTGATTCGAATTGCACCGGGCTGCAAGCCGCAAGGCCCAACATCACTATTGGCAACAAGGCCTTTTTATGTAGAGACAAAAACATACTTCCATTTCCCCTTTGGCCCAGAATAGCATAGGAAGCGACTTCGTCTCAAAATTTACCAAGTCCAGTCTGGGTTTGAGACAATCCAGACCTTCGTCTCATTGTGGGAACCGTCCAGGGAATACTAGAATCAATAGATGTTGCCGGGATCGCTTTATCAGGAGGCATGGTGAGCTTTTGGTTTTTAACTCAATTGTTGGTGAACGTTATTCTTTTGGCTGGCGTAGTTGGCGTATGGGTACGAATGAATCGCCCGGCTAAAGATGACCCCCGCTTGAGCAAAGGCTTACAACTTCTTCAAAGCAAAATCGCCGTATTGGAAGATCTGTCGGATCGTACGGAGACTCAAGTAAATCAGCTAACGGCTTTGCTGGAGCAAAAAGTAAAAGACATTCAATCCAAAATTCAAGCCTCTGAAAAACAGATCGCGAAAATCGATCAAAGCATGCAAAAAAGTATGGAAGTGGCAAAGATCTTCCAAGACCGTATCCCGCATGAAGAAATTGTGGAACGCCAGAACACTATTAAATATGTCAAAGCTGCTCGTTTGGCGCATCAAGGTTTGAGTGCTGACGAGATCGCTTCGCAAGTGGATCTTTCCCGCGGCGAAATTGAATTCATTGCAAAAGTAAATAAAGACCAACTGATGTTCTGTGAAGATAGCTTGCCGGAGTGGGCGAACGAAGAAGCTGACGAAACGGCTGCATCTTCTTCTCAGGATTTCAGTGATGTCGACAACATGAGTTTCTTGCAGCCATTACAAAGAGCGGGTTCTGATATCAGCACGGCGTTTGAGGTTCCAAAAACTGAAAACGATGCGATGAAAAAACTGGGCGAGGCTTTCAAAGCGGCCTGCCAAGAAGTGGAAGAAGAAGAAGCGGCTGCGGAAAAAGCGCCCAGCATTTTTGATGTCACACATAATATTGCGCAAAATTTCTTGGGTGAAAAACCGATGGCTGCAACCCCAACTGCGGTTGTTACCGAGAAAAAGCCAGCGGCTGCGACCAAGCCAGCTGCGACCAAACAAGCAGCGACCGGTCCTAATATCCGTCCTGTTGAATTTCGCCGCATCGATCTTGTGAAAGATCTGGAATAATCAGTGGCCAATTCCGCGTTCTTGAAATCCCTGACCAAAGGGCAGATCCTTCACTCGATTGTTGAGGAAAAACAATCGGGCGCAGACGTCCTTTGTAATTTTAATGGGAATCTTTTAAGAATTGCCAATCGTTCCGGCCAACCGATGGAAAAAGGCCAAGTCGTACGCGTACAAGTTAAGTGCGCCGATCCTCTTGAATTTCAAATTTTTGATCCCAACACAATAAAGTTTGAACGTGTAATTTGAAATCCAAGACCCTGACTTATTTGCGAGTTTCAGGGCTCAGCGGAAGACTGTAATTACCGTTCAATATCACCACAGCTAGGGGAAAGATATGCGAGCGTTCCAGGGTCTTCTATTTTCCGTTCTATTGGTAGCAAGCCAAGCGGCTTTGTCGGCAGCACCTTCTCAACCAAGAATAAACCATGACATCGTGGGTGGCGTGCAAGCGGAGCGCGGTGAATTCCCGTGGATTGTTTCTTTGCAGGATAAAGAAGGTTGGGCGTACTGCGGTGGCAGTCTTATTGATAAAAAATGGGTGCTGACAGCGGCTCACTGTGTGAAAAAGGTTCCAGACTTAGTGATCGTGGGACTTTATCAGATGACCAACGAAACTGGTGCCGAAGTTCATGCTCCAGGTCGCATCATCGTTCATCCGGGGAAAAAGTATTTCTCGAACGATTATGATTTCGCGCTGATCGAGCTGAAAGAACCGTCGAATATCACTCCGGTTGAAATGAACTCCCAGGAAATCCAGATACCGACAGATCCTAAAGCACCTAAAATCATGTCGACGGTTGCAGGTTGGGGCACTTTAAGATCAAACGGTGAAACGCCTGACTTTTTGAACAAGGTGGACGTGCCGTTATCGCCCGCCGAACCGTGCAACAAAGTTTACTCACCCTTTGGATATGATGTAACGGATCGCATGCTGTGTGCGGGTCTGGAGGCTGGCGGGAAAGATTCTTGTCAGGGCGATAGCGGTGGCCCGTTGGTGGTTAAATCAGAAGAGAAAGTTTTATTGGCAGGAATCGTAAGCTGGGGCATGGGTTGTGGCGAACCGAATTACCCCGGTGTCTATGCGAAAGTAAACTCTGTGACCGAATGGATTAAGCAAACTATGGCAGGAGAGGAGCCTGCTCCTAAACCTTAGTCCAGTTGCGCTGGACCTAAAGACAGAAAATACCCAAATTGGAACTAGCCTTTGAGCCCCCTGGAAAAACAATGAACAATGTCTAAGCACATTTATTTTTGAAGGATTCAAAAAGAGAGAGGACACGGACATGAAAGTTTTGAACTACCTATTAGTAGCAGGTCTAGTATTTACAGGTGCAGTTTCCACGGCAGCGCAAAAAGTTGGCGCGAAAATCGTTGGCGGCGAGGAAGCAGCTGCAGGCGAATTCCCATATATCGTTTCTCTTCAGGGTTCATACGGTGGCCATTTTTGTGGTGGTTCTTTGATCAAGCCTAACTGGGTTTTGACAGCTGCTCACTGTGTGAAAGGTTCTACAATCAAAGCGATCAAAATCGGTCTTTTGAGCCAAAAAGACACGACAAACGTTGAAACATTCAAACCAGTTAAAATCGTTGCGAACCCTGGTTACCCAGGTCCTGGCACTGATTGGGACTTCGCTTTGATCCAATTGGAAGGCAACTCTGCTTACACTCCAGTTGACTTGAACACTGCTGAAATCGCGATCCCAGAAGACGGTACTCAAGTTATGTCTACAACTGCTGGTTGGGGCGCAACTAAAGAAGGTAGCTACGGTCTTCCAGACAAATTGCAAAAAGTGGACGTGCCATTGGTTACTCAAGCTGAGTGCAACAAAGCATACGCTGGTAAAATCACGGATCGTATGATCTGCGCTGGTTATACTTCTGGTGGTAAAGATTCTTGCCAAGGTGACTCTGGTGGTCCATTGGTTTCTAAAGCTGACGACGGTCACACATACCTTATTGGCGTAGTAAGCTGGGGTAAAGGTTGTGCACGCGCGGGTTACCCAGGCGTTTATTCCAAAGTCAATGCAGCAATTGAGTGGATTAACACGACAATCGCTGAATAAATCTGAGCTTTAAACTCAATTTAAACGAAGCCCGTGGTAAAAAAGCCACGGGTTTTTTTATGCCAAATAGCGCCGTTTCGCGGGACTTGCTTTTTCCCTAAAAAAGGCACATTTCTTATCCTATGCAAAACAAAGAATTCGATATTTTAATAGTCGGTGCCGGCATTATCGGTACTTCCGTGGGTGCTGAACTTTCTCGTCGTGGTCACAAAGTTTGTGTGATTGATAAAGGAACTGTAGGTCGCGGTTGCTCTTACGGAAATGCAGGTTGGATGACTCCTTGCTTTTCAATGCCATTGCCAATGCCTGGTATGTTTCTAAAATCTATGAAGTGGCTGGCAAATCCTAACAGCCCATTGCATATCAAACCGTCCCTATCTTTGGATTTGGCTGCATGGTTATTCCATTTCATGAAAGCGATGAACGAAACTCAAGCGCGTCGCGCGGTTGAAGGCCTGGTGGTTCTTTCGCAAAAATCCTTGGTTGAATACAAAAAACTGGGCGACAAATATCCAAAAACTCGTTTCGAACAAAAAGGTCTTTTGATGGTTTCACGCACTAAAGAAGGTGTGGCAGCAGCTGTTGAAGAACTTGAATACGTTAAAGGCGTTGGCGTTACCGGTAAACAAATGACCGGTGAAGAATTGATGGCTTTCGAACCTGCATTCCGTCCACCAATGTTGGGTGGTGTGTACTTTGATCAGGAAGCTATGGCAGAGCCGTTCCAAGTGGTTCAGGCAATGGCTGAAGAGATTCGTAAAAACGGTGGTGAAATCATCGAAAACTGCGAATTGATCGATCTTGAAATCTCTGGTGGCAAAGTTACCAAAGCGCTTACTTCTCAAGGTGAATTCAAATTCAAAGAAATCGTTGTGGCGACGGGTAGCTGGTCAAAAGATTTGGCGAAACTTTTGCGTTTAAGAATTCCTATCTTGGGCGGTAAAGGTTACGCGATGATCGTGCCTAAACTTGAAAAACAACCTAAGTATCCAATCATGTTCATCGAAAACAAAATTGCGATCACTCCGCGTGAAAACAGTTTGCGTATCGCAGGGACTTTGGAACTTGTGGATCAGGATTTCTCTGTGACTGAACGTCGTGTGAACAACATCAAACGTGGTGCAGCTGAGTTGTTGTATCTTCCAGAGCAATTGGAAGTTCAAGAATTGTGGGCGGGGCTTCGTCCATGTACACCAGACGGTGTGCCTTTGATCGGTTACCACGATAAGATCCCTAACTTAATGTTGGCCGTAGGCCATCAGATGTTGGGCCTTCAATCAGGCGCGGGTACGGGCTTGCTGGTTGCCGATTTGATCGAAAAGAAAACTCCATTCGTCGATCTGGAAATCTTCGCTCCAAACCGCTTCTAAAAAAGCAAAAGCCCGGTCTCCCGGGCTTTTTTTTATTCTTAATTTGGTAGTCCCACAATCGTGCGAGCTTTCGGGCGATCGTAATAACTGAAGACATCATCAATCATGGCACTTAAGTTTTCACGATCAGTGACTGCGAAATGCAGTTTGCGTAAAGCGGTGTACTTAGCTTCCGTTCTCATGAAGTCCTTCACCACTCCACCCAATTGTTGGCAAGTCATCGAAGGTTTTTTACCTGTTTGTACGTAAGAGTTTAAGAAGTCTTCGATCAATGGGAATTTGTCACTGTCAAAGCTGGCTTTATCAATCGCTGTCAGGAAATCAGAAAGTGACATGGGTTGAAAGCGTTTCGATATTAATGTGCCAACATTGTAAACTTCAATCTCTGCACCTTTTGGCAAGTAAACTTGCATGCGCACATAGCAGCCACCATCAAGCGAAGTAATTGCGCCATCTTTGATTCTGATATTGCAAGCATATGAACCATAACTGTTTAAGTTCAAAGTGTTTCCCGAATTGCGATGATCGATGCGACCAAAAGACCCGCCATTTTTAGAAACTGTGAAAAGGCGAAGATAGCCTTCTCCTTCTGGAATATCTGCGGAGTAGGCAACTTCAACATCAGCGATGAAACCAAAAATGTTCATCTTAATTGCTTCAAGGTTTTGCGTGTTCAAAGAAACATCTTCAACGCGGGGATTGAATTCTGAAGGAATGGAAGTCCATTTAAGTCTGTTCTTAGGAGCGAAGCCGTTACCGTGCTCATCGGTCGCGCCACCACAGCTAACAACGACTGAAGCCAAAATCAGAGCGATAGAAATTTTCAAAAGTTGAAACATGTAACCTCCGCAAAATCCAAGGATGGCATGGGAGTAACCTGCGATTCAAATAAAAAAGGCTGATCCATGATCAGCCTTTTCGATGCAATCTGTGGGAACAGATTATTTCTTTTTGCCTTTTGCTTCGATTTTTTTAGCAGCGGCTTTTTCTTCTTTGGCAGCAGCGGCAGCTTCTTTTTTCGCGCCAGCCTTTTTTGCCTTACGCTGTTGGATGATACGATCCAAGATGTCGTAAGATTCTTTTTGAAGATCGTTTTCGAAAACGAAACGGTAGAAACCTTCGATCTCAGGGCTTTGACGGAACTTCTTTAGTGATGTGGGCAAGCTTTCAGACTGTACGAAATCAATGGAGCTACCGTCTTTTGAGAGCTTAACTTTATCTGCCATCTTTAAATCCCCTAGTGTTTTTAAGAACTTGTACATTAAATCAAAGCTTCGAATCAAGCATTAAATGCCCCGCAGCGGTCTGTTTTATTTCCGTTTAGATTAACTAAACCATTGAATTTCTTTGATAAATGCAGGAAATTGGGGGCTCATTACCGGGGAGGGTTTTCAGTGCTCATTTTAGATGGCAAAGAAGTATCAAATCACGTTCGCACCTCCCTGATTCCCCGTATTGCAGCCTTTAAAAACAAAACTGGCCGCGCCCCCCATTTAGCGGTGGTCATTTGTGGGGAAGACCCAGCCAGCCAGGTATACGTCAGAAACAAGAAAGCGGCTTGCGAGAAAGTCGGAATGACTTCGACGATTCACGCTTTGCGCGAAGACATCACTCAACCCGAGCTGACAGAGATGATCGAAACGCTGAATGCCGATGAAGGCGTAGACGGCATTTTGGTGCAATTTCCTTTGCCAAAACATTTAAGTACTCATGAAGTTTTGCAGACGGTTTCGCCTTTGAAAGACGCAGACGGTTTGACGTACAAATCTCTGGGTTATTTCTTTGCAGGACAACCTCTTGTCAGTCCGTGTACTCCTAAGGGAGTGATGACCATCCTTAAGCATTATAACATCAATGTTGAAGGCATGAATGCAGTGGTGGTTGGTCGCAGCAATATCGTTGGGAAGCCAATGGCGATGCTTTTGACTGAGGCGAACGCGACGGTGACGTTGTGTCACTCAAAAACCAAAAATCTGGCACAGTTTACGAAAAATGCAGACTTGGTGGTGGTGGCTGCCGGTAAAGCCCAGCTTCTGGGTAAAGATGATTTCAAGAAAGACGCTATCGTGGTGGATGTCGGTATGCACGGCTCCGGCCAGGGTGGAAAATTGTGTGGTGACGTCAGATTTTCAGAGCTGGAAGGGTGGGCAAAGGCTGCAACCCCGGTTCCTGGCGGAGTTGGACCCATGACTATTACAACGCTCCTTGAAAACACTTGTCTCTTGGCTGAAAAAAGAGTCTGACTAGTTCCTATATTTCGAGGTTCACAATGTTCACAGGATTTTTGAAAAACGTATGGTACGTGGGTTTGCCTAGTTCCGAACTCGCAATCAATAAAGCAACTGCGCGCAAAATTTTAAATGAGCCGGTGGTGTTTTATCGTGATTCAAAAGGCAAAGTGTCTGCAATGCGCGACATCTGCCCTCATCGTGGGATTCCGTTAAGCTATGGACGTGTGGTTAATGATACGCTTGAGTGTCCTTACCATGGCTGGAAATTCGACGGCACGGGTATGTGCACTGAGATTCCTTCTTTGTGCCCGGATCAGGATTTGAATCCTAACAAAATCAAAGTGCGCAGCTATCCCGTACATGAAGCCCAGGGTTTGATCTGGATTTTCATGGGCGATAAAGATTTTGATTTGTCCAAAGTTCCGCAACCACCTGTCATGCAGGGATTTCCTGAAGGTAAGAAACCAAATCTGACTTACGTGGTGAATTTCCCATGTCACGTCGATCACGCAGTGATTGGCTTGATGGACCCAGCTCACGGGCCTTATGTTCACAAAAGCTGGTTCTGGCGTTCTGAAAAATCCATGCTCGAAAAGAAAAAACTTTTTGGGCCCGTGGACTTTGGCTTTCAGATGATTCGTCATAAACCATCTTCAAATTCCAAGGCCTATAAATTATTGGGTGGAGTGCCAACGACGGAAATTACTTTCACTTTGCCATGTGTTCGTGTGGAACATATTCAGGTCGGGGAGCGTAAGTTCTATTCTTATACGGCATTGACTCCGGTGGATGAAAAGAACACGCGTGTCACTCAATTGGCAGTCTGGGATATTCCCTGGTTGTCTTTGTTCAAACCCGCAGTCGATAAATTCGGCAAAGTCTTCCTGGGACAGGACATGGATGCTGTTACCAAGCAACAAGAGGGGTTGAAATACGACCCAAGTCTCATGCTCATCAAGGACGCTGACACACAGGCAAAGTGGTATTACTCTTTAAAGACCGAATATCACAACGCCTTGGAAGAAAAGCGTCCTTTCGTGAATCCGGTCAAACAAACGGAACTTCGCTGGAGAAGCTAAGAATGCATAAAATTTTTTGGAGTTTGGTTCTGGCAACGGGTCTTACTTGTCAGGCCCAAGCCCTGAGTTTGAAATACGTGGGCGAGACCTCCATCGTCACCGGAGCCAAATTTGATGAAACCACTATTGGTGGTCTTTCGGGAATTACTTATGCTGAAGGGGTTTTAAGTGCCGTCAGTGATGACAAAGGTCGTTGGGGTGAACCCCGTTTTTATCAGTTCGATCTTAAGATCGACGGCAAAGCTGTCACCCTTATTCCTAAATCAGTAAAGTTCGTAAATGGTTTGAAAAAAGAGGGCTCTCGCAAAGCCTTTTTGGACTTGGAAGGTTTGGTTGCCATGCCTGACGGGGATTTCCTGATTTCCTCTGAAGGTAATAACGATTTAAAACCTCGATCTATGCCTCGTGTGTTCCGAGTTGCTGCCGATGGCAAATGGAAATACGACATCACTATTCCGGATAAATATCTTCCAGAGCGCACGGGTCAGCAATCCAAGGGCATTCAAAACAATGGCGCCTTTGAGGGGCTAGCAGTCACTCGCGATGGCAAGTTCGTTTTTACTTCATTGGAAGCCCCGCTGACTCAAGATATCGATATGGAAACCGAGGCAAATGGTCCCATCATTCGTATTTTGAAGTTTGAGGATCGCGGAGCTCAACGTGGCTATTTTACGCCGGCAGCAGAGTTCGCCTACAAAATCGATGCTTTCCATGACAATCAAATCGGTCGCGAGATTTTCCGAGGCGTCTCCGAGATTCTGGCCTTATCAGAATCCAAAATAATCGTCCTGGAGCGCGGAGCGCGCATATACGGCAAGGGCTGGAAATCCACGGTGGGCTTGTATGTGGCAGACGTAAGCAAGGCCACGGATACGCTGGCTATGGTAAAGCTTGCAGACCACAAATACACACTTGCTGAAAAAGTGAAGCTGGTGGATTTTGAAACCGATTTGACGAAAGAACGTGGCAAAAAAGACGTACAAAACTTTGAAGCCCTGGCATTCGGACCGAATTTGCCAGATGGACGTCGTACGTTGCTGGTGATGTCGGATAATAATTTTTCCAAGAACGAAGTGACTGAGCTTCTGGTTTTTGCAATTGAAGGTGAATAAGAAATGACGATGACAGTTTGGAGACTTCGTACTGGTGCTGATAAACGCATTCGCAGTGGGCATCCCTGGGTGTTCTCTAATGAATTATCAGTCAGCCCTAAAGGTTTACCTCCGGGCACACCTGTGGAGCTTCAAGATGCCAAAGGTCAGTTCCTGGCGCGCGGCTACGGTAATCCTCATTCTTTGATTGCGTTTCGTGCTTTGACTTTCAATTCGCAGGATAAAGAACCGACTGGTTTCAACTTCCTCCACGATAAAGTTTTAAATTCCTGGAAAGTGCGTAAGGCAGCGGGATTCCGTGGCAGCTTCCGGTTGGCTTTCGGTGAATCAGATTACATTCCCGGTTTGGTTTTGGATTACTATGTGATCGAACAGGGCGGGAAACGTGCCCAAGTATTCGTCGCCCAATTGGTGACGGCGGGCATGGATCAGGCTTTGCAAAATACTGAAGCGTTCTTCCATGGCCTAACTGAAAAAGCCAAGGAGCAAGGTCTTTCTGAATTCGATTGGTCACAAACGGCCGTGGTCATTCGTAACGACGTGAGCGTGCGTAAGCTGGAAGGCTTGACGGGTAACGAAGCGAAAGTGATCAAGGATCTTCCTGATTTCAAATTGGACCATGTCGAAATTCTTTTAAATGCGGCAGCAGATGCTGGCGTTATCAAAATGAGTTGTGATCTTCGTGAAGGTCAAAAAACAGGTTTCTTCCTGGATCAAACGCACAATATTTATTTGGCGATTAATTTATTTAAAAACTGGGCAAAACAGCAAAACACCAAATCCATCCGCATTTTGGATTTGTGCTGTTATGTAGGTCACTGGTCGACACAAATCACTCGCGCTTTAAAAGCCGAAGGATTTGATGTGGAAGTTTCTTTGGTGGACGTTTCTAAAACAGCTTTGGCTTTTGCTAAAGAAAATGCCGAACGTGAAGGGGCGAAAGTCATCGTTCACGAAATGGATGTTTTGGAAGGTCTGACAAATCTGCCGACTCAACAATACGATATCGTGATCGCGGACCCACCTGCATTTATTAAAGCGAAAAAAGATATCCATGTTGGTAAAGCGGCTTACATCAAAATGAACACGCATGCTTTCCGTCTGGCCAAAAAGAACGGTTTTGTGGCGTCTTGTTCTTGTTCTGGTTTACTGGAAGAAGAAGAATTCCGCGATGCTATTCGTAAAGCTTCTTTAAGAAACTACTCGGAAGTGCGCAGTGTTTTGCGTGGTGGCCATGCGGCAGACCATCCAACTTTGATGCAATTTCCTGAGGGTTTCTATCTAAAAATGTACGTTCATTACATCGTATAATCGTTCTTAAAAGCTTCGCTGGACCAAGGGCTGCTTGTGCCCTTGTTGTTTGTCTCGCGAAGCTCAATTTCCCCAATATTTCCTAAGGCTTGTACCTTGAATCCCCGATAAGTTCAGGGATGAAACAGTCGATTCGTAATCATATTATTTTTAGCATGTTGTTTGGTGTTACAGTGGTGGGGCATGCCCAATCGGTCACACCATTGCCTGCGACCCAAGTAATTCCGACGACGGCGGCATCGCCGGTTGTAACTGCGACATCGGCAACGACGACGACAACAACAACGACATCCACGCAAACAGTGTTTGATGCGTTTTATGCGCAAATGGCGGCAGAGCAAGAGGCTTTGGCTAAGCAAGCTGCTGCTGAAGAAGAGGCAAAGTCCAATGCCACAAAGTTGGCGGCAGGCATGCAGCTGGCTTTTAAGTATTGTCCGTTTCTTCAAGAATCCAATGCGCAAAAAGCCCGTAAGGGAATTTCGGATATCAATAAGAAGATCGCCGAGCAAGCAGACGATCCAAATTCCAAAGATCCTTCCATCAGCAAAAACGGCAAGCAAGAGGTTGCACAAGATAAACAGGGTGCTGATTTCAATAAGACCTGCGACATTTTTATTAAAGATGATGGCAATCCTGGTTCCGTCGGTACCGTCATACTTGCTGATATCCGAGAGAACAAATCTTCCTTTGCGGGAAATACTCCTAAAGACATCGGTAAGCTTTGCCCGAATTATACTAAAATGAATGAAGAGCAAAAAAACCTATTCTGGGTTTGGACATTAATGTCGATGGCATCGGTTGAATCATCTTGTGATCCGGGTGCGGAAAATAAAGATGCTCCTCATGGGACTGCCTATGGCTTGTTCCAATTGGGAAAAGATCAATGCAATGGCGCTGATCTTAAAGACAAAGTGGAAAATTCAAAATGCGCAGTTCGAATGCTAGCTTCTGAATTAGCCGATCGCAAAACACTGATTGCGAAAACAGCTACCGGAAAAAATGGCAACACCAATTGGGCGGCGATCTGCGAAGGCAATGCCAAAGAATGCGGAAGAAACGGCGACTCTGTTCAAAAAACCAAAGCCAAGATCAGTCAATATTCTAAGTGTGGTGGCAGTGTGAGCTCTAACGATGATAAGCCAGCTGATGCGGAAGCAAAACCCAAAAAGGGCAAGCGCACTCCATCAGGCAAGTCACAGAAACCTCAAAAGCCTCAGAAAAAAGCCATAGAGCCTCAGGTTACTTAATGGTCTGAGTGATCGCATCCATCAAAGTTTTTTTGCGAATAGGCTTCGTCAGGAAGCTCGTATTAGGAATTTGTTGCGCACGTCTCATGGTTTCTTCCAAAGCATCGGCGGTGACCAATAGAATCGGACGTTGCGGAAGTCCCTGATCTTTTTCAAAGGCCCGCATTTTTTCAGCAGCTTCAAAACCATCCATCAATGGCATGCGCACATCTAAAACGACAACGTCGCTTGGGTTTGCGATATAAGCTTCCAGAGCTTCTTTGCCGTTTTGCGTGTATTTGATATTCCAAGGCTTGCCATCAAAATATGCCATGTAAAGTTCTTGATTTCCAACGTCGTCATCAGCCACCAATAAGTTTAAACCATCTGGAATACTTTTGCGTGCGGCTTCCACTTTGGGTTTGCTGAGATCGCGGGTTTCAGTGCGGCGGGTGTTCTTGCCATAAAATCCAGTCGTCAGGAAAATATCCGTTAAAGATAACGGCGAAGAATCCAAAACAGGATCTGTTAGCCCAGGATATTTAACCAGGATCTCGTCTTTTTTGCCCAATAAGATAACGCGTCCGTGCTGGTGTAGTAATTCCATATCGCTTGCAGCGATATTTCCGGCAGTCGCATCCAGCAGGATCCATTTATTCATCGGCAAAGACGATGGTTTCGAATTACGAATCTCGCTAATATAATCCAGCTTGGAATAAATGATCGCCGGATGCATGGCGAGGGGTTCAGCTGCCAGTTGCATAATACGATCTTCGGAAATCAAAACAAATTCTTTGACCTGATCATCAGGGGAGCGGAACGTTTCCACCCAGTTAGTACCATCCAAAACTTCCATATCCAAATCCACGCGGAACAAAGTTCCTTTTTTAGGTGCGGATTCAACATGCAATCGGCCATTTAATTTGTTAACCAACTCTTTCACGATGGCTAGGCCCAGGCCCACTCCGCCCTCCGAGAAGGCGTAAGAGTTTTCAACTTGAAAGAAGGCATCAAAAACTTTGTGAATCTTATCGTCTTGAATACCCACTCCAGTATCCTCGACCTCAAACCGCAGGGTCATCGCATGGCCTGGCAGCTGCTGAAGTTTACTCACGCGCAGAATGATGTGGCCTTCGTTCGTGTATTTGCAGGCATTGCGCAAAAGATTTAATAGAATCTGGCGAAGGCGGCTTGGATCGAAATTCACCGAGGACGGTAAATCAAATGCAAACTGAGAATAAAGTTGCAGATTCTTTTTCGCACAATCTCTACCGGAAATTTTCGCAATATCCGTCAGGAAGTTAATCAGATGCATGCGCTTCGGTTGAACTTGCAATTCGTTCGTGTCAGCTTTGGCTAGATCTAGTAAATCCTCGATCATAGACAGCAGATGATTACCAGAGGAGCGCATGCTGACAAGATAGTCGTGAATCTTTTTGTCGGTATCTTTTTCCTCACAGAGATCCACCATCCCCAGAATCAAATTCAAAGGTGTACGGATTTCGTGTGAGATATTTCCCAGGAAGCGGCTTTTGGCAACCAGGGCTTCTTGCAATTCTTGGTGGGCGCGTTCCAGGTCGTGTGTCTTTTCGATAACCAGGCGACCCACGCGACGGTTTTGCTGAACCAAGACCCAGAACAAATAGGAAATGATCAAAGTGATCAAGATACTCATGATCCCCGTGATGGTTGAGGCATTCAGACCCTGAGATTTTTGAAAGTTAAAATGGAAATGAACTTTCAACGTTGTTTGTTGGGGCTCTCCCAAGCGCAATGTTTGCAACAGGCTGTCGTCACGGCCAATTTGACGGGATATGTTACCTGCCCGTATTGACTTGGAATTGTTATCCGATGTGATGATCCAGGAATTCTGATTTTTAATGTCTTCAATTTCCAGGGATTCGCTGGTGCGCAGATCGATCTTTTCAAATAATGAAACCAGCGGAGCCGTAAAGATGAAATAAATGTTTTCACGGCTTCTGGATTGCAGAACATAAGTAATCAGAGGAACACCGTTTCGTTCGTGCAAAACGGCCCGGCTGTATTCTTTGTTTTTGATGATTTCTTCAATGCCCTTAATGACCGCAGGGGAGGTCATAGTCTTGCTCTTAATCTCAGGCACTCCCGAGTTCGGGGTGTTAATGCGTGAAATCAGCTTTAGCTTAGGCGGGGAGGCGTTGCGTTTGCCCGAAATCTGATAAATCGAAAAGCGCTGAAACACAGTATATCGCAATGATTGGCCCAGAAAGGCCATGTCACGGTAATAGTCAGCAGGACGGCTGCCAATATACTCTTCATAGGACTGAATTCTTAGAATACTATTTGATAAGAGGAGATCTAAAGATTGAATGATCTCGCGAGAGCGTTTGATGGACTCGGCACGCTGATCGGCTTGTTCCCGATCTAACATGCGTTTATGGATATAGAACGAAAGAGAGAGGCCGGAAATCAGCGCCAGAACGGGGATCCACAGAAAGAATTTTCTGGCTTTTTTTAGAATGATTTTAAGGCCACCGTTACGTTTCATCAAACCCACTCTCACAAACCGGAATGTGAACAATGTTAATTGGATTTGAAGGTTTCTTCAAACCAATTTAAATTCAGCATATAATCCTCTTGGTAGATTATTACAAATGAAGGAGCAGCAAGGTGGAAATAGATAGTGACTTGGTGGGAGTCAGCAAGCAGCTTAGAACGCTGTCCGGTTTTGATTCACATGCATTTAATCATTTATTAGAGGATACAACGGCCAATACTGTGTTGCGCATTTTGGCGCGGTTTTGCGTGTCGTTGAACGAATGTATTCCGGCTTTGGAGCGCGGTAGCATTTCTGGTGAGTCTGAAGTGGTTTGGAAGGCTGCGCATAAACTAGCCGGGTCCGCAGAAATGCTTGGTTTTAAGGAATTTGGTAAAAGATCCAAAGATCTTAGCTGGCTGCTAAAGCAGTCGGAACATATCGGGGAAAATTCTGAAGATGTAATTCTTTATGTGGCTCAGGCGCGTCAGTTAGCTGTGCACCTGGAGGCGGTATTTCCTAATCAGAAGCGCTATCTTTAATAGTCGCTTTGTAACCCGCGCTCAATACGGTTTCCACTTTGACTGAGCTATCGCTGATTTTCTTGCGCAAGTGGCTGACGTGAGCGTCTACGGTTCTTTCGGTGACGTATTTACCGACACCCCAAACCTGATCGATCAACTGTTCACGGCTGAACACTTGCCCTGGTCGACTGCAAAGGATCTTTAAAATTTTAAATTCAAATGGTGTGAGCTCAACTTGTGCCGAGCCTTTTTGATTGCGAATTTCCACGCACATACGATTTGAATCAATAAACAAATCACCCAACTGAACTTGCTGTGTATTTTGCTGATAAGATTTTACAGCGCGTAAACGTGCATCCACGCGAGCACGCAGTTCACTTGAATTTGGTGGTTTGGAAATATAGTCATCCGCACCAATACCAAATGCCGCAACTTTACTGATGATGTCATCGTCAGTGCTCAAAATGATAATAGGAACAGGTTTTGCTTTAAAGGAATCTTTAAGATCCGGAAGTATCTTCATCCCATTTCCGTCTGGAAGTGAGATATCAAGCAGTACCATATCGAAACTATCGCGACCTGTTTGCACGATATTAAATGCCTCAGCAATTGATTCGGCTTGGGTAAGACTGTGATCTTTCAGTACCGAAGTCAGATAGATAAAGAACTCAGAGCTGTCTTCGACGCAGAGAATTTTTGCCATACAAAATGAATTTAAGCAGTGTTTTGCGAAATCATCAAATCATTTTAGCACGAAACCCAAGTGCAGCACCGATGATTAACAAAGTTGTAGGAGGTAGCCATGGATACATCACTGGCGCTCGAGAATCAGATTACCAGCGCGGTTCTTTCTAATATGATGTTAGATACTGAGCCGTATCGTTTTTTAATAGTTGAAGATGACATGGGCCAATGGCCTCTGTGGGAAACTATAATTCGATCTTCTTTTCCAAATGCCCATATTGATTGGGAGACCTCAGAAGCTGGTGCTGAAGCACTCTTGAGGCATTCCTTTCATACAGAGAAACCTTACGATTTAGTTATCTCAGACGTATTTCTTGACGGCGAGGACACGGGTATTGATTTATGGTCTAGATACGGTGAAGTGTCTGATCACTTCGTCTTCGTCAGCAGTATGAGTCTTTCGAACTTTGATGCATTGGTGCATTCCGCACGCAATACAACAGACAATCTGCCATTTTATCTGCAGAAACCACTGCAGGTGCATAAATGTAAGGAAGTAATTCAAGCGCTTTTATAAGAAAGATAAAACGATTAACCACAGGAGAAAACAGCATGAATAATGTAGAACTAAGAACAGAAAATATCGCCCTTCCCGAAAGAGAACAATTGCTTATCTCATGTGGCCGCGTTTTAGAAAGACTTGCTGCCAATGCACCGTCTGACAGTCGATTGAAAATGGCTGTTGATCATGACGGGGACGACTTCGTTGTCGATGTCGAATTGATATCTGGAGAGATGCAGTTCTCCGTCGTCGCAGACGCAAAAAGTCCTTTTATGGCTCTTGAAAAAGCCAATAAAGAAGTATCTGACCGAATCAAGAAATGGTCCGCAACTCGCTTAGTAGAGACGATGCCAGCATCGTCTCAGTAAGCACCTGTCGCGAACCAGATCATGAACAAGGAAGCGTCATGAAAAATAGAATTTTGGTTGTTGAAGATGATTTAGCCCTTAAGCCGATTTGGGAGCATATTTTGCGCCGGCAGTTCACAGACTATCACCTGGATTGGGCCGTGAGCTGCGAAGAGGCGCAAAAACTTGTCAGCGCCTCGATCGTTCATGAATCACCGTATTCTCTTATTGTGACGGACTTATTCCTTTCAGGAGCGGGCACAGGCTTAGACCTGGTCCGCTTCCTGGCACGAGCTGTAAAATCCAGTCCTATCATTTTGGTATCTATTGTCGACGAAATCGCTTTGCGCACAAAGTACGGAGAGCTTTTGCATAATATGCAGGTTCTTACCAAGCCCATCAGTGTTCCGCAGTGCGATCGGGCTTTAGAGAAAATCTTTGGAGTTGATATTGCTCCCTCAAGATAGGAGGCAAAATGCAAACCCTATCCGTCTTCCGTAAAGTTATATTAATCACTGGCTGCAGCTCTGGCTTGGGTAAAGCAATTGCAGAAAAGATGATTCGTTCAGATCGCTATCGTGTGGTGGTCACCGCGCGAGCGCCTTCTTTTGAAAAGCTGGCATCGATCTTTCCTGAAAATGACAACACAATGCTTCTGCCCTTGGATGTAACGCAAGACGGGGAAATTTCTGCCGTAGTGAATGAGATCTGCCGCCGCTGGGAGCGAATTGATGTTTTGATCAATAATGCCGGTGTCTGCTTTCGCTCCGTAGTCGAGCATATGGATGTTAGTGCCGAAGACTTGCAGATGCGCACCAATTTTTTTGGACCGGTGAATTTAATGAAATCTGTTTTGCCCATTATGCGTGAACAGCGCAAAGGGCACATCGTCAATGTCTCCTCTGTCAGTGGAATGGTGTCGATGCCCACCATGGCGTCATATAGTGCATCCAAACATGCACTGGAAGGCGTAAGTGAGGCTTTGTGGTATGAATGCAGGCCGTATGGAATCCATGTCAGCATCGTGCAGCCGGGCTTTATTAATTCGGCTTCATTCAAGAATGTCATTTTATCACCCAAGGCTCGTTTAAGTTACGAACTGCGCGGTCCGCATTCTGAATACTATGATTCGATGGCTCCCTTTATTGAAAAATTAATGGGGTATTCGTTCAGTCGTCCCGAAGCTGTGGCGAACCGAATTATCAGGCTGATCGAAAAGAGCAATCCGCCTTTGCGGACCAAGGTGACCTTAGACGCGATTATCTTTGGAGTTTTAAGAAGGATGATTCCCGGGTCCTGGTTTCATAAGTTGATGTTTTATTTCCTGCCGGAATCGAAGCGCTGGGGGAAATAAAAAATGGGCTCAGAAGGAGGGAACCTCTGAGCCCACGGAGGAAACTGGTATTTTAAATCCTAAGCTTGAACAGTCGGAGCTGCGACCGGTTGTGGTTGAGCTATCTGTTGTCCCTGTTGAGCGGCGTGAATCTGCTGAAGCTGCTGCTGGTTCACCACGTTTTGTGCATGTTGCGCTTGCTGGTGATAGTAGTTCAGTTTCGCTACGTACTCTTTCAAAGACATGTTTTCTTGTTTCAAGATCACAGATTGGCTGAGTGCCTGTTGCAGGTGACTGAAATAGTCTTGTGCTTCCAGGGATTTTTTATCCAAAGCCATTTTCATTTCAACGATCTTAGTCTCTGCCACCGAAGTCAGATTTTTCAAGACTTCGTTTTGCTGATGTGCCGAAGCTTCAACCTCGCTGAAAGAAGTGCTGATTTTTTCAATCTCTTCATTCAATGATTTGATGGTGTTGTCGCGCTCTTCAATCGTGGCCATTAAATCTGCGTTGGCTTGTTCAAGATCTGCTTGGTCTTGTTTGAATTTTTGGATCTCGGCCTGCATTTTTTCGTACTGTTGTTCCCACAAGTCTTGCTCGCGGGCCCAAGCGCTTTTTGCTTTGGCGAATTCCATTGCGGTTTCGTCTTTCAAAGCACGAGTCAGATCCAGATCGCGTTGAAGAATTTTATTTCTTTCAAACATCGACTGAGAGTATTTTTTCTCTTCGCTTTGAATTTGGAGGGCGCGTGCTTTCAAACCTTGAATTTCAAGTTGCAGCTGCAAACTCAATTCTAACGATTTTGCAAGGTCCGAGGACATCTTAGCATTCGTTGCGCGTTCTGCGCTGAGTTGATCAGCCAACAATTTTGTTTGAGCATCCAACGTTTCAGATCCGTAAGAAACGCTCTCGAGAGATTTAATTTTCTCGCGCAATTCCTCTTGCGAACCTTTCAAGTCAGAATTGAATTTCTTCATCTGCTCTTGCATTTGCTCGTACTTTGGCTGAGTTGGATGATTTTCATCCGTGTCAGCCGTCGTGCTAAGCTCATTCAATTTATTACAAATTTCATCGAATAGTTTTTCATGCTCGGGAACGGAAGGATTTGTCATAGACTTTATTCTGGTCTATGGACCGAAGTCCGTCATTGAAAATTATTGACAAGACTTATGGCTCTCGATTTAGGTCCAGTGTGGAGGTTGTAGATGTTTGTTTCTAAGTGTTCCCGATATGTCATTGCTCTGGTTTTCACTCTAAATTCCGTTGCATTTGCGCAATCACCGGATTCGTTGGGCAACGATATCAAACAACCTCAGCAAGCATCTGAATATATTTTCCGCTCTTCACCTAAAGAGTCGTTGATTAGTGTGCAGCTTTTGGGGGCCGTCACTAGACCAGGAATTTACTATGTTCCTCCATCCACTGATTTATTGAAGCTGATCACTTTGGCAGGCGGCGCTGGTAGCACTGGAGATATGTCTGAAATTACGGTGAGAAAACTCGAACCAAAATCTTGGGCGGAAATTAAATCTAAAGCCGTCAGTGAGTATCAAGGTGCTTACGAAGTCGATGCTGAAAAGGTAATCAAATATGGGGGAGCGAAACAGTTAAAGCTTGCTCAGGATGATTTCATTTATGTTCCTTCCAAGTCATATATGGTGAGCAGTGATGCGACTCGCACGATCACAGTGGTTTCCCTGGTTTTGGGGATCGCTTTGACGGCGCTGTTGATTGACAAAAATTCAGGGCACAACGGAGCTCACTAAACATGATTCACGTAAAGGACGCGCGTATTTTATTTTTGATAAAATGCCTGGTGGCCTTGACGTTTCTTTGCAAAGTTTCGTTAGGCGGAATCTTACCTATCCCACGGGAAGTTCCGTATTTGATTTTTCAGCAGGGGATGCATCCTTATATCAATGTCCTTTTGACGTTTTTGTTCGGAGGACCGTTGGTTCTTTTATGGCTGCGAGTTCGCGCTCGCCAGCACCTCAGTGGCTTCTATAAGTTATTTGTTTTCTTTTTAATGATTGTTTTGGCGGTGCAGACTTTACTGCAAGTTTATTACGTCAATCCCGATGAATCAGCGATCATGCAGATCGGTGCGATGCTGGTGTCGCTTTTCATGGTGGGCATCTATGGCTTGATCATCCCGAGTTTATGGAATGTTCAGGATTTTCTAAGGTTTGTGCAGCGCTGGACGGGGGCTTTAGTTTTACTCTCACTGGTGGTTTTGGTTCTGCATCCGGGTTCTACATTTAAAGGTGGCCGCTTTATTGGCGTCTTTAAACACATCCCTCACATGGTGACCTGTGCGACCACCGCTTTCGTATTTTCATTAGGTACTTTCCTCCTTGAGTACAAACTGAAACATAAGATTTGGAATTCGCTGATTTTATTTGTGAGTTTCATCGCGATCATTTTAACGGGAACGCGTTCCTCGGCGGCGGCGGCGATGTTTGCGTTTTTGCTGACTTTGATTCTGCATGAAACCAGGACGACAAAGGGGCGCATGTTTAAATTCGGTGTGGTTTCATTTCTCACAACCTTTACGCTGTTCTTTGGTATGCAAAGTTACGAGCTCGCCCATGACATCGCAACGGGGCATTCTTCGTTGGGTGGTCGACAAGCACAGGATGGAATTGCCTCGCGCCTGGAAGAAGTTGAGCGTGGCAGCGAGATCTTTAAACAAGAACCGTGGTTAGGCCATGGTTTGATGTCTAAGTTTGCTTCCGGAAATGATGTTGATGTTTCTAATTACAATTCATTTAAAGATCCGCACAACATTTTTGTCTCGGCAGGTGTTGTGGGAGGATGGCCCTTGTTGGTACTTGCCGCGATAGCCCTGGGTTTCATGACAATCGGCTCATTGAAAGCTTTGAAAACATTTAGTATCGCAAAACGGCAAGTCTCAATTTATCTGCTTGCTCATATACCGATTTTAGTGATCTATCATATTCACTTATCTATTGGGGGTATGGCGGATCGTCTTTACTGGATGGTCTTTGGCTTCGTTGCTGCGGCCGTTTTTGAAGAGGTGCGAATTCGCTCTGCAAGTTCTACAAAGGAAACCATAAGTGCCCAACTGGGGCTACTGTCTAAGTCTTAGACGCCCATTCCGCGTGATTCCGCCTTGACTTGCACCTGAGGTCGGTACAAAAACTGCTCCACTCTCGAGCGATGAAGTCCCTTTCTAAAAAGGATGCGAAATGAAATCAGGAATCGTATTAGTTTTGACTGCGGGTATGCTGTCTTTGACTGCTTGTAATAGCGGTTTTGATGTTGCTAAACAGGATCTACAATTGTCTTTGAATGATAACCAGGCTGCAGTTTCAATGGCAGCATGGGAAGGTTCTGAAAATCATCCCGATCGTGTTTTTGAAAAATGGCAATCTGAAATCAAAGCTAAATCACTAAAGGCGGAAGAAGTCTGTCAGGCTTTGCTTGAGGCCGATGGCCAAACTCTTTCACTGATGGCACCGGAAATTGAGCGCGCGGAAAATGCGGAAATGCTTAAAGGCTGTAAAGCTGATCTTTTGGCAAAAGTTCAAAAGTTTTATGAAGATGATCGCGATAATTTGACTATGAACCTGGAAAATTTCTTTGGTGATCAGACGACACCCAGAGACTATCGCCCCGTAACTCCTCGAAAATTCCCAGACAATGTTCAAATTCGTGATATGTCGAATGGTTACTACGCTGTGAATGCAGATGTGGCTCCGGGCGAGGTTATTTTGACGTTTGACGACGGTCCATCTGAAAAATACACGCAGATTATTTTGAAAACTTTGAAGCAAATGAACGCTAAAGCTATTTTCTTCCACTTGGGTAAGAACGTGAATGCAAATCCAAGCATCGTGAAAATGGTTGCAGCCGATGGCCACTCCATTGGCGGTCACTCGATGACTCACAGATGTCTTGCGAACAAAACGATCTGCGCAAAAAACAATGGTGGTAAAGCGTTATCGTTTAAGCAGGCCACAGAGGAGATCGCAGGCAGCATGAATGCGATTAAAAACACTCTGGGTTGGGTGGACCCATTCTTTAGATTTCCATATGGTGAATACGATAAATCTTTGACGGCTTATTTGAACAACAGAGGAATCGGTAACTTCTATTGGAGAATCGATTCCAATGACTGGAAGTCACAGACTCCATCGAATTTGATTAAAAATACGATGAACCAAGTGAAAGCTGCAGGCAAAGGCATTATCCTTTTCCACGATATTCATCAAAGAACGGCAGAAGCACTTCCAGAAATTTTGAATCAGCTTTACAACGGCGGTTACAAGATTGTTCTTTTGAAGCCTAAGAAAGCAATGACAGTCCCAGTCAATCCTGCACCGTAAGGAAATTTCAGGATCTTAATCCTCATTACATAATAGACACAGGCCATCCTTGTGAAAGGGTGGCAAAACTATTAGGTCGGGGGATTTTGGGGTTATGAACGATCCACATTTAGAGCCAGAACTCAGCGTTGGCGAAATCTTGAAATTATATTTGTCACACTGGCGGATGTTCGCGGTTTTCACTGCGGTTTTATTCACGGTCAGTGTGATCATTTACGCTGTTAAAATTCCCTATGTAGCGACTACGTCGATTATCTTTAATGACTCGCAAAATTCTGCAGTCCAGGCGTTTTCCACGCAGTTCTTTGGTTTGAACAAATCTCTGCAGGAATCTAAAAAAGGCAGCAGTCTGCTTTCTAAACACATCGAATATTTGAAAACCCGAGAATTTTTTGAAGCTGTTCTGGCGAAAATTCCTGAGCGTGGTGAATCGGGACAAATATCTCTGGAAGAGCGCAAGGGTTTTGAAACCTTCCGCGACAAATATTTAAAAGATATTGATAAATCTCCTGAGAACAAAATCGCGGTTTTGCAAAAGCTGGATCGTTGGACCAAAGCGCAATTGGATTCAGACTTTGAAATCAAAATCGTTGCTGCCACTCCAGATCGCGCGATGTCGTTGTTCCTGGTGAACACAGTTGTGCAAACAGCCGACGGACTTTTAAGAAAGCGTGAGCTGGATGAAATCGGTCGTGTCGAAGCATTCATGGCCGAGCAGAAAAAAGATGCCGATGAAAAATTAGTGACGATTGGTAAGGAACTCGCGGAATTGCAGAATCGCGATAAGAGCATGCTGCCTTTGGGCTCCAAAGACAAAATCGGGGATTATGTCAGTGAGCTTTTGGTTCGCTCGAACGAGTTGAAACTTAAAATCAGTCAGAATTCAAAAATGATCTCTTACTTAAATAAGGACCGCACAGCGGGTGCCGATAATTCCATGTATGGAGTGGGCGGGCAGATCGAGAATTTGAAAAATCAAAACGATATCTTGAAAGATCAGCTTTCTCAGGTTCAAGCTTCTATTGAAAACTTAAAAGCGGAATCACGAGAACTTCCATTCCAGGCCCAAATGGCCGAGGATCTGAAAAAGAAATCGGAACTTGAGTTCAATCGCTATAAAGAAGTCAGCTCTGCTTTGGCGAAATTAGAGTCATTGAAACTTTCCATCGGACGTCGTTTTGATATCCTTGAATCGGCTCGTTGGGAAACGACAGTTCCACAAATCGGTCTGATGGCACTGGCTTTACTGAGTGTGCTGATCAGTCAATTTGTTGGTTCGTTGATTATTTACTTCAGATACCTTTGGAACCCAAATGTGATCACGGCGGAGGCGACTCGCAATTTAGTGGTATGGGATGGCCATTCCCTGGATCCGCGAGTGATCATTGAAAATTCAAAAATTAAATTGAATCTTAAACAGCCCGACAAGGACGAGACGGTGAATGTGATATGAGTTCAGTGAAAAAATCTTTAACTTATGTGGCAGCCACTTTGCTTTTATCCTCCTGTGGAAATGGCGTTGGTCAACAGATTCAAAATACAATTCAGGTAAATAAAAACGCCACTTCGTTGGCGGAATGGTCGGCATCACCTTCTAATCCTGAAAACTTGTTTGTTCAGTGGCGTCAAGAACCGAAAAATCTGGATGAGCAGGAAAAGCTAAGTTCACAAATTTGCAGTAAGCTAAAAGACCTTGATGGTTTGTCGCTAACGATCTTTGAGAATGAAATTCGCAACGAATCCAACAAGCAGTTGGTAATGCCCTGTCGTAAAGATTTACTGGCTCAGCTAGAAAGACATTATGCCGCCGAACGCGCGACTTTGAAAATCCGCGTGAACGCCTTGAGCCAACAGCCTTCTGGAAATACCTTTCAATTTCCAGACAACGTTCAATATCGTGATGTTTCCAAAGGATATTATGCGAGAGCGGGGGATGTGGGTCCCAAAGAGATCGTAATCACGTTTGACGATGGCCCGAGTGCGATTTACACGCCTTCGGTTTTAAGGTCATTGAAAGAGGTCAACGCCAAGGCGCACTTCTTCCAACTAGGAAAAAGCATCCGTCAGAACTTCGATGTCACAAAAGCCGTAGCGACTGATGGTCACGCTGTTGGCACTCACTCCATGACTCATTCCTGCCTGGCAAATACGCCAACCTGCGAACGCTTGATGTACAAGGCCTTGTCCTTTACCGAAGCCGTCGCTGAGATCAAGGGTGGGCACCAGGCCGCATTCGATACGTTGGGCTTCGTCGAGCCGTTCTTCCGCTTCCCTTACGGAGAGGTCGACCCAGATCTACGTAACTTTCTAAATCAGAACTCTGTAGCAGAATTCAACTGGAACATCGACAGCGAAGACTGGAAAGCCCAAACCAACGAAGAACTTCTGAGACATACTCTAGAAACCATCGATAAAAAAGGTAAAGGCATTCTCCTCATGCACGACATCCATAGAAGAACTGCAGAGGTCCTGCCACAGTTGCTTGCCGAGCTTTACAATCGAGGCTTCAGTGTAGTACTACTCCAACCCGCGGACGCAACGGCACGCTATAACAGCAAGCTGGTGAAAAAACCCGTCCCCTAGAAGTTGTTTTGGTTTTTGGGTTGGTAAGAGTTGAAAACTGATAAAGACAGGCCGTCTACTTGGCTTAAATATCGTGATGGGATGTGCAATGGATGCCATGGGCATTGTTGCACGATGCCCGTTGAAATCAAACTTTCAGACCTCATTCGCCTTGGTGTAACCGACGAAGACGAAGCCGCGGCGGGCGTAAAAAAACTCTCCAAGCGCCTCATCAAAGAAAAAATAATAATCTCCTACAGAAGCGGCACCGAATTCTTCATGCTAAGCTCCCGCCCCAACGGGGACTGCCTCTACCTACACCCAATAACCCGCCTCTGCACAGTCTACGAAAAACGCCCAGACACCTGCCGAGAATTCCCCAAAATAGGCCCCCGCCCAGGCTACTGCCCCGTAGGCCCAAAATCCAAATAACCAACCCCCGGAATTCACATTGAATCCCAATTCTCCAACTGGAAAAAGAGAAGCAAAGACCCAATAGGGTCGCCTGCATTCATTCAGAAATCGACAATTTCAGAACGAGACAACTAAATACGAGCTGACAAAACTCCAAACTTTTTCCTCTGAAACATCTAGTTCATAGATGGGGGCTACGGGCACGACTGGGGCCTGCCCTCACGCCGTCGACCTCCGTCGGCGCACGATGCGCGAACCCGCCAAAGGCGGGCGACGGTGAGCCCGGATGGCGTGTCGACAGAGTGAGGGCGGGACACAGGCGAGACCGTAGCCCCCAGCTATGCCCCGAGGGCCCCGTTCAGAGGGAAAACGTAAAAAGTTTAGACAGCGGGAAGCCTAAGGCCGGCACCGTCTCAAATTGACCAACTTTTAAACGAATATAGGGGTACCCCAAGTGGCATAAGGCCTGCTCTTAGAACAGTAAGACAGGAGGGCTTTTTATGAGCCTTAAAGACAATAAACTAGAAATTGCAATCATAGCGGTAGCGATCGTTTTGATCGGTGGCGTAGGCAATCTGTTTAAAGCTCCTGTTCAAAGAGCTCTCCAGACTTCTGAATTAAGCTTCGAGATGATTCGTCCAAAATCAATCTTGGCAGCCCTCTTCGATTTGGGGGGCCGCGAGGTTTCTCGCAGCTATGTGAATCCATTTGGTAACAAGAAACCGACTGAAGCAGCTAAAACGACTCCAAACACGGAAGACAAAACTAAATCCGCCGCTGCAACAACTAAAACCGCTCAAAAAAAAGCTGAAGATAAAAAAGACCAAGATAAGAAACCAGAAGTTTCAGTTCGTGTTGTCGATGGCAACCCCACATTCAAAGCGGGTGCAGATGATATATCGACAGGTAACGGCGCTGGTGGATCTGTAGCAACTGGTGCTGGTGCTGCAGCAAATGATGGTAAAAAAGCCGGAACAGATAAAGACTCGATGACGGCGGCTCAATGGCGTAATCTGGTATTGGGTCAACCGACTAAAGAAAACGTGAATAAAATGGTTGTGGCTTACATGGATAAAGAACTTAACGATGCTGAATTCTACGGTATCGTGAAAGAGCTTTTGCAAAACAGCAACTCGGAAACTCAAGCTTTGGGTTTGTCAGCAGCGAGTTCATTCTATAGCTCAACAGCATTTAACACGGTGGCATCTGGTTACAAATCATATTCGACTGAAAACCAAACGAAGGCGATGGCTTACTTGTTGGGTTTCGCAAATGCAGGTCGCCTAAGCGCTTTGGCTTCTTCATTGAGAAGCTCAGACGAAGAAGTGGTTTCTT
Source organism: Bdellovibrio sp. KM01 (assembly GCF_013752535.1). Classification (NCBI taxonomy): domain Bacteria; kingdom Pseudomonadati; phylum Bdellovibrionota; class Bdellovibrionia; order Bdellovibrionales; family Pseudobdellovibrionaceae; genus Bdellovibrio; species Bdellovibrio sp. KM01. The sequence continues at coordinate 580,431 of NZ_CP058348.1, forward strand.
TGGCAGCAGAAGTTGTGGTTAAGGGCTATAATTCAGCAAAAGAAGGAACAGTTTCCAGCCAAGGGAACCGTTCACGCGGCGATGCGTTTGAAAATTCACTGAAAAACTACACTCAATTCGTGACGATCTTTAAAGAACTTCAAAGCAGCACTAATTCAGAGATCGCTTCTTTGGCGGGAACTGCTTTGAGTCAAATTCAATCCGGTGTTGCAACTCTATAAGAGCTGGACAGCCTAAGGCATTTGCGATGACAATAGTTCCATGAAACTGGGTCATCGCTTTTTAATTTTCTTATTCACACTTATCTGTGCGCAGGCTCATGCGATGACCGATCTTCCGCGCAATCTTTCCACGTCAGATCAAATCCGTATGTTAGAAATTTTAGGCTATGGTTCAGCTGCCAAAATTCTGGGCGATCCGTATCCATTGGGCGGGTATTCTGGGGTGGAAATCGGTCTTGCGACTCAATTTATTCCCGTGGGCGATTTGGCCAGCATGGGTTCGGGGACAGTAGACAAAGGGGAGCTATCCTATTCCACTTTGAGTTTGGGAAAAGGTCTTTTCTATAACATTGATACCTTCGTATATTTCTCTCCCTCTATTCAGAATGAAGAAATGCAAAACTTCGGCGGCCAATTCCGGTGGGGATTTTATGAAGCGCCATTTTTTCCTATTTCTTTTTCAGCACTTTTATATGCGGGTGGAGCCAATATTCAAAATCTGGTGAATATCTCAACAATTGGGTGGGATTTGGTCGGGACTGTGAACATGGAAAACGTCGCTTTGTATTTCGGCTGGGGACGGATTCGTGCGCAAGGCACCTTCATTGGCGGTTCCGGTGGTATCACCGCTTCGGGGGATACCGAGTCTCAGAATATCTCTGAAGATCACACGTTCTTTGGCGTAAATGTGGAAATATCCAAAGCCTTTATTGCTTTAGAGGTCGATCGTTATACAGATTCAGTTTACAGCGGAAAATTAGGCTACAGATTCTAATTCTGTTGGGCTTTTTCGATCAATTTCGTCGTGGATTTGCCGTCGATGAATTGCAAAGACATCACCTGACCACCGTAACCCGCAACGAATGTTCCACCCACGATTTGGTCGATTTTCCAGTCGCCACCTTTAACCAAGATGTCGGGTTTAACTTTTTTGATCAAATTTTCTGGAGTGTCTTCAGTAAAGATCACAGAAAACCCGACGCAACCCAGAGCTGCCAGGATTTCCGCACGATCGTTTTCAATTTGTACAGGACGAGTCGGGCCTTTCAGGCGTTTTACGCTGGCGTCGGAATTCACTCCCACAACCAATACGTCACCCAACGAGCGAGCTTCCTGCAGGTAGCGAACATGTCCTACATGCAGAAGATCGAAGCAGCCATTTGTGAATACGATTTTTTTACCTTCGGAACGAAGCGGAGCCAAGGCTTCAGCGATATCATCGAACTTGCGAACTTGGCCCATGGGGAACCTATACTTTCTTAAGCAGACGAGCGCCAGTGATTTGACCGGCATAGTCTTTATTCATCAGAGCGGACAAAATCGGGAATACAATGAAACCCGTAGCGATCACCAAAGCGCTGCGAGCAGCAACTTTAAGGCAGAACATACCAGATACAAGATCAGCTGGCGTACCTACACGTTGATCGAAAGCCCATTCGCCCGGAGTTGCACCCATAAAGATGCGATTCAAAGAAAGATAAACGAAAGACACACAAGCAAAGATGGATACGATCGCCAGGTAAACGAAGTAGTTCTCATCCGGTTGAGTCAAGTTTGCCACAAGATCAATTCTTGCGATAGACACCAACAGAATCAGGCACAGAAGGCTGGCTGCCATAACAAGCATTCCATCCAATAGACCTGCAGAGAAACTGAAAACCGTCGATTTGTATTCTTCTTTAGTTTGCGCAGTGATCTTGGTTTTTGATTTCTCATCAAATTCCAAACGGCGATTTTTTTGAAGAGTTTTAAGAATCTCATCAACCGCTGCTGTCGAGCTTGCAGGATTTGCTTCGCCGCCCACTTCTGTCAGGTAACCTGGAGCAGAAGGAACAGGTGAAGTCGCCGGGCTGGACTTTTTGCGAGGAAGTGGTGGACGAAGTGGATCAACCGAATTTTCTTCGATCAATTCCAAACCCTGGTTTTTCAAAAGAGCAGGTGACGGAGAAGCCGAAAAAGAATCAGCTTCCGTTTCAAATTTAGCGGTCGCAGCTTTCTTTTTGTGGAAACCTAGACCATCCGTCAGGGGCTTAAATTCAAACTCTTCGAAAGGATCCATTCCTTCTCCTTAAACCATCAGATCAAAGTCATACTTTAGGACTGATACCAGAGCCATGCAAGCCGTTTCGACTCGCAAAACCTGGGGTCCCAAGGTGACTGGATGAAGGCCTAGGTCCTGGAATTTTTGAACTTCGGAGTGGGAAAAGCCGCCTTCGCTGCCCACGATAATCCAAATGTTCGTGATGCCGGCAGGGTGAGACGCTTTTACTTTGCTGACGTATTCTTTAATGCTTAGCGTTGATGGGCCTTCATATGCAAATAGACCCACGGAAGAGTCATTTTGGTTAATGAGGCCCGCAAGCTTATCAAAGTTCACGGCGGCTGGAACTTTCATCAGATCGCCACGACCGGATTGTTGGGTTGCTGACTTCACGATTTTATCCCAGCGCTCTGTTTTATTATCAGAGATTTTTTCGCCGGAGCGGACAAAGCTGAATTCAGAGAAAAAAGGCTGGATGCTTTTTACACCCATTTCCACAGCTTTTTCCATCACCGCATCCATCACAGGGAAGCGAGAAATCGAAAGAGCCAAATGGACATGGGGAGTTTTCAAAGGCGGGATGTCCCGTTCTTCGATCACTTGAGCGGTCGCGGATTTTTTGGAAACTTGAGTGACCTCGACAAAGTATGCTTTGCTGTCTTCAGTTAGAACTTCGAATTTGGAACCCACGGCCTGACGGCAAACATCGAAGATGTGATGAAACACATCTCCAGAGAAATTAACTTGATCACCGAACAGATCTTTTTTTTCGATCCAATAGCGTCTCATCGAAGGCAACCTTATGCGTTTTCTGTAGAATTAGCCCAGTAACCAACCCATTCGTCTTTTTCAAGACGACGAACAACCTCAAGGTTTGTTCCTTCAAAGAATTTTTCAAAGAAGTGGTTGTCACGCTCTTCCAAAATACCCGTCAGCAAAATGTGACCGCCAGGTTTTAGAACGCGCAAAAGATCTTTTTTGATATTGATCAAGACGCCGTCGATGATGTTTGCGACAACAACATCGTAAGGTCCGCGGATTTCATCCAATTGTGTTTCCGGGATATCGATTTGTGGCAGCTTATTCAATTTCACATTGTCACGAGCTACGCGACGAGCTTCGGGATCGATTTCGATACCTGTTACCAAGCCCATGCCGCTCATTTGTGCAAGCATCGCCAGGATCGCAGTACCCGTGCCGACATCAAGCAATGCCCAGTCAGCCAGATTCGCTTTGTGTTTTTCTGCCAATTTGTTGATGAAGAAAGCCATCATCTGGGTTGTCGCGTGAGTACCAGTACCGAACGCCATTCCTGGATCGATATAGATCGCATGTTTACATTCAGGTGGGGGAGTCAACCAAGACGGCACAACCCAGAAATCACCGATCAAGCGGAAAGGTACGAATCCTTTTTTCCACTCTTCTAACCAGTCTTTGTTTTCTTCTTCAAAGATTTGCCATTTGATCATGGCGCTGAATTCAGTCAGGCCTTTGAAGAAATCTTGATCAGGATTCTGTGGGAAGAATACGTCCAACTCGTGAGTCGGAACGTTTACCAGGGTCGGATCGTAAGTAAGATCGGGTTGGGTGAAGACCAAAGCTTCGGTGACGCCCGAGGCGCCACAACTGAAACTGTGTGTAGTAATAACGTCTTCAAGATCTGCAGGAACCTGGCTTAGGCGAACACGGAAATATTTATTGTCACTCATGCCCTGAGTTGTTACCAGAATCCGCCACTTTTTCAAGCTTTTCCCCTGTATTAACCGGAGCTTGAGCAAGGGCCTTTTCTGGTGCAGTCAATGCCATAGGAGCCTGTAATTCCTTCGCAGCTGGAGCTGCTGGGGCAGTCGCTAGGCCGACAGGCGCGGCAGCAGGAGCGGTTACCGCTACGGCCACCGTCGTCATTGTAGCTGATTGAACGGGAGGGACTTCAGCTACTTTTTTTCTTTTAGGTTTCGAATTGTCAATAAAGGAACCACGGGTTTCAATACGATCCCCGGTCATAATTCCCACTTGCTCAAGCATCGGAAGGTCATCTCTGGAAAGCAAAGTGAATTCACGAGCCACAGCAACTTTGTCGTAAATAGCGATGATTTTTAGCTGGCCCACAGGCACCAGGATTTCGCCAACAGCATTTGCCCCTGAGGCATCGCGCACATTGATTTTGCGAACAGCGGTGACGACCATGTTTTTCTTAAGGCCCGAGCTTGCATCGGCGGCTATGTAAAAATCTTTGTAAGGCTCTTCATCATTGGCCAAGGTGATATTGCGACGAACATCAACGATTGTCAGTGAAGCACTGGCTGCGCGAGCAGGTGCTGTGTGAAGCAGGCTAGAGAGTAGTAAAGCTAGCAACATAATTGAACCCTTCCATGGTTTCTTCATGGCTTATCGGGCGTCTTATTTTGAAACTTAAATGAGCTTGCGAGAGCTGGACTAACTGCCAGCAAAGCGAAGCTATTGAGAAACGATGGCACCTTGAATGGACGAGTATACTTTGTATTTACCCGTATCAGTTGTCTGCTCGATTTCAGAAAGATAGTTACCCACGGAGCTTTGCACTTTATAACCGGAAGCCGTTGAACCGTCCTGAGTAGAACCAGAGACCAGACCCGTAGCTTTAGATGGGGCCTTTGCCGAAATGACAGCATTCAAGTCTTCAAGAGAAGCTTCCAATGAACAACCAGAAGCCATCACCATCACGGCAAGCAACACCAGCTTTTTCATTTCAAACCTCCTTAAAAAACGAACTGTCTTAAATACTTATCGGAGTTTTCCAGCGGATCATTAAGCAATCTCATTCTGAGACAAATCAAGTCTAACTAATGATGTTTCCTAGAGTTATTTCGCGGCTGCTTTTTCCAAAGCATTCAAGCGCTGTTCGAGCGCGCGCAGTCGAGACTCTTGGGATTGCTCGTTGTTTTTCAATCGAGAATTCTCTTCTTTCAAAGATGCGATTTCGCGATTCTGTTTTTCTAATTCAGAGTGAATTCCTTGTGAATCCGCAGCCCATTTTGCATGAAGCTCTTTTACGGCCTCAATGAGGGGGCCTATTAACATCGAGTATGCCACCGATTTAATTCCAGTGTTGTGATCTTCGCTGACGGCCTCTGGGAAAATCTTTTCGACTTCTTGGGCGATGACTCCCAACTCCCGACGGTCGCTCAAGTTAATTTCCGGATGAACACTGTGATTCCATTGATAGCTGACGCCACGCAAGTTTTCGATTTTCTCTAGGGCATCGGGTATAGTGTAGACCTCTTTTTTTAGGCGGCTATCAGATAAGTTGTTATAGGCTGAAGTGCCGGCCACTGAGCCATTGACGTGTAAAGTGTAAGAGGGAAGAACCACGCCAATACCGATTCGTCCATTGTCGTTCATGTACATCACATCACGATAAAGAGAACCTTGAGTAGCATCATGAACGCGGAACCAATAGCCACCTCCATAGGTTTTCCCGGCGGTGTTGTCGGCAACTATCGTATCATTCAATTCTTGACCTAATCGCAGATGTGAAAAATTCGATCCGCTATTTACTATAATGTTGCCGCGAACTTCCAGTACTTCATTCGGAGTGGTAGTGCCGATACCCACGAAGCCTTCAGAAGTGATGCGCATTCTTTCTGCTTCAGTTTGACTTAACTTTGGAACTGTTACGAAGGTTAAGTGTCCTCCACCAGCGGTGTTTGTGAAGTTTTCGGCAGCATAAGCGCGAATACCAGCTGAATTGGCGTTGGTGTAGGCCCCTGTTTGGTCGGTGCCATTGAAATTAATTTGGCCGAGTGGATTGTTGATCAGTGTTTGCGATGAAGCCACGCCCATCGCTCCGTTTGAAGTACTCATGGTAATTCCGGCGCCCAGTCCAGTGGTGCCATCCGTACGATGCAATTTGATGCTAGAGTTCGCCCAAACATTTCCTGAGATAGTTAACGGATACGTTGGACTGGAAGTTCCGATCCCAACGTAACCGTTAAAGTAATTCTTGGCGGCCGCATCCATTTGGTAAATACCATATCTGTTCGTGACTGTCGCGCCGGTGCCACGACTGCCTAAGTAGATATCGTACATGTCGGTGATCGTACCTGTCGCTGTGTACGGATTAACTAACAGCCCAATTGCGGTATTGGTTACGGGAGTGTTTGCTGGTATGGCGTTTTCGTGTCCGTATGTAATGGTGATGCCTCTCATAGAGTTCACCGTTCCGTTGTCGGTACTGCCTGTATAACGATTGCGGGCGGCATTGACCCACAAAGCATCAGAGCTTGAATTGACTGTTACACCCGCTGGCACATTGAATGAAAGGCCTGCGGATACTGCTTGAGAAGCCAGCGTAGAGTTTGCTGCAGGTGTAACCCGCATCCAGCTGCCGAAAGAACCAAAAGTGCCTGAAGTGGCAGTGTTGTTATAAAGTGAATTGCTATAAGTATTGGTTTCAATTGAATTGAAATCAGTGGGGAAAGTTGATTTATCTCCGAACAATGCGCCACCGAAAACAGTGAGTGGAGATGTTGGCGAAGTTGTGCCTATGCCAACTTTACCGGGTTCAGTTATATGAAAATTTGGTGTGTACCCTTTGTGACCCAGGCTTAAACGGCGTTGAGTAGAATCAGATGAGTTATAATTGTATTCGATGATACCAGCTTGATAATTTGAATAAGCTTTTCCAACGATGATGTTTGTTTTGCTATAGGTATCTCCGATATTTGGAGAGGTCGCCGCAAAAGTGGTCAGTCCTGAAATTGAGGCGTTGGTATTTTCTAACAAGACCAGTGGTGCTGCACCATTTGGGAGCAAATTGCTTACGTGCAGAATTGAAGTGGGAGAACTCGTACCCAAGCCCACGTTACTAGATGAAGTATAAAGCGGCGAATTTGCCAGTGTTGAGGCCGCATTATAATAAGGAAGGTAGCCGGCTGTTCCAGGTCCCGAAATAGTTCCGCTGGGTAAATCCGTCGAAGCGAGAGCGCGGAAAGTAGGCGCTGCTGTACCGGAAGTCGGACCGGCAAAGATCAATCCTGCGGCTTGATTTGAAAAGTTTGCTCCGCTGACTAAGATATCCGCGCAGACAAAGGTATCGGTCAAGGTTTGCCATACCAGCGTTTGTGAGTTCGTACAGTTATTTGGAATTTGCGTTAAACCCGCGACCGATTTCAAATCCGTAAAGTTAAAATAGGATGCTGACCAGTTTGTAGTATTCCAACGAAGCACCTGAGCATTTCCAGACCCTGATGAAATGGAAATTGCGGGAGTTGTTCCACCCGTTGCCACCGACAGGGGAGCCGTCGCCGTCACATTTGTCACAGTACCCGCATTGGGTGTGATCCATTTAAGGCCCGCTGTTTGTGAGCTATCCGAAGAAAGAACTTGTCCATCAGTTCCCGCTGGCAACCGAACATTGTTCGAGCTATCACGAGTTAGCAAATCACCTTTTGAGCTGAGAGGGCTTAAAGCGTTGAATCCCGCAGTTGCTGAAGACTGCCCGGTGCCACCTTTGGCGATGGGTACCACTGCTGAAAGTCCTGCAGGATTTAGATTTGTCAGTGCAGAACCATCAACTGCTGGCAGTTTTGAAGTCCCATCTAACTGCACAATTTGACCGGGGCCTGTTCCAACATCTGCACTTATTGTGACGGTGCCAGAGCTGCCACCACCCGTAAGACCCGTTCCTGCGGAGACGCCTGATAAAGTACCACCGCCTCCACCAGAGGCGCCCAATAGATCCCATGTCGTACCGTTATCGCGATAGATTTCTTTGGTATCAGTCGAGATATATAAATTGCCAGCAGTACCCGCTGATTTGGAAGCATTCAATCCGGATTTTATTCCGGGAGTGCCACCTTGATTGCGAACTGCATCCGTAATCCCGTAACCACTTAATGTGTTTGGTACACCAGTCGTGATTTTTGAATAATCCAACGAGGGAATATCTGCGGGAGAAAGAGTGGCGACACCGCTTGTAACTCGGCCCTGAATATCAGTCGTTACTTTATAGTAAGTTCCGGCAGTTCCCACATTGTCCAAGGTAAGCACCGGAGTCGTAGTTCCATTTGAAACAGTGATTTGACCTGCAGTTCCGGTGACAGATGTAACTGTGCCACTTCCGCCAGCAGAGATTGTTGCGGGAGCCCATTTACTGCCGTCGAACTTTAGCACTTGTCCAGTTGTCGGTGCCGTCGTGTCGATCGCGACGCCTTTAATTTTGTCTACCGACGTTGCTGTAGAGGATCCATTCACATCACCAACTAATGTCAGAGAGGAAATGCTGGTGCATGCGAGCACCGAACCATTCCAAGAAAGAAAGCTATTGGCACCACAAGTAGGAATGCTGGCTTTCAAAATGAAATCACTGACAGATTTACCATTCAAAGATTGGGCTGTATCGGCACCGGAAGCATATGCCGCATAAGGAACGGAACGGATTTCCGTATCAGGGGTGATTAACTGCCAACCGGTACCATCATGAAACTGCACTCGAAGCAGCCGCGAATGATTTATTGAGGGTGTATATGAACTCGCTACGTTATTGCTCGCATCTCCACAATCCAAATCTTGGGAGTTATCAAAAATGCTTAAAAGAGTTTTCGTCGGGGAGGCTGGGAATAGTTTGCTGCCAGTTCCAATCGGAACATCAAAGATACCATTGGAGTTTGTCATATTCACGCCGGATTTTTGTTCGCGATAGATAACGCAATTTCCGGAGGGATTGGTGATTTCAAAAAGAAAGCTGACGTTGGCCGCTTCAAATGCGGTGCCATCAGGTCGAACGATTCGTCCTTGATACGAAAGCGAATTCGGCACAGCCATGGCCAAGTCCGCAAGCAATAGTAATGACAGAAGATACGTTCCATGTTTCATCATCTTTTAATCTCATCGGCAGAATTAATGGCACATCGTATGATCCGGATCATGTTTGCAGATCCAGTTTTTTATGTCTTGGTGCTCTTTTTGTAGCTTCTTGTTTTCTTCTTTTAAGATCTGATTTTCACTCTCGATAGAGGCGATTTTTCTGTCTTGTTCAGAGATCTTTTCATGAATGATTTGTGAGTCATCAAACCATCTGTGATAAAGATCTTTAACTGCATTCACGACGGCCCAGTGAATCGGATCGACGTTCAATTCCAAATACCCATCAGAACGTTTTGTCACAGCATCGGGAATTACTTTTTGAACTTCTTGTGCGATGAAACCAGTTTTCTGATAATCAGAAGGTAGTTTCAAAGGATTGTCTTTTTTGTAAGAATAGCGAACCGTATGAAGTTGCAAAACTTCGTTCAGACCGTATTCGTAGTCTCCGTGGATATCTTTAAGTCGAGCATCGGAGGCATTTGTCCAAGCTGTCCCTGTCGACAGGCCTGCCGTGCCGATGACATGCAATTTATAGGATGGCGTGACCGTTCCGATCCCAACATTTCCATCGTTTTGAATCGTCATTTTCGTAGAAGTGGGGCTGCCGACAGAAAAATACAGAATACCTGCTGACCCTGTCCCGGCGTTGATACGAGCTTTCTCTGAGTTATCACTATTAAACCAGACTATATCTCCGGAATCATAGACGCTGGCTGTAGATGCTTTCATCGCGATGTTGGCTCCGGCATTTGCAATAATAGAACCATTAACGTCCAAAGTTGAAGTCGGGGTCGTTGTACCTATGCCCACATAGCCATTAGCAGCGATGCGCATTCTTTCCGCTATGGAGGCACCACTATTAGTTAAAAAACGCATGTTAGTGGGTGTATCACCCGAAGCCCAATTGTCTTCGGCCACAGCCTGAATGCTAGCGCCCGAACCCACAGTTGTGGAAGTAGACCAACCACGGAAGTTATAGCTGCCTAACAAATCATTTACCAGAAGAGGAGTGGGCGACGCTTCGGTGCCACGCCCGCGGGTTAATATAATTCCGGGCGTGTACGTGGCATGGTAAGTATGAATGTTCAGGTCGTCATAGGTATCAGCACTTTTGTTGTCAGCCACGATATTCAAAGCCGACACTGGAGTCGAAGTATTGATGCCGACAAAACCTGTACCCTTTACAGTTAATAGTGGATTCGCACGTCTGGCAGTGCCGACGTTATAAGCTCCCGACGAAGCTTGGAAAACTGTACCTGTAGTTGTATCAGTCGCAACGACCAACCCTTGCTCTCCCGCCGAGGCAAATGATCCCGCCCATCCAGTCGCATCAGGTTGGTACCAATTTAGAGAGTTGTAAGTCATTCCAACGGCAAGGTCGCCATAATTGGTCGGAGTTGTACTTAAGCGGCCGGTAACTGAAGTTTGTCCGATAGCGATTTGATTCGTCGAAGTCACACGCAGGGCGGGCGTCGTCGCACCATTTGCCGCGAGATCAATCGGTGATGTCGTATTTGTAGCTAACAGCAGTCCATTCGATGCAGTCGAATTTGCTGCGACGATAAATCTGTCTTGATAAGCAGCTACGGAATAATCACCAGGATAGGCAGCGAGCATACCGCTGACATCATTTCCCACTACCTGAAATCTTGCGCCGGCGCTGGTGTTGCCTGAAGCGATCAAGTTTTCAATGCGACCTTCAGTGATCGAGTTTTGATTTTTCTGAATATGGAAATTGTAAGTGGGAGTGATCCCAATACCAAATAGTCCTGCCGGTGTTATGGTTGCTGCAGAACTGCCACCAGCTTTCAGTGAAAAATTGTTCGCATCATTCGTACCTATAGTGGCCCCGGTGCCGAAGCTGTTACCGCCATTCAAGAAAACACCCGTTGCTCCCGTTGCCGGAAGATCTGATGAAGCCAATGAGCGGAATGTCGGTGCGGCACTTCCCGAAGTTGGACCAGCAAAAACCAAATTTGCAGATTGCGATCCAAAATTAGTTCCCGTCACGGCAATGGTTACGCAAGCGAAAGTGTCAGAACCTGACTGCCATACTAAGGTTTGCGTCGAAGTACAGTTGTTCGGAATCTGTTGCGTTCCTGCTGCTGATTTTAAATCAGCAAAATTAAAGTAAGAGGCAGCCCACGCACTCGTGTTCCAACGCAGAACTTGCGCGGAGCCGGTTCCTGCAGAAATGGAGATCGCAGGAGTCGTTGTTCCGGTTGAAACAGCGAGTGGTGAGCTTGCAGTGACACTTGTTACGGTGCCCGCATTTGGAGTGATCCATTTAAGTCCGCTGGCCTGGGCGCTGTCTGCAGAAAGAACTTGCCCATCAGTTCCCACCGCCAAGCGGATATTATTTGTACTGTCACGAGTATGAATGTCGCCTTTAGCAGTCAGCGGGCTTAGGGCATTGAAGCTTGCCAATGCCGTCGTTTGACCGGTGCCACCTTTAGTAAGGGGAACCACAGCTGAAAGCGCCGAAGGATTTAAGTTCGTTAAAGCCGATCCATCCACTGCCGGAAGTTTCGACGATGTATCTAATTGTACAATCTGACTGGCGCCCGTGCCCACATTCACATTCAAAGTCACAGCACCTGTGGTGCCGCCACCGGTAAGACCCGTTCCTGCCGTCACACCTGTAATCGTTCCGCCAGTTCCTGTTGCGGAACCAATTAAATCCCAGGTCGTGCCATTATCGCGATAGATCTCTTTGGTATCTGTGGAGATATAGATGTTACCCGCAGTTCCGGCAGCACCTTTAGTGGCGTTCGTTCCAGATTTAAAACCCAGTGTGCCACCATTGTTTTTCACAGCATCTGTAATTCCATAACCCAACAATGTTGTCGGAAGACTAGCCAGTTTGGAAAATGGAATTGTCCCAGAAATCTGGGAAGCCGTGATCGAAATGTCATAGCAATCAAATTTGTTAGCCGGGGAAACAAACACCAACGATTGTCCCGCGGTACAACTTGTCGGAAACATCGTCGCATTGATTTTATTTGCAAGCTGTGTGGAAAGACCCGAGATATCAGAAATCGCCAGTGTCGCTGGAACCCAGGAGCTTGTGCCATCATATCTTAAGACTTGGGCAAGCGTCGGTGCCGTTGCATCAACGGCAGTGCCTTGAATTTTAATGGCGTTTCCAAAACGAGTGTCGTTACCGGCAGCCACAGTTCCTGCCGTCGTTCCAACATTGATGCCAATTGTTGGAATTGCAGGCGAACCACCTTTGGTAAGAGGCGACGAAACATTCACGTCACTAACAGTTCCGGTACCACCAGAATCGTTCTGGCAGGCAAAGTTAGTTCCATCGAAAGTCAGATACTGACCGACGGCACAAGTGGCGATGGAGGATTTTAAAACAAAATCTCCGGCAACATTACTACCCAGGCGACCTGCAGAATAAGAGAAAGTAGAAAATGGGACCGAACGAATCGTGCTATATGGTGTAATTGCATTCCAGCCAACTCCATCATGAAATTGTACTTTCAAAAGTCGAACTTCAGTTTCAGACGGCGTATAGTTGCCTCCACCTTCACAAGGCAGCGAAACTGAATTTTTAAACGCATCGCGAATATCAGCAGTAGGACCCGTTGGGAAAAGGCGAGTACCAGAGCCAATTGGCACGTCAAACATGCCGCCCGAGCCTTGCATATCGACGTTGTCTTTTTGCTCACGGTACAACACACAGTTGCCAGCAGCATTGGTGAAGGCGAAAGCGAAGCTGACATTATTATACTCGAGTGCCGTACCGTCAGGTTTGACGATTCGCCCCTGATAGACAAAAGAGTCAGGGGATGCCTGGGCGACGGACGCACCAATGGCTGCGATGAGTATGAGAAACAAAGACGACCAAAATCTCATGTGAGCCTATTCGGATTACTTACGGAATCCCGATAGGCTTTGAGACACTAAAACGAGTGATTATATCAATATGTTAACAATTATGGACTAGGCTGAAACACTATCAAAAGATTTTAATCGCGTATTAACAACGAGTGCGAATGCAATTATAAGTGCACCTGCAATCTGCAACCCCGTGAGTGATTCTTTAAATACCAATACTCCAAGAAGAGCCGCCGTGATGGGTTCTATCATCATCAGCAATGCAACTTCAGAACTTTTTAACTTTTGTAAAGCAGCCAGCTCCATGGTCAAAGGTATGATCGTACTTATGATCGCTATACCAAAAATGCAAGACGCCTGGGTCGCTGAAAGGTGTGGGATGTTTTCAAAGTGCGGATGATGGAAAAGTGCCAAGGCCAAAGCACCAAAAGTAATAACATAAAGACTGGAAGTGATCGGTCGTACATTTTTTTGCACTCGACCTGAAACGATAACATAAATCGCGTAACTGATTCCCGAAAGCAAACCTGCCAGGACCGCCCAAGCGTTACGAACTTCGATATGCCCCCACAACAGCATCACCAGTCCTGTTGAAGCGCAGACCAGGCAAAAAGCTTCATTGCGCGAGATCTTGTCGTGAGTAAAAAAGTGCGAGAACACATTCACCCAGAATGGATATGTATAAAGCAGCAGCGCTGCGAGCGTAATGCTAAGTCCATCAATGGCCGTGAAATAAAGAGTCGAGAACAGGCCGTAACCAAAAATCCCCAACAAAGCGGCGATGACTACTTGTTTTTTAGAAAGGCGAATCCATTGAGGACGGAAGAGAAGCAGAAAGATCCAGATAAGCATCGCTGCCAAAGTGAATCTGTAAGTCAGGAATTCTCCAACCAAGAGGCCGGAGTTAAAAGCGATTTTACCAAAGATCCCTAAAAAACCAAAACCCACGCTGCCAATGGAAATCTCAATAGTTCCGCGGACTCGTGGGCTTAGTTTTTTCATAACTATTTTCTTTTCGGACCTTTAGGAGCGATTAACTTACCGCCCGCGTATTTTTTCTTACCAGCACTCATTTTTTTCTCTCTAGCTTTTTCTTTTTCAGCAGCTGATTTTTTAGAGTCAGCAGCAGCTTTTTGAGCAGGAGCGCGGCCTTTGTAAGAATTCTTTTTAACTTTTAAGTCTTCTGGATCATCCGCCAAGAATACACGGTTTGCAGCGACGTCATTGATAAACATCAACTCGCCGGCTTTCATCGCACCCATACGCAAGCGACCAATCGCCACACGTTGAAGTCTCATAACGTCGAAACCGATTTTAGCGAACATCTGACGGATCTGACGGTTTTTACCCTCTGTGATCACGATTTTGTACCATTCGTACTTTTCAGATTTGTTATCGCCCGATTTTTTGATCTTTTCGATGTGGCGAGCAGAAACTTTACCACCAACGATGGATACGCCATCTTTCAATTTTTGCAGGTGGCGAGGTTCTGGTTTGCCATCCAATTTAACCAAGTACGTTTTCGTAACTTCTTCTTTTGGATGGGCAACTTTGTTGGCGTAATCACCATCATTCGTCAAAAGGATCATACCTTCAGAGTCCCAGTCCAGACGACCCACAGGGAATACACGTGAAGGAACATCGCCAAGGTATTCAGCGATCGTTGGGCGACCTTCTGGATCGTCCATCGTCGTCAAAACGCCCGCTGGCTTATTGAAGATCAAATAAAGTTTTTGAGAAAGTGGTTTGCGAAGAACTTTGCCTTCAACCAGGATTTTATCGTGCTGAGGGTCTACTTTCACGCCAAGCTCGTATACGCGCTTGCCATTAACAGTGACCATGCCTTCTTCGATCATTTTGTCGGCGTGGCGGCGGGAAGCCAAACCACTGTCGGCAATTAGTTTATTAAGTCTAACTCTTTGAGAGGTGCTATCTTCAGACATTCTTCATCGGCCTCAGGTAATTGTTGAGTGATCAATATATCACTGCTGAGCGCGGATGAGGAGTTATTCTTGCGATTGGCCTCCATTAGGGCGTGACGGAGGTCTCGAGCCAACAAAGTGAGTAATTTATCCCCTAAAAACACGTTTTCCAGGGCTGTATCGGCTTTCCCGAGGACGATGGAAGACCATTTTGTGGCTTCTGCATCACCTTGTTGAACCAAATTACATGTTCTTTCCAGCTGGCTGATTAGATCCTGATAGTAGGGGTCTGTTCTGCGATCAATGAAGAATTGTTCCAAACGTTTGATAGGGAAAAGGATGCGGGTTTGATCCTGCAAAGCCTCGTTCTTAACATCTAAAAGCTTTTGGAAAACATATCCACGCATCAAAACGCCGGAAACTTTGTCTTTAATCACACGGAATTGGGCCGTGATGTAAGGAGCCACCTCGATTTTGTGATCGTGATGAGAGCTCAATTCCAATTCAGGGTTGTAGTAAAGAACCAGGTCTTTGCGTAAAGGTTCCAAGGCGCCATTGCGGATCGTGAATTTACGATCGAAAGTACGAACCTCTAAAGATTTGTCGGCGCGAAGGACGATAGCCACCACTCGTTTGTTTTGATCTGGGAGGATGCGGAACTTGTCGCCTTCCTCGCATTGCGACTTAACATATGAACTCACCGCGTCAATTAGGTCGGAGAAGTGTTCAATCTCAATGATCTGCATGTTTTGTGGGAAACGGATCGGGGAAAGGTCGAATTTTTGCTGATAAAAGCTGTTGAAGTTCTCGAGCAAAAACTGAACTTCGTGGCCTAATTGCTGCTTATTGGAGGCCCAGTGTGGATAATCCATGCAGTAATTGAAGAACATTTCGATCAACTCAGGCGTCAACGAGTCATCCGCATGAGGAAACCCTCTAAGGAAATTATAGAATGACAGGCGCGTGGGCGTATTTTGAGGATTTAGATCTGAAACGAACTTCAGCAACTGACCGACTTTTAACATGGCCCTAACGTATGAACATTTGAATTTTCTGTCCAGAAAAAATATGATGTTTCTAAGAGCGTCACATCAGTACCCAAGGGAGGGTCGGAGCATGCACAAAGAATTAAATCCTGAACTATTCGGTGAAAAGAAGATCAGCAAGAGCTCCGGCCTGGAAACTGCGTCCTCCATGGGTTCCACAAGTTCCAATTATCTGAATACCGACCGCCAGATTTTCGAGCTTAAGGCTCAAAACCAAGCCTTGGCCGATCAAATGAACAAGATTGTGGGAACGGTGAATGAGCTGATCAAAAGCTCCAATATCAAGTTCGATCGCAACCAGCAGCTTTTGACTCGTCTGGAGCAAAGCCACAATGGTTTAGCAACTGAGGCTGGTCAGAAAATCACTCAACTTTCTCAACGCGTGAACGAGCGCAAAAGCCTGGATTTGAAAGTTCAGGAAATGGTGGATCGCCACAACAACATCATCAAAAGTTTTGAAGTGCGTATGAACCACCTGCAAAAACTTTTGGCTGAAAAAGAAGCGCAAATGATTTCCTGCCAAACGGCTTTGAACGAAGCGAAGATGGAAATCTCGCGCTTGAAACGCCTGTAACATGGAACAAGGACTCAATCGCCACATTCCATGGTGGACTTGGGTTGTTGCAATTCTCATTCAAACTGTGGCTCGGTTCACCGGGCCATTTGTTTTTATTCAGCCTGGATTTTATCTCGTTTATCTTCCCTATCTTATTGGTTCGGTTCTGATTCTGTGGTGGGGACCACGAGTGATTCTTGCGGTGGCTATCGCGAGCCTTTTGGGTTCTCTTGCTGGTACACATCTTTCTCCCCTGGGAATTTTCTTTTTCGCCGCAAGTGAGGGCCTAAAAGTTTGCTTGGGTTGGCTGTTTTGGAAGTACTTAAAAATATATAAGATGAATTTGAAACATGCCGGAAAGCTTTTTTATTTTTGGATAATGGCTTTTGTAATTCCAAATTTTATTGGCAGTTACATTTTGATGGCTGTACTCACCTTGGATGGAATTTTCTTTCAAGAGGACTTTTTGCGAGATTACTTACAGATGGCTATGGCAGATACCTTTATGTCTTTGGTAGTCAGTTTGCCGATTTTCATTTTTCTAAGTCACAAGATGACCCAAAATGGTTGGACCCAGTGGCGCAAGTCACCTTTTGAATAAAAATTGTTACTTTAACCAGACCATATCCCGCTGTAAAAGTTCGAACAAACTTTGGAGTGCAACTCGAGCCTTGCCTCTTTTTTTCGTATCAAACCAAAACAAGTATAGTTGAAAAGTTCAAATATCCACTTTTCACATCTGTAGTCATGCGTTTCCTAAGCCGATTAATATTCTAGAAGGTTTCACGTCTTTTTGGAGTACAGAGTGTTTAGATCGTTTTTGGTCACTCTTATGTTAATTTCTATTTTCACCACTGGTTGCGGGCAGTTGGATGCACGTATCTTGGGTGGTTCCCTAGATCTTGGTCTTCCATCTGTTGCCGCATATCCGAAGATTCTTTTAGTAGATGCTGATGTCACAAGTGCTAGTGGAGTCGGCGTGTTTTCATTACCTCGATTTACCACGGCCCAAGTGGTTCCAATCTCGGTTCACTTCAGTGGTCCTGTGGATGTCACCGGAACTCCTACTTTGGAATTAGAAACAGGAACGGTAAAGCGCAAAGCCAATTATGCTTCTGGATCAGGTACCAGCACTTTAGTGTTTGAGTATGCGGTTGTCGCCGGGGACTCAACGGCCACTTTGGACTATACAGGAGTGGGAGCGCTTGATTTAAATGGTGGTACAATCGAGCCAGCAAATGGCGCAACAGGTACAGCTGCTGAGGTGGCAAATCTTTTGATATTGCCTGCTCCAGGCGCCGATAATTCTTTGGCGGATACGACACCGATATTGGTCAAAACTATTCCTGAAGTGAAGGAGCTAAAGACTCCCGATACGGATGTCTATTTGGATGGTACCGGTTTAGAGGTGGTTGTAAAATACGACCAGCCTGTAACAGTCACAGGTTCGCCAACAATTACAGTTAGAGTTGGATCCAATAACCGCGTGGCAAACTACATCGCCCAGGTATCGGCTTCAGAACTTTTATTCCGTTATGAAATTATTTTGGGAGACGACGACACGGATGGTGTCGAGATGCCGGCTGCCATTACTATGACGGGCGCAACAATCGTGAATCCCGCGAATGAAGCGGCCGTCACCAGTCTGCCGACAAAAAATACGACGGGTGTCTTAACTTACACCTCCGCTTTAACCGCAGAATTTTTAAGTAGCTCGCAAGTCGTAACGGAATCTGCAGGCGATATTTATATTCCTGTTCAGTTGAGTGCTCCGGCGCCGATTCCATTTAAAGTTTCCATTCAAGCATCAGGAGAGGCGACGAGTACTGATTTCGAGTTGGTAACACCTGAATTGCAGTTCGCCATTGGCGAACAATCAAAAACCATTCACGTGAAGATCTTGAATGACACGATTGCAGAGCCGGAAAAACGCTTGCGTCTGGTATTGACGAAGAACTCGTTAGGTTCCGGTGGCGTGCGCTCGTTCTATGAAATTCATATCAAGGACGACGATGGGGCGGCAGTTCCTAAAGTCGTGGACTTCCAAGCCGGTTACAATGTTTGGTGTGCTTTGTTTGATGATAAGAATTTAAAATGCTGGGGTAAAAATGATCGTGGTCAGTTAGGTGATGGCACGACGAATGACACCTTTGCTCCACCCGCTACTCCGACATTCACGAATGTGGAAAGTTTTAGTTTGGCTGGAGGTTACGCCGTTTGCGCGATCAATACCGCGAAAGAAATGTGGTGTTGGGGTTATGATAATGATGGATTTATCAATGGCTCCAGCGGAGCTTATATTCTGACCCCGAAAAAAGTAGTTGCTTCCGGTGCTGTAAAAGTCAAAGTCACTGCGACTGCAATCTTTTATATCAGCGATATTGGGGAGCTTTGGGCCTGGGGGCGAGATTTTTCAGGATCCTTTGCGACAGGTGTTACAAATGTAACTAAAACCTATGCCGAACGTGTGAAAATCGCGACGGACATTTCAGACATCTTTATCAGAACCACGGGAAGTTTGATTATCTGTGCGACAAAGACAAACAAGGATTTTTATTGTTGGGGTCAGTTGAATGCCGTAGGAAAACCAATGGGCAACGTGACTCAGCAACTAACATTCCCGGCAACACCTGTGGAAACCGGTGTTATCGGAGCGTCAGTGAGTTATTTTTCGGGGCGCGCATGCGTATTGAAGGATAATGCAGGTACTACTGAAACATACTGCTGGGGTGACAATTACTATGGTCAGTTGGATCAAGCGAATATGTCGACCTTATTGAGTTCTTCAACTCTGGTTTCTAGCCTTTATAAAGATATCTCGGTTCATGATGACTACACTTGTGGATTAAAAACATCCGATAGCAGTGTTTGGTGCTGGGGTAATAAAAATAGTTTGCCTGCGACAGAAGGTGCGGGCCATGGGCGTGGCATAGCGATGTATATCCCGGGTGGTGTCGCAAAACTTTTGCCGATGGATTATCAATCAAGTGCAGCTTGTGCATTGATGACTGCAGGAGATGTGCAGTGCTGGGGTGTAGCGACGGAATCTCAGTCGCAAGTTACGCCTCTATTTGTTCAAGACGGGGTAGCACAAGTTTCCTTGGCTTTGAATTCACTGGATCAACATGCTTGTTTGGTGACGAAGGCGGGGGCCACGCAGTGTTGGGGTAAAAATATTAAAGGACAGATTGGGGATCGCACGAACATCAGTCGTGTTGTTCCGACCGAAGCTCTTTCCCGAAACCAGGCGACAGTCGTTGCTGATCGTCACGCCACATGTTCTCTTTCAACTTACGGAGAGGTGCGCTGTTGGGGGTCGGATTTGTATGGCGCCATTGGTATGAGTAGCGGCGCAAATTTTAACTCTCCTAAAGTACTTTTTGCCAAGGATGTTACGAAAATAAGCTTGGATGAAAGTAATGGCTGTGCGGTTAAAGCCAATGGATCGTTATGGTGTTGGGGGCTGAATAGTTATAAACAGATATATCCAGGTGGAAGCAGTCAGGCCGTGCCCGTGCAAGTTAAATCCAGTGGAGTTCGTGATGTTGTCACGCAGTCAGGTACGACTTGTTATATTTCCACATCGGATGAACTTTTCTGTTGGGGTTTGAATCAAATGGGAAGTCTTGGATTGGGTGATACGACAAATCGTCTGACTATTCCGACGACCCCGATTATGACAAACATTAGCGCCGTTGATATCGGTCAAGATGGTGGTTCTGCATCTCGTGTCTGCGCGATTAACAAAGACAAAGACATGTTCTGCTGGGGTAATACAGGTGCCAATATGGGCACCAGCTCGTTAACTCCGCCAGTGACACCGACGATGACTGATATTGAAAAAGTCAGTATCGGAAGCGTTCATATGTGTGTGATCCAAGGAGCCGCAAGACAACTATTCTGTTGGGGATCCAACGTGAACGGGCGCCTGGGCGATGGAACTCTGACAGATCGTTCTTTTGCAAATAAGATCAGTCCCATTGCCTCAGATGTGCAAGACGTCTCTGCTGGCGCTTTAAATACTTGTGCTATCGCAAACGACAAACTGTATTGCTGGGGAAATCGCACAGATCGCATGTTGGGGGTTGCGAATTCGGTCATTTTGCCACGGACAGTTTACGGTCTCGCGAATTAATCTGATGATTACCGACAAGGTCCATTGTTAAGTCCATCTTTGGTGCTTAACATTTCCAAACGATGAAAACATTGGTTTGGACATTTCTCCTCAGCTCAACTGTGGTGATCTTTGCATTCTTATCTGTTGTCTATGCTTCGGATGAAGCGATCACTTTGCAACTGCGATATCACCCACGTCCTCCCTTTTTGAAATTGGAGGGCGGCAATTTAACCGGTTTTTGTGGTGCTCCTGCGGTGCGTGCGCTCGAGCGTGCTGGCATTTCCTATTCATTGGTGGAAACCCCTCCGTTTCGTCAATTGGCGCTCATTCAGTCATCAGAAGGGTACGACTGTGCTGTTGGCTGGTTAAAAATTCCGGAACGGGAAAAAATTTATAAGTATTCAGATCCTGTTTGTGATGACGGAACTTGGTTTGTGGTCGGTCACAAAGGCAGTTTTGATAAATCGATAGATAAGATTGATGACCTTTTAAAGAACCGTCGTCTGAAGCTAATCAACCGTCGACATTATTCTTTCGGTCCGCAGGTCGACACTTTGGCAAAACGTTATAATACAAATATCACTTATATCGAAAATGCTGAAATCACTCCGCAGATGTTTGAGATGATTCGTGCCGGAAGAGTGGATTACACCTTTATTTCAGGTTTAGAGCTTGATTATATATTGAAGAGATTTAAATGGGCCGCGAGTGATTTTATCGTCTTTCAGCCTGTTGACGTTGCTCATTCGAGTCCTCGTCACTTCATTTGTAGTAAAAAAGTTCCCGATGAAGTGATTCGAAGAATTAACGAGGCCATTCAAAAAACGACGGCCCACGCGGCAAAAACGGAATCCAAATAGGTTCCTGACATATTCATGACGAATGAAATCTTGTCTTTAAGTCAGACCCCTGTTGAAATTTAAGTACAAAAAGATCTGTCATATGTCATGGAGGCTATATGGGGTTTCTTCGTCGCGACTTTTTAAAGTTGGGGCTGACGCAAGCTATTGTTTCTGCAGTGGGTGTACCCGCGTTTGCAGCTACGGAACAGGATGGACGTAGTGCTGATGGTTTGCCGTTTCAAACGGCGCAAAGACTTTCGCCGTCGATTTTGCAGGGCGCGACGGATGCGACTCGCACGCAATTTTCGATTCTTCATCTGAGCAAACAGAAGTTTAATACAATCGTTCGTAATTCTGCTGGACAAATCTGGCAACCCGAGAAAATTGAAATCCTTCAGCAACCATTCAGTGAATTTCAGATCACTAAAGTTTATTTCGCCGGATTGAATCTGGGCGAGGTGTTTTTCCTGGATCTTTTGGGGGCGAAAGACGAAGTTATCGAGCGCCGTGAGTTCGGTATGCTGGATTTAAGTAAGTCGACTTTGCGTTATGCGCTTTGCTCTTGCATGGATGAAGGTCGCCACGAACCTAAAATCTGGCAAAATCTTGTTGGCCAAAATCCCGACGTGATTTTCTTTATCGGGGATTCCACATATTGCGATAAAGGCGAGTGTGAATTTCCAGACGGGGACACGCGCCGTTTGTGGACTCGTTATGTGCAAGCCCGCAGAACTTTGGAAATCTACTATTCGAAACGTTTGGTTCCGATTTTTGCCACATGGGACGACCATGATTTCGGATCTGACGACGTGAACACGACAAACTGGCATCATGTGGCGGAATCTCAAGCGAACTTCCGCGCCTTCTTTGCTCAGGCGGATAATTATACCGAAGGTTATTTCCATGGACCTGGTATCAGTTCCGTTTTGCGAGCAGGGCAGCATCAATTCTTGCTGATGGACGATCGTAGTTGGCGTTTGGAAAAAACATCCAGCGCACGTTACGCTCACTGGGGTCAGGAACAGGAAGAATGGGCCCTAGAGATGATCGCGGGCTTTGAGGGCACAACATGGATCATGAATGGCAGCCAGATTTTCCCAGAGATGGTTTATAAAGAATCAATGTCCAAGCATAAGGGACAATTCAATGGCTTCATGGGTGCTTTAAAGCGAATTCCCCGCAAAGTGATCTTTGCCTCCGGGGACGTGCATTTCAGCGAGATCTCTAAAATTGAATCGGCGATGCTGGGCTACCAGACTTATGAAGTTACTTCGAGTGCGGTTCACAGCAAATGCTTCCCAGGTTTAGACAAAATTTCCAAGCATCCGCGCCGAATGATGTCGACGACGATGCCAAATTATATCTTGGTGGATTCCATTCATCAGGCAGGTAAATTCACGGCAAATGTGTACAGCTGCTCTGCTCGTAACGTGGTGAACTTCTCCTGCCAACTTAGCGTATAGGACTGTTTTAGGAATAAAAAAGGCGCAAGCAGGATCTGCTTTGCGCCTTTTGTCTTTTAAAGCTCGCTTTTATTTGCTGGCTTTTTCCATTCTTTGCAGGAACTTTTCTGCATTTTCAAACTGGGTCAATGTCAGACCATCGATCCACACACCTTTGGCGTTATAGAAAATCACCGTCGGTAAGCCCTGGATATTGTATTTCTTTTTTAGAACCTTCAGTGCAGGGGATTCTTTCGTGGCGTCGTATTTTAACAGCACGAAATTACTGCCCATAGCGCGAACCCGTGGGTCAGTGAATGTGTTTTCCGCAAGTTCGTGACAAGCAGCACACCATTCAGCCCAGAAATCGATGATTACAGGGCGGCCTTCCTTCACGGCTTGCGCTAAAGCTTCATCCGTATACGGTTGCCAATTCAAAGTTTGAATTTGGTTGATGGAATTATCAGCCATCACACGACCACGAATATAAGGGCGCAAATCAAAAACAGACAATGCAATATAACCGATACCCACGATCAAAACGGCCTGCATGATACCTTTTTGAATGTGTTTACGGGGGCCGCTGCCTCCACCCTTCGTCGGCAAGAACGCTCCGTAAACGCTGGCCAGGATCACTAAGCCTAAACCCAGGGATCCATCAAACCAGCGCAGTGGAAGTAATAGTTCCAAGTAATAATAGAATGCCGAAAGCATCAACGTCCCAAGAATAAATTTGAACCAAACCATCCACGGACCTGAGCGGGGAAGCTTTTTAACCAACTGATTGGAAAGACCCAAAGCGATAAAGATCAAACCTAAACCCAGTGCATAGACAAACAGAAATAAGAAGCCAAAGAGCATGTTTTTAGTCGAGGCAACGTACGTCAGAATCGCAACCAAGACAGGTCCCACACAAGGACTTGCCACGATACCTGCAAATAAACCCGTCAGATAAATTCCCAAAATACTCTGCTTGTGCTTTTTTGCACCCAAACCGTTTCTTAAGAAAGCTGGAACTTGCAAGTCATACAAGCCGTACATCGATAGTGCCATCGCCAGGAAAATCACACAAACTACGGAAAGTACGTAAGGGTTTCCTAAAGAGGCCCCGAACACGTTGCCGCTCGTGGCGGCAGCCAGTCCCAGCAGGGAGTATGTCGTTGCAATACCCAACACATATACGCAGGAAGTAAAAAAGTTTTGTAAGCGTGAGCGCTGTTCGGCGTGGTTGCCCAAAACCGCCAAAGTAATTGGGATCATCGGAAAGATACACGGAGTAAAGCTTGTGAAAATTCCCGCAAAGAAAACAAAGATCAATCCCGCCACCATACTTGAACCCAAGTATTTGGCAAAATTGTTGCTATCGAAAAATCCGTTAGCCTTTTCTTGCACCGTCGGCATATTTTGGATCTGAGCTGCACCCTCAACCATGGGTGTGATGATTGGGACTTCTAAAGTTTTGGTCGTCGGGAACAGACAGAACTGATCGGAGCACGCTTGATAAGTCAGTTCCAGTTTCATCTTTTCATATTTTTTTAAGAAGCGAGTCGGTGCTTCAATATGAGCGGTCAGAGTTCCTTCACCCACCAAACCGGTGCGTTCGCGTTTTGAGAATTTGTCATACCACTTCGTTACGGGCTCCAATTTAAACGGCGCCACTTTGAATCCATCTGGTTCATAGATAACGACTTTGAATTGATCCTCGTAAGCGTGGAAATTCTCAGGAAGTTTTAATTTGAAAGTGAGGGAACCTCCCTGACCGGGACTCCACTCATAGGGAAGGACCTGGGTCTCGACCAAAAGAGGGTCGGTCTCAGAGGCAGTTGTCTGCGCCCAGGACGTAAGGCCCGGAAGCAGGAAAGAAACGATAAGGAAAAGGTTCTGCATTGTTGCTTTCATATATTTGTCTTAGTCCCTCTCCCGACTATGGGCAAGATTATTTGCCGATGACTCAATTCTAACATGTATCAAACCGATAGAGAAACTGAAGAGGTCATATTCTATGGGTTTTGTAGGTATATTGATAGTTTTCGCGACAGTTTTCGGGGGCTATATTGCCGGTCACGGTAAGATGGGCGTCATCATCGAAGCTGCGGGTCTTGAGATGGTTATCATCGGGGGAGCTGCCTTCGGTGCATACGTTATTGCCAACCCAATGAAGATCGTAAAGATGGGGATTAAACTTTCCATCAAAGCGATGACTTCGAAGGGTCCACAAAAGTCAGACTATGTTGAACTTTTGCAAATGCTTTTCCAACTTTTCCAAGTCTTCAGAAAAGAAGGTCCTCAAGGTATCGAGAAACATATCGAGGAACCGGAAAAGTCTGACATCTTTAAAGCTTACCCAAGCTTTATGCACAATCATCATGCCGTAGATTTTCTTTGCGACACGATGAAGGTGACTTTGTCTTCTGAACTTTCTCCTTATGACGTAGATGATCTTTTGGATGCCGATATCAAAGGTATCCATGCCGAAGAACATCTAGCACAACATGCCGTCGCCGCCGTAGCCGGTGGTTTCCCGGGTCTGGGGATCGTTGCCGCCGTACTTGGTATCGTTAAGACCATGGGTGTCTTGACCGCAGGTACTGAGGTGATCGGTGAGTACGTTGCCCATGCCCTCGTGGGAACGATGTTAGGGGTTTTCTGTGCTTACGGTTTGATCGAGCCGACTGCAACTAAAATGGCAGCGGATATCGAAGCAGAAGGTCGTTACCTGGGTTGTATTAAAGCTGCGTTGGTAGCTTTGCAACGTGGTGCTCCTCCGATCGTGTGTGTGGAGTACGCTCGTCGTTCGATCATGCCGGAAGAAAGACCGACATTTAACGAAGTCGACAAAGCTACAAAAGAAATCAAGAAAGCTGCGTAATGCTAACAGATCGGGAGCCAGGATTACGGCTCTCTCTGGATTAAGGAAGAACAATGGCAGAGAAGAAACAGACAATCGTCATCAAAAAGATCATCGTCCAAGGCGGTGGTGGACACGGGGGCTCCTGGAAGGTTGCCCTTGCTGACTTTATGACGGCCTTGATGGCCTTCTTCCTGGTTATGTGGATCGTGGGTCAATCTGATCAAACTAAAAAAGCGGTTTCAGATTATTTCTCCACACCTTCAGTTATTGAATACAATTTCCAAAACTTCGGGGTTGAGCTGACTCTTGAAAAACTTTTCCTGGATCTTTTGAATGAGCCGTTAAAGGCGTTCCAAAGTTTCATGGAACCAATGGATAAAACTCCAAATCTATTGGATATGGGTTCTGCAAAAGTAGTGGCTGCGTATATGGCTGACCAGATGAATGATGTCGCTAAAAACGTAGTGGTCACTCCCGAGGGTTTTGATTTCGATATTCCTGATTACATGTTGTTTGAACGTGGATCTTCTCAGCCGAATGCTAATTTTGTCCAAGTAATGGATAAAATCAAAGGTGTAACGGCGGGATTGAAAGATGCCGAGATCAAACTTACATCAGGATTGTTTGTGCAATCGGTTCCAGATGGTGCTTTGATGACGGCGAATCGCGTGGCTTCTCAGCGTCTGGATATTGTTCGTAATAAAATTGCGGCTTCCTTGGAAAGCAGTACTGTGAATGTAAACGGTGCCATCAGCGTGAAAGAAAAACGCGGTGAAGTGGATCCTAAGAAGCTGGTGGGTTTTATCAAAGTTAAGATCGCCCAAAAAGAACTGACATCAGACGGTCGTAAGCAACGTAAGTTGGAATCGATGTTTGGTTCCAAGAACGTAGACATGTCGGTATATGATAATTTTGTTCAGCAGGTGTCCACTCGTCGCAAAGAAGAAGCGCAACAGAAAAAGCCTCTTCGCGAGCAAGTGAACGATGAATTAAACGAAGCGGCTAAAAGCCCGTCTTCGCTGACAGAATAAAGTAAATTTCTCCGGTGCCATCCAGGTCACCGGCTGCAGAGGTGCCGGTCACGGCACCTTCAAAGAATATCGCTTTCCACTGAAATCCCAAAGCCGTTCGAAGATCAAAATAGCTGCTGATGGAATCCACATCAGGTGTATTGTATCCGGCTTCGTTATCCCATTTCCAATCTGTGAATACGGTTGTGACTTTGCCGAACCCAATTCTCATCGAACGTTGTTTTGTTCCTTCCCAGTTACTTAAGTTGTCTAAAGTAACGCGGTAAGTTCCAAAGTTTAAATGAAGTCCCAAAATGTTCCCGTTGCGAGCACCTTCTTTATAGTAAGTGCTATAGGAATACATAATCACCGCATTCGATTCCTGGCTGAAATCGATTTTGATATCCGCATTGGCTCGAAGGTTGAAATGATCATCGCTGTTTTTAAAGTTCGTGTTCGAACCCCAAAGTCCCATGCGGAATTGAGGTCCAAAGTTAAACCAGAAAGAACCTTGCAAGGCGGGCGAGCCGTCTGATTGGTTCAATCCGTATTCAACGTATTGAGACAGCAGTGACACGTCACCGGTCATTTTAAAGGTTGGAGTGTTTTCCGCAGCTAAAGCCGCTGAATTCAGACCCAAGAGTATAATGATAAAACTGATGTATCTTCGCATAGATAGTGGGTTTCATTGTGAACGAAGAAAGTACAAAATAAAAGAAAAGCCGTCGTGGAGCTGGACCAAAAGCCTAGGAACGGGGTATGAAAGCCCCATGAATTTAGAACTTCCTTTAGATGAGTACACGTATATTGCTTTCGACACGGAAACCAGCGGAGCCTACCCAGTTGGCTACGACATCGTCGAGTTCGGAGCAGTGAAGTACTTTAAAGGGCAGGAAGTGGATCGTCTGCAGTTTCTTTTGAAACCCCGCGAACTGATGAGCGACTATATCATCGGGATCCACGGCATCACGAATATGATGGTGGCTGATGCGCCTGTCATGGAAGATAAAATTCATCAAATCCACGAGTTTTTTAAGGGCTCTGTGGTCATGGCTCACCATGCTCCCTTTGATCTGGGATTTCTTTCTATTGATTTTGAAAAAGCCGGATTGTCGTTACCGACAGAACCCGCTCTTTGCACCAGCCTTCTTTCGCGTAAATGGATTCATGGTGTTGAAAATCACAAACTGCAAACATTGATCAAGCATTTGAACATTGATGGTGGTCAGGCACATCGGGCCTATGATGATGCGAAAGCTTGTCTTTATGTCGGCTTGGAATGTTTCAAGAAAATGGGTGATGGTGCCACTCTTGAGCAAGCTATCAAAAGTCAGGGTAAAAAATTATGGTGGAAAGATTATGCTATGCACACCGTAAATGACACCAACCTAAAGACGATGATTGAATCCATTCACACCAAAAAAGATTTGGACCTCGTATATGATGGCGGCTCAGCTAAGGGCGAAACGCGCCGTGTGAGCCCCATTGGAATCGTACGTAATCCAGATGGCGACTATCTTATGGCCCTTTGTCAGAGAGAAAATACCAATAAACGATATTATCTGTCTCGCATCAAAGATGTGGGCATTGTTTATTAACCCTCACCTTGACGCTTTCTAAATCGGATACATGATTAACTTATGACCCTGCACTCACAGCAGGGGAAAGGTGAGACCATGTCATTCGTATCTGGCTACCTTCCAGTTATTCCGCTAAGAAATGCCGTTCTGTTTCCCGGTGTCAGCATGCCTTTGCGGGTTGGAAGAGACCGCAGTATCCAAGCTTTGCAAAAAGCCTTAACCAACCAAAAGTGGATCGTTTTACTGACTCAGAAAAATCCTGACGGCACTGTGGAAAAGCCCGAGGATATGCATACTGTCGGTACTCTATGTAAAATTGAATCCCATAAAAAAGAAGACGATGGAAGCTTTACTATTTTCGTCAATGCTCATCAGCGCATTCGTGCGCGTGAAATGAGATTTGAAAACGGAATCTATGAGACTTTGACGGAAGGAATTGAAGATATTCTGGTTGCTGATCAGAAGACCGAGGAAGCCTTGCTTGAAAGCCTCAAACAGATCGCTTACGACACCGTTGATTTGCTGGGCAAACACATGCGCCGGGTAAAAGAATGGATCGCAGAGATCGAAGAGTTATCACTCCTGACCAATGTTTGTGCAGCTCATGCAGACTTCACCCTTGGTGAAAAGCAGGGGATTCTGGAAACTTCAGATGTCCGTGAACGCGCATTGAAA